>JBOGKX010000202.1:0-93414 GCA_050746125.1 Terriglobales bacterium | reverse complement strand
GGCCATGGCCATGCCGCCGCGGGGCGGGGCGCCGCCGGCCGCGGCCGGCCCCTACCAGCCGCGCGCCCTCGACCCCCGCGAATATCGCCTGCTGGGCGTGCTGGCGGAGTGGATCCTACCCGCCGACGAGCGCAGCGCCGGGGCCAATGCCGCCGGCGTACCCGCTTGCGTGGACGACTGGCTGGCCCAGCGCCGCGGCCGCTGGCTGGACGAAATTCGCGGCGGCTTTCTCTGGCTCGACATCGAAGCGCGGCGCCAATTCGGCCACGACTTCGCCGACTGCGCCACGGCCCAGCAGAAACAGCTGCTGGATCGCATCGCCTGGCCCGATCGCGCCACCATCGATGACGCCAACGCGGCCGCCTTCTTCAATCGCCTGCGCGACGCGGTCGTCTCGGCCTTCTTTTCCAGCAAGATTGGCGTCGCCGACCTGGGCTACGTGGGCAATACGATGGTGGCCCATTGGCAAGGCTGCCCCGAGGCCGTGCTGGCGCGGCTCGACGTCAGTTATGAGCAAAGCCAGTGGCGGGTGCCGTTTCCTGGGCGCGGCCAGGCGTAGCCGTTCGCTTCACGCCCGCGCGCCGATGGCGCCGTGCTGCGCGATATAGCGCTCGATCTCGGCCGTTAGGATCGTGCGCACCCGGGTCGTGATTGGCCCGGCGGGTGGCAGGGCGTAATCATCCATCTGGCTGACCGACTGCACTTCGCGCGTCGAGGAGCTAAGGAACACTTCGTCGGCGGAGCGCAGGTCGGCTGGGAAAAGCGCTGTTTCGCGCACCGGCAGCCCCGCGCGGGCGCCGCCCTCGAGAATGGCCTTGCGGCTGACGCCGGCCAGCGCGCCGGAGCTCAACGGCGGGGTCAGCAACTCGCCGCCGCGCGCGATGAAGATGTTGGCCGACGTGCATTCCGCGATCTCGCCCCGCTCGTTGAGCAGCAGGGCATCGTCAAATCCGGCTTGGACGGCGGCCTCGAGCCAAGCCAAGTTGTGAGCCCAGCTCAGCGATTTGGTGGCGGCCAGCGGCCCCTCGGCCAGGCGCGCGGCGGGGACCAGGCGCAACTTGGCGCTCCGTCCCCAGTCGCGCAGGTCGGCGGTGAAGATCAACAGGTCGGTGGGGTGCGGCGAGGGCTGGTCCAACAACCCGCCGTGATTGCGGATCAGATAGATCCGGGCCATGGCCTCGGCTGCGCCGTTGGCCCCAATCAATTCCTCGAATAGCGCCGGCGTCCGCCGCAGCCAGTCCTCCGCGTCGACCCGCAGCTTGGCGGCGTCGGCTTCGAGCCGGGCCAGGTGATCTTCCAGAGCGAAGGGCACGCCGCGATAGATGCGGAGCGTGCTGAATAGGCCCCAGCCCGACAGCAAGCCGGTCTGAAACGGCGAGAGTCGAATCTCCGCGCTGGGCACCAAGGAGCCGTTATGAATCGCAAATCGATGAATGACCGCCAACTCCATCTCCCCGGGGAAGCTACCTTCCACTCTACGCTGGTCGCGGCGGCGGAGAACATGCGCAAATACGCTACACTCGGCGCGTGCGCGTTCCCTTGCCCGCCCAGCCAATCAACGGCGGCACATCGCCGCTGGTCCGCGTGTACGTCGTCAGTGGGCTAGTGGCGGATGCCCGCTTTCGCCTGCCTAGCCAGCTCTCGCCTCGGCCGGATCAAAAATGGGATCTGGCGCTGCTCTACATGGGCGCGGCGGAATTTGGCGGTGTGGAGCCCGAGCCTTACTTCGTCCTGCGCCGCGCCTACGCCGGCGACGCGGTGGTCGTGGCGCTGCGCATCGAATGGGAGGGGGTGTTCACGTTGCTGGCCAACGACGACGAGGCGGCGGAAAAAGTCTTCGCCGCACTGGTGGCGCCGGCCGGGCCGCTAGAGGTCTTCCGGGAGTGGAGCGAAGACGGTTCGACCCTCGATATGTACCGTCAATTGCTAAGCTTGACTTAGCCCTATGGCTTCCGCCAGCACCACGGCGCCGCCGTTTTTCGCCTTTGCGCACGTCTCCAAGGCGTTTGGCCGCAACCTCGTGCTCGATGACGTGAGCTTCGCCGTGCCGCGCGGCGAAACGCTATGCATCGTGGGCCGCAGCGGCGTGGGCAAGTCGGTGAGTCTGCGGCTGTTCATGGGCTTCCTGCGGCCCGATCGTGGGCGCGTCATCGCCGCCGAGCATGACATCACCGATTGGGACGAGGCGCAGCTGACCCGGCTGCACCAGCAGGTAACGATGGTGTTTCAATCGGGGGCGCTGTTCGATTCGCTGACGGTGGGGGAGAACGTCGCGTTTCCGCTGCGCGAGCACGGCGGGATATCGGACGCCGAGATCGAAGCCGTGGTGGACGGGCTGCTCGACATGCTGGAGATTCGCCGCTACCGCGACAAGCTGCCCGCCGGGCTTTCCACCGGCATGAAACGGGCGGTGGCGATCGCCCGCGCCCTGGCCGCCCGGCCGGAAGGGATCCTCTACGACGAGCCCACCACGATGGTCGATCCGCTCATGGTGCAAACCGTGGCCGAGCTGATGCAAAAGGTCCAGCGGCAAGTGCGGCTCACCAGCATCGTCGTGACCCACGACACCCGCCTCGCCCGCCGCTTGGCCGACCGGCTGGTGCTGCTGCATGAGGGCCGGCTCCGTTTCTTCGGCACTATCGCCGAGATGGACGCCAGCACCGATCCCGTGCTGACGACGTTTTTGGCGCAGGACCAAGTGCGCCTCTCCGCCACCGCCGTCTAAGGGCTCGCGGCTAGCTCAGCGGCAACCGGGCCAACAGCAGGAACCAGCGAGCCATCAAGAAGAAAGCGCCGAAAGTGATCACCAGCGCCACCCATTGCGCCAACTGCCAAGCGGCGATGCTGCCTTCGGTCATGGGCGGGTCGTCGGAGATCATGTAGCCGAGCGCCATACCGCCCAGCAGGCCGCCGATGTGCGCCGCCGCGCTGATGCCCGGGATCACGAACGTCCAGATCAGCGCGTACACGATCCAGCGGCCGACGTAGGAGCGCAACTGGCGGGAAGCGCTGTCGCGGCGCCGCAACCCGTAGGTTGCCAGCAGGCCCAGCAAGCCGAAGAGCGCGCCCGAGGCGCCAAGCACGCTGGTCCCCATCAAGCTGGCGGCGACGTTGCCGATCACGCCGGCGATTAGATAGAGCGTCACGAATTTGGCCGGACCGTAAAGCGATTCGCACACCGGGCCGAGGTCGTAAAGCGCCCACATATTGAAGCCGATGTGCAGCCATCCGGCATGCAGGAACATGGCCGTGATCCAGCGCCAATATTGGCCGCTGGCGATCATCAGCGGCATGGGCAACGCGACGCCCAGTTGCCCCACGACGGCGTCGTTGACGGGGTGTAGCAAAGTGCCCCGGCTCAGCACGTATTCGACGATGAAAAGCACCAGGTTGCCGAGGATCAGCAAACCGGTGGCGGGCACGTTGCTCGGCACTACGCGCGACGCCAGCCGCCCCGCCGGGCTGGTGCCGGCTACTTGCAGTACCTGATCGCAGTAGGGGCATTGCCGGCTATGGCGGTCCACCAGGGCGCGGCAAGCAGGACACATCTTCTGCTCGATGAAGATCTCTTGGCTGGTCTCGCGCGCGGATTCCTTGACGCGAAACCATTTCTTGCGCCAGCGGTTCATGCGGAACCGCATCTTAGGCGTGATCAATCCCATGGCCCATTAATCCTGCGCGCTTGCCACGGCCTTCGCCGCCGGCGCGCCGGTTCAGCTCACCCGCTCGATTGTCAGCTTCTCGATTTTAACCGGCTGCAACGGCCGGTCGCGCCCGTCGCGCGGCATCTCGGAGATGCGCTTTACGACTTCCATGCCCTCGACGATGCGGCCAAAAATCGAATGTTTTCGGTCCAACCAAGTCGTGGGCGCGACGGTAATGAAAAACTGCGAACCATTGGTGTTGGGCCCGGAATTGGCCATCGATAGCATGCCCGCTTCGCCGTGGTTAAGACTGGAGTGAAACTCGTCCTTGAACTGATAGCCCGGGCCGCCCACGCCGCTGCCCAAGGGATCGCCGCCCTGGATCATGAAATCGGGAATGATGCGATGGAAGATCAGGCCGTCGTAGAAGGGACGCCGTGTATTCTGGCGCGTTTTGGGGTCCACGAATTCCTTCGTGCCCTCTGCCAAGCCGACGAAGTTCCGCACCGTTTCCGGCGCCTCGGCATCGAACAGCCGGGCAAGAAAGTTCCCGTGATTGGTGGTGAAGCGGGCGTACAGGCCTTGGGGCAATGCCATAAGCTCCATCTTATCAGCCGCGCCGGCCGGCGCCCGCCGGAGCAAATGGGCAAAATCTTGCGCCGTTTGCGCGGTTCGCCAGGTCGCCCAGCGGCGGTCCGACCGCGTGTTGCGCTACTTGGGCGCGGCCCCCGCGTCATACATTCCCGCGAAAAAAAAGTTTAGCCTCCGTTCCGTTCTTAACGGCGAAATCGATCTCCCGCATTTCTGTCGGCAGCCCTCGCCGGCGCTCGCGACGACGCCCGCCCGCGCCGCGGCGGCCGCTGGCCGCTGAATCGCGGGCGGCACTTGCGCCATCGGCTAAGATAGGCGGTTCACTATGGATATCCGCAAAGTTGTCATCTTGGGCAGCGGCTGTTCCGGCCTGACTGCCGCCCTTTACACCGCGCGCGCGGGCCTGGAGCCGCTGGTGATCGAAGGCCATGAATCCGGCGGGCAACTGAGCCTCACCACGCTGGTCGAAAACTTTCCCGGCTTTCCCGAGGGCATTCAAGGGCCGGAGCTGATCGAAAATATGCGGCGGCAGGCGGCGCGCTTCGGGGCCGAGTACTTGGAAGGCCAGGTCGAACGTGCCGAATTATCGCAGCGCCCCTTGCGGCTCTTCGTCGGCGAGCGCCAGATTCAAGCCCGCACCCTGATCATCGCTAGCGGCGCGCGCGCCCGCTGGTTGGGATTGGCGTCGGAGCAGGCGCTGATCGGCCATGGCGTATCGAGTTGCGCCACCTGCGACGGCTTCTTTTTCCGCGGCAAACCGATTCTCGTGGTCGGCGGCGGCGATTCCGCCATGGAAGAGGCGATCTTTTTGACCCGCTTTGCCACGACCGTCACCATCGTCCACCGGCGCGACGAGTTTCGCGCCTCGAAGATCATGCTCGAGCGCGCCCGCGCCAACCCCAAAATCCGCTGGCAAACCAACGCAGTGGTCGAGGAGGTCTTCGACGTCAGCAAGAAAGAAGTCAGCGGCGTGCGCCTGCGCGATCCGCGCGATGGCCGCAACTGGGAGATGTCCACCTCGGCGGTATTCCTCGGCATCGGCCATGTCCCCAACTCCAGCCCCTTTGCCGGCCAGCTCGATATGGATGCCGACGGCTATCTGCTGACGCGCGACTCCGTGCTCACCAAGGTCCCCGGCGTCTTCGCCGCCGGCGACGTGCAAGACCGCCGCTACCGCCAGGCCGTCACCGCCGCCGGCAGTGGCTGCATGGCCGCCATCGAAGCGGAACGCTTCCTCGAGGAGCATGGCCACTGATGGTGGGCCCCTTGCTTCAGGCGCTCGCGCGCCAGCCCTCCTTGCGCCGCTTCGCGGAGTCGAGCCGCCTGGGCCGCCGGCTTTCCGAGCGTTTCGTGGCCGGCCTGGAACTGCCGCAAGCGCTGGAAGCCGCTGCCAGTTGCCGCCGCGCCGGCCTGGCCACCACGCTCGACCACCTGGGCGAAAATGTCGCCAGCCCGCCCGAAGCCGCGGCCGCCGCCGACGGCGCCGCGGCCAGTTTGGAAGCACTGGCCGCGCGCGGCCTGGACGCCAATATTTCCGTCAAGCTGACGCAGTTCGGCCTGGATGTGCCCGGGGGAGGCGAGACGCTCGCAGGCGAACATCTGCGCCGCCTGGCGCGCCGTGCCCGCGACTTGGGCGCTTTCATTCGCGTGGACATGGAGTCTTCGGCATATACCGAAGCCACGCTGCGCTTGGTGGCCGAGGTCCATGCGCAGGATTTGCCGGTGGGCGCCGTGGTGCAGGCCTATCTGCACCGCAGCGCCGCCGACATCGAGGGCCTCATCGCCGCCGGCGTGCGCTTGCGGCTGGTGAAGGGCGCTTACCGCGAGCCCGCCCACGTGGCCCTGCAAAATAAGTCGGAAGTGGACGCCAACTTCGTGCGGCTGCTACGCCGCCTGCTTGAAGCCGGCAACTACCCGGCGATTGCCACCCACGACCCCAGAATGATTGCCGCCGCCCAGGCCTGCGCGCGCGAGTTGCGTCTGTCGGCCGACCGCTTCGAGTTCCAGATGCTTTATGGCATTCGCCGCGATTTGCAGAGTGGGTTGCGCCAGCAAGGTTGGCGTGTGCGCGTGTATATTCCCTACGGCGCCGATTGGTACCCCTACTTCATGCGCCGCCTCGCCGAGCGCCCCGCCAATCTCTTATTCCTGCTTCGCAATCTCGCCCGCTAGTTTCGCGCGGCCTTGAACTCCGTCCAGGGGTGGCTGGGCATGCTCTTGAGAAAGGGCTTTTCCCAGGCGTACTCCGGATGAGCTTTGAGGAACGCCGCCGCGTCGAAGCCCATGCCGCAAGGATGACCCATGGCCGCCATGAACGACATGCGCGCGGCCTCGGCCGAATCCGTCACTTTCGATTGCACCGTGCCGCCGGGGTGGTATGGTCCCCAGCCCCATTGCGGCACGCCGCGCGGCGATAGCTCGGCGTGACCACAGAGCGTCCGCTCGTCGGGGTGGATGCGGTGCAAGACCGTGTCGTAGTGGTCCGACTCCATTTTTTCCCCGATCGCGACGTCGATGCGGCCCTTGTATTCGCGCTTCAGCTGCTCCCAGCGCACGTGGCGTGCATTCGGGCTCGAAGTCAGGTCGCGAGGATTGAAGTCGGGCGCCTCGTCGCGATTCAACTGCGGGTCGCTGGGAAAATTGGAGCCCACCAGCATTCCGTCCTTGGTACGCCAAACCCGATGATCCTTTAGTCCCAACTCGAGGCGCGCGATCTCGTTCGTCTTGCGATCGCCGATCAGCCAGTCGTTGGCGTAGCCGCCGTTGTCGCCCTTCAGCATGATGGCGATCCATTGATCGATGGAAGTGGCGTATTGAATCGCCTTGCGCGAGCGCACGAACTCCGGAATGCCGTCGGGATTCCAGCCTTCGAATTGCGTGATGGTGGTTTCGGTGACCATCAAGCCGGCGCTATTGACGAAGAAATCGTCGTCGCTGGTGATGACGCCGGGAAACCCGTCCATCAGGATATGCAAGCCGTGGCTGGGCGCGATGTCGTAGATGATGTTCCAGTCCTCGCCAGGGAAATAGCTGGTCCAGTTGTTGTGGCCGATGACGATGTGGTGGTCTTTGGTATAGCTACCCGTGGCGATGAAGGCGCTACAGTTGCCGGGAGCGCGCAGGTCGGCCACCTGCGCCTCGTGGTGCCGCTTGTTGTACCAGGGCACGTAATAGTCGGGCAGTTCCTCGAAGGCGTTGAGCACGATCACGTCGCCGAGGTCGGCTTTCACGCCGCGATCGGCGAGCCCGGCAACGATACCTTCCAACTCCTCGCGATATTGCGCCTCGATGTGCGGCAGCATCATGTTCAGCGCCGCCGCATGCAGCCACGCCCAGCTCTTCTTAGTCGAGCGCGGCATGGTGACCTTGAAATTCCGCAGCACGTAATCGATTTCCGGAGCCAGCCAGTAGCCGTTTTGATAGCCCAACTGGCGCGGCGAGCCCTCGAGGTGCACATAGATCCAGCCGTTGTCTTTGGGCCGTCTAAAGGAATGGGCCAGCAGGGCGCGATTGCCCGCCGGCGCGGGGGCGGGAGCGCGGCCAAATCCCAACGAGGCGCAAAACAAAACGGCGGCGAGGGCGGACGCTAAGCGCATGGGGCATCTCCTGGGGGCACGCGCCAGTGTACTCCACCTGCCGAGTTCGCGCCGTGTCGGACTAAAATGCCTGCATGGATACTCGTGGCGTCAAGATTACTTGGTGCGGGCACGCGACGTTTCGCATTCAGTCCGCCGGCAAGACCTACTACATCGATCCCTTTCTCGCCCATAATCCCGCTTGCCCGGAAGCGGAGAAAAATCCCAAGCATGCGGATGCCATTTTGCTCACTCACGGTCATACCGACCACCTCGCCGACCTGTTGCCCTTGGCCAAGAGTTCCTCCGCGCCAGTGGTTTGCATCATCGAAACGGGGGCCTGGCTGGCGAGCAAGGGCGTGCCGCAATCGCAGCTGCATGCCATCAATAAGGGTGGTTCGGTCAGCGTGGCCGGCGCCAAGGTCACCATGGTCCACGCCCTGCACTCCAACGGCATCGACGACGGCGGGCGCATGGTCTATGGCGGCGATCCGGCCGGCTTGGTGATCGAGTTCGCCGAGGGTCTGCGCATTTATCATGCCGGCGATACCGACGTTTTCGGCGACATGGCCCTCATCGCCGAGCTGTACAAGCCCGATCTGGTTCTGCTGCCCATCGGCGATTTCTTTACGATGGGTCCGCGCGGCGCGGCGCTAGCGTGCCGGCTGCTCAAGGCGCCGGCGGTGGTGCCCATGCACTTCGGCACCTTCCCGGTTCTGACCGGCACTCCGCAGGAGTTTCGCGAGCAACTGCGCTCGTTTTCCCCCAGCACCGAACTCGTCGTCCTCAAACCCGGCGAAACGCTCGGCGCCCCACGCTCATGATCGTCGAGCCGAAAGTCGAGGATTACATTTACCGCCTGCTGCCGCCGCGGCCGCGCGTGCTGGGCGAAATGGAGGCGTACGCGCGGCGCCACCAGGTGCCCATCGTCGGTCCGGCCGTCGGGCGACTTTTGTATCAGCTCGCGCAGATGATCGGCGCCCGCCGCATCTTCGAGCTGGGGTCGGCGATCGGCTATTCGACCGTCTGGTGGGCGCTGGCCGCCGGCCCGCGCGGCGAGGTTTTCTACACCGACTCGGACCCGGAAAACGTCCGCCGCGCCGCCGCTTACTTGCGCCGCCTGCGCTTGGCGGCGCGCGTTCGCCTCCTCACCGGCGGCGCGCTGGAAGCGCTGCGACACAGCCGCGGATTGTTCGACATCGTCTTTTGCGACGTGGACAAGCAGCAATATCCCGCCGCGTTGCGGCTCGCGTTGCCCCGCTTGCGCGCCGGCGGCCTGCTCGTTGCCGACAACGTGCTTTGGGGCGGCAAGGTGGCCCGCCCCGACCGCACCCCGGCCACGCTCGGGATTCTGGAATTCAACCGCCTGATCTACGCTTCCCGCCAGCTTTTTCCCGTCACCGTTCCGCTGCGCGACGGCGTCGCGGTTTGCCGCAAACTCTAGCCGCGACGGTGGGGCGGCTCGCGTACAATGGGTCTGCGTTTGTGACCCATTGCGGCCGGCATGATCAAACTTTTGCCCCTGCGCTCGTTTCCGATCGAGGAGTTTCTCCTCACCCGCTTGGCGCTCGCGCCCGACGGCGCCAGCCTTGCCGTCGGCCATAAGCGCTTTCGCACCATGAATACGGAGACCGGCGAGATCTTGGCCGAGTTCGCCTATCCCCAGTTCATCGGCCAGTTGCGCTTCAGCCCCGACGGGCGCTTCATCGCCGCCGCCAACGTGGCCGACAATCATCCCGCCACGCCAGGCCACCTCAGCGTGTTTGCCGCCGATAGCGGCGCTCTTCACTTCGAGTACGCCTCGCCGCTCCCGGTCGAGACCTGCGCCTTCGCCAGCGCGGGCGAACCGCTCGTCGCTTGGAATCTCGCCCAGGCGCACCAAATCGGCGAACAGCCCTGCGTCGTCGGCCAAATTGCCCGCTCGCAATTGGAGCCGCCGTGCCCGCTGCCTTCCCTCGAATTGCGCTGCCATCAGCTGCGCGCCTTGGCCTGCGGCCCGGCGGGCTACACCTGTTTCGTGCGCGAGGCCGTGGGCGAGGCCCTAACCGTGGATAACGCCCACCTTGTCTTCCGCAAGTTCCGCCTGATCGGGCTCGATGGCAAAGGGAGTGTCTTGCGCGATTTCGACCTGGGCATCGGGGCCGGCGTCAGCGCCTTGTCTCCGGATGGCAAGCTGCTGGCGGTGGAGATGGTGGACTTCAAGAACAACGAGCGCCACGTCTCATTGATCGACACGGAAACCGGGGTGGAGGCCAACCTCTTGCCGCTCGAAGCCAACACCTTGCCGGTGCTGGAATTCTCGCAAGACTCGGATTATTTTCTTTGCCTAAAGGAAGACTCGGAAGGCAACTTCAACACCCTGCGCATTTGGTCCACCGCCACTCTGCGGCTGGTGGGCGAGGCGCAGCTCGACCTGAGCTACCACGCCATGGCTAGCTGCCTGGGCCACAGCACGCTGGCGTTTCTCGGCAGCGGCAAGCTCGATTTATACGCCATCGAATAGCCGGGCGCGGCGACCTTGTACCCTAAGGGCATGGCGCTTCGCCGCATCGCCGCGTGGCTCGCGATAGCCTGCCTGGCCGCTCTCGCCGCCGCCCAGCAGCCCGCCCTGCCTCCGCCCGAAGCGGCCGCCGGCTCGGCGGCCTTGGCGCAGGGCGATTTCGCCGCCGCCGAGGCGCACTTCCGCGCCGCCTTGCGGAAGCAACCCAACTCGGTGGGCCTGCTCAACGATTTGGCCATCAGCTTGGTCCGGCAGGGGCGCGAGGGCGACGCCATTCCCTATTACCAACGCGCTCTGCGCCTTGCCCCGGGCAATGCCACGACGCGGCGCAACTTGGCCATCGCCTATTTCCGCGAGCGGCGCTTCGCCGCGGCGCTGCCCTTGCTCGATCGGCTGGCCGCCGATAACCGCGGCGATTTTCAGGTACTCGATTTGCGCGGGCTCTGTCTTTTTGCGCTGGACCGCTACGCCGCCGCCGCCCGCGTGCTGGAACAAGCCTCTCAGGCCAATCCTCGCGATCTGCCCACGCTTTACATGCTGGGCCAGGCGCAGCTGCGCGCGGGCAATTACCCGGCCGTGGTCGGCGTATTCCGCCGCATCATGCAACTGGCGCCGAACTCCGCCGAGGCGCACGTGATGATGGGTACGGCCGACGACAAGATGTTCAAGGTGCCGGACGCGGTCAAGGAATATCAAGCCGCCGAGGCCGCCGACCCGCGCTTTCCGGGCGTTCATTCCGGCTTGGGCCTGCTCTATTGGAAGCTGGACCGCGTGGCCGACGCCGAGCGCGAATTTCGCGCGGAGCTGGCGCTCGAGCCTAACGACGCGGTCAGCAACTGCCTGTTGGGGCAGATCTCGATTCGCGAAGCCCGGCCGGCGGCGGCCAAGACCCTCTTTGCTCGCGCTCTTGCCGCCAATCCGCGCTACCGGCAAGCCTGGTTCGGCTTGGGGCAAGCGGAGATCAAGCTCGCGGATTACGCGGCCGCGGCGCGGTCGCTGCGCCGCTCGATCGCGCTCGACGGGCAGGATGCCCAGGCGCATTTTCTCCTGGGCACGGCGCTGGACCACCTCGGCGATCGCGCCGCCGCCCGGCGCGAGCGCCAGCTCTCGGCGGCGATACAGGCCCGCCAGCGCGCTCAATACACGCGAAAGCTGCAATCCAGCCATTAGCGGCCGCGCCTCGGAGCCTGTACCCTGTACCCTATGCTTACCTTGCGCGGCGCCGCCCTGACCTTGGAGGATCTGGCGGCGATCGGCTGGGAACGCCGGCCGGTGGCCCTGGCCGAGGAGGCGCGGACGCGCTTGCGCGCCGCGCGCGCTGCGCTCGAAGGATTGCTGGCGTCGGGCGCGGCGGTGTACGGCGTCAATACCGGCTTTGGCAAGCTGGCCGATGTGCGGGTCGCCCCCTCCGAGCTCTCCGCGTTACAGACCAATTTAGTGCGCAGCCATGCTTGCGGCGTCGGCCCGGCGCTTTCCGAAGCCGAGGTGCGCTGCATGCTGGCGTTGCGCGCCAATGCGCTGGCCGTGGGCGCGAGCGGCGTGCGGCCGGTCGTGGTCGAGAAGCTGCTGGAGCTGTTGCGGGCCGATGTGGTTCCGCTGGTGCCCGAGAAGGGCTCGGTGGGGGCGAGCGGCGATCTTGCCCCGCTTGCCCACTTGGCCTTGGTGCTGATCGGCGAAGGGGAAGCGTATGTCGCCGGCGCGCGCCTGCCCGGCGCCGCCGCCCTGGAGCGCGCCGGCTTGGCGCCCTTGCGCCTCGAATCCAAGGAGGGACTGGCGCTGCTCAATGGCACGCAAGCCATGCTGGCGGTCGGCGGCTTGGCCCTGGCGCGCGCCGAGCGGCTGGCGCAATTGGCCGACGTGGCGGGCGCCATGAGCCTGGAGGCGCTGCGCGGCACGCCCGTGGCCTTCGACGCGCGCATTCAAGCCCTGCGCCCCCACCCCGGGCAAGCCGCCGCCGCCGCCCACCTCCGGGAACTGCTCGAAGACAGCGAGATTCGCCGCTCCCATCTCAAAAACGACCCCCGGGTCCAGGACGCCTACTCGCTGCGCTGCATGCCGCAGGTGCATGGCGCCGTGCGCGACGTCTTGCGCCATGGCCGCGAGACGGCCGAAATCGAAACCGGCTCCGCCACCGACAACCCCTTGCTTTGCGCTGGCGATTCCCTCGAAGTGGTCTCCGGCGGCAACTTTCATGGCGCGCCGCTGGCTTTCGCCTACGACGCCGCCGCCATCGCCTTGGTGTCGCTGAGCTCGATGGTCGAGCGGCGCATCGACCGCCTGGTCAACCCCGATCTGAACGAGGGACTGCCGCCGTTTCTCACCGCGCACGCGGGCGTGGCCAGCGGCTTCATGATCGCCCAGGTGTCGGCCGCCGCCGTGCTCAACGAATCGCGCATCCTCGCCCACCCCGCCAGCGCCGACAACACGCCCACTTCGGGGGGCAAAGAAGATCACGTCTCGATGGGAATGACCGCCGCGCTCAAGCTGCGCCAGATCGCCGACAATCTGGAATCGCTGCTGGCGATCGAGCTGCTGGCCGCCGCCGAGGGGTTGGAATACCGCCTGCCATTGCGGCCCGGCCGCGGCGTGCGCCGCGCCCATGAAATCGTCCGCGCTCACGCCGCCCGCCTCGCCGCCGACCGTCCCCTCGCCCCCGACATCGCCGCCCTGGCCGCGGCCATCCGCGCGCAAGCTTTCGCCGGCCTCTGACGCGTTTTTGCGCGTCTCGGGCGCGGCCGAATATGCGATGATCCTCTTTCCTCGGGAGGATTCATGCGCCGTCGCTTCGTCGTCTCGCTCGCCTGCGCGCTTTGCCTTGCCGCCGCCCTGCCGGCGCAGACCCTAGGCAAAGACACGCTGGCGGGGATGAAATTTCGCCTCATCGGACCGTTTCGCGGCGGCCGCGCCGAAGCCGTCACCGGCGTCGCCGGCAATCCCTTGGTGTGGTACTTCGGCGCCGCCGGCGGCGGGGTGTGGAAGACCGCGAACGCCGGCCTCAGCTGGCAGCCGATCTTCGATAAGGAGCCGGTCTCGTCGATCGGCGCCGTGGCCGTGGCGCCCAGCGATCCCAACGTGATCTATGTGGGCACGGGCGAAGCCTGCCTGCGCGGCGACATTTCCTACGGCGACGGCATGTACAAGTCCGTCGACGGGGGCAAGACCTGGGCCCATATCGGCCTCGACGACAGCCGCCATATCGCCAAAATTTTGGTCGATCCGCGCGACCCGAATCGGCTTTACGTCGCCGCCATCGGGCACGCCTTCGGCGCCAACCCGCAGCGCGGCGTGTTTCGCAGCGAAGACGGCGGCAAGTCCTGGAAGCGCCTGCTCTACGTCGACGACAAGATCGGCGCGGTGGATCTGACCTTCGACGGCGCCAACCCGCACGTGCTCTTCGCCGCCATGTATCAAGAACTTCGCACTCCCTGGACCTTCGTCAGCGGCGGCCCGGGCAGCGGCATCTACCGTTCGCGCGACGGCGGCGACACCTGGCAACATTTGAGCGGCCACGGCCTGCCGGAGGGAGTTCTGGGCCGCATCGGCTTGGCCATCTCGCCGGCCAATCCGGACCGCGTGTGGGCGCTGATCGAAGCGAAGAAGGGCGGTCTCTACGAATCGAACGACGCCGGCCAGACTTGGCGCTTTGTCAACGGCGATCATCGCTTCCTCGAGCGCGCCTTCTACTACACTCATATCTTCGCCGACCCCCACTCCGCCGATACCCTCTACATTCTCGACACCAGCATGTACCGCTCGACCGATGGCGGCCAAAGCTGGACACGGCTGCGCGCCCCCCATGGCGATCACCATGGCCTGTGGATCAACCCAGCCAATTCCCGCTGGCTGATCAATGGCAACGATGGCGGCGCCACCATCAGCCTGGATGGCGGCCAGACCTGGTCTTCGCAGGGCAATCAGCCGACGGCGCAGTTTTATCACGTCGCCGTGGACGACCAGCTCTTCTATCACGTCTATGGCGCGCAGCAGGACAACTCCACGGTTGCCATTGCCAGCGCCAGCGATCATGGCGGCATCGGGCCGCGCGACTGGTACGACGTGGGCGGGGGAGAGAGCGGCTACATCGAGCCCCAGCCCGGCAACCCGAACATCGTCTTCGCCGGCGGCAACTACGGCATTTTGACGCGCTGGGACAAAGCCACCAACCAGGCCTTTCTGATCAGCCCGGCGCCGGTGAACATGGATGGTTCCGCCGCCGCCGATCAGCAGTATCGCTTTCAATGGACCGCGCCCTTCGCCTTTTCGCCCTTCGATTCCCGCACGCTGTATTTCGGCGCGCAGGTGCTGTTCAAGACCGGCGACGGCGGCCAGAGCTGGCAAGTGATCAGCCCCGACCTCACCCGCAACGACAAGAGCAAGCAGGGCATGCCCGGCGGCCCGATTACCAAGGACAGCACCAGCGTCGAGTTTTACGACACGATCTTTACCATCGCCCCCTCGCCGCTGGCGCGCGGCTTGATCTGGGTGGGCAGCGACGACGGCCTGATTCACCTCACTCGCGACGAGGGCGCGCATTGGCGGGACGTCACGCCCAAACAACTGCCGGCGTGGAGCAAGATCAGCTTGATCGAGGCCTCGCCCTGGTCCGCCGGCGCCGCCTACGTCGCCGTGAATCGCAACAAAAACGACGACCTCAAGCCTTATATCTACAAGACCGACGACTTCGGCCGGACCTGGAGCGCCATCACCGCCGGCATTCCCGACGGCTCTTATGTCCACGTGGTCCGGGCCGATCCGGCGCGGCGCGGGCTGCTTTACGCCGGCACGGAAACCGGCGTGTACGTCTCATTCGACGATGGCGCGCGCTGGCAGCCGCTCAAGCTCAATCTGCCCGCTGTCTCGATTCGGGACCTCGCCGTCCATGGCAACGATCTCGTGGTCGCCACCCATGGGCGCGCATTCTGGATCCTGGACGATCTGGCGCCGCTACGCCAAATCGCCGCCGGCGATTTAACCGCGCCGGTCCACGTTTTTTCGCCGCCGCCGGCCTATCGCTTCCACGATGGCGGTCCGCCCGCTCACGCTCGTCCGGGCGTTGCCGCCAATCCGCCGCGCGGCATCGTCGTGGATTACGAGCTCGCCGCCGCACCCAAGGAGGACATCACCCTCGATGTGCTCGACTCACGGGGCCGCGTCATTCGCCAATTCTCGAGCGCCAAGCCGGACGGCCCCAGCGCCAAGGCAGCCGAGGCCAACAACAATCAGCCGCCCGCGCCCGTGTTGCCCAAAAAGGCCGGCTTGAATCGCTTTGTATGGGATCTGCGGGCGCAGCCGCCGCGCCCGGTGCCCGGGGCCGTTTACGATACCGGCTTGCCGGAAGGCGTGCTCGTGCTGCCCGGCGATTACCAACTCAAACTCACGGTGGATGGCAAAGCCTACACCGCCGCTTGCCAAGTCCGGCCCGACCCCCGCGTCAAGCTGTCGGCGGCCGAGATGGAGGCGCAGTACCAGCTCGCCACGCAAATGCGCGACCTGTTGGACGGCGAACATGCCGAGGTGCTGGCCATCCGCGCCCTGCGCGCGCAATTGGCCGCGCTCGAAGCTCGGCTCGACCCAGCCGCGGCCGGGCCGGCGCGAGTGCTCTCCGACGCCAAAGCCCTGGATACCAACGTCACCGCCCTCGAAGATCAGCTCATTTCCCGCGCTTCGACCGCCGACGAGGACCAGCTCAATTACGGCAACCAGTTGAGCAGCCAATTGGCCTATTTCGAGACCGCGGTCGAGGATGGCGACTCCGCTCCCACGCAGCCCGACCGCGAGCGCTTCGCGGCGCTGCGCGCGCAAACCGAGCGCCTGGCCGCGGCCTGGCGCGCCGTGCTGCGCACCGACGTGCCGCGCCTGAATCGCCTGATGCGTGCCGCCGGTGTGCCTGCTATCGGCGTTGCCCAGGGCACGGTGGCGCCATAATGGCGCTTGGCATGACCTGCGGCGAGGCGATGGAGCGGAATTTCGACGTCTGCGTGGCCCATGAGCGCCTGCTCGACGCGCTGGAGATTATGAGCGCCACCCAACTAGATTGTGTGCCCGTGGTGGCGAGCCGGGAAAGCATGCTCTTCGAAGGTTTCATTTCCGCGGCAGCGGCCGCGCTGCATCTCGGACTCACTGACCGCCGCCCTTCCGAGGTCATGTGCCGCGAGGTCGTCGCGCCCGCGGCGGCGCAAGTCGGGCCCGAGGAAGACGCCAACCACGCCGCCGAGCTCATGAAAGCCAGGCACCTGCAATTAGTGCCCGTGGTCGCCGCGGGGAAGCTGGTCGGCCTGCTACCCGCTTCCCGCCTCGGTCGCGCGACGTGAAGCGCCTGAGGCGCCGTGCCACGCCGCCGCGCCGCCGCGCCGCCGGCTATGCCAAAATAGCGGAATCCCCCGATTCGCATGTCTGATCCCAATTCTTCCTCGACTCCCCCGGCGGGGTCGGCCGACGCACCCGCGCCCAGTACGGAGCCCAATCCCGAGGCCAACTTCGCCGACTTGCTCGCCCAGTACGGAGGCGAGCCGGCCGCGCATGGACCGGCCGCCGGCGACCGCCTGACCGGCCGCGTGGTGAATTTCACCGCGGACGCGGTGCTGGTGGACATCGGCGCCAAGGCGGAGGCCTCGGTGCCCATCGCGCAGGTGCGGGACGCCGAAGGCAAGCTCGAGGTCGCCATTGGCGACTCGATCCCGGTCGTGGTCGAGGGCCGCGACGCGGACGGCAATTTCCGCCTGAGCAAGCTGTCGCCCGACCGTCCCCGCAATCTGGAAGACCTCAAGGTCGCCTTCGAGAACAACCTGGTGATCTGGGCCAAGGTCACCGGCATCATCAAGGGCGGCTTCGCGGTCAGCGCGGGCGAGCGCGGCTTCATGCCGCAGTCGCGCAGCGGCATGCGCGACGCGGGGGAGATGTACAAGCTGGTCGGCCAGGAAGTGCGCTGCCGCATCGTGCGCGAACCGCAGAAGAAGAACTTGGTCTTGGACCGGCGGGTGGTGATCGAAGAGGAAGAGGCGCAGGCGCGCCGCGTCACGATCGAGCGGCTGCGCGAGGGAGACCGGGTGCGCGGCACGGTGCGCAGCCTGGCGACGTATGGCGCCTTCGTCGATGTCGGCGGCCTGGATGCCTTGCTGCACGTCTCCGACATGTCCTGGACTCACCTCCCCGATCCCGGCAAGCTGGTGGCCATCGGCGACGCGGTCGACGTCGTCGTCCTCAAGGTCGATGCCGGCAAGCAGCGGGTTTCGGTGGGCATGAAGCAGCTCACGCCCGATCCTTGGGCGGGCGTCGCCGAACGCTACCAGGTCGGCCAACGCGTGCGGGGCACCGTGCTGCGCACCACCGACTTCGGCGTCTTTGTCGAACTCGAGCCGGGCGTCGAGGGCCTCGTCCACGTCAGCGAGATGTCGTGGTCGCGGCGGGTGCGCAAGCCCGACGACATCGTCAAGCCGGGAGAGATCGTGGAAAGCGTCGTGCTGCAGGTGAATACCGGGCAGCGCCGCATCGGCCTCGGCCTCAAACAGGCGCTCGGCGATCCCTGGGAAGATGCCGCCACGCGCTACGCGCCGGGCACCGTGATCGAGGGCCGGGTACGCAATTTGCAGCCCTTTGGCGCGTTTCTCGAGATCTCCGAGGGGGTGGATGGCATGATCCATATCGGCGACCTCAGCGAAGAGCGCCTCAAGCACCCCAGCGAAGCCGTCAAGGTCGGCGACACGGTGCGCGTCGTCGTGCTCGAACTGGATCGCGAGAAGCGTCGCCTGCGCCTCGGCCTCAAGCAACTGGCTCCCACTCCCGCCGACGAGTTCATCCAAGCTCATGCCGTCGGCGACGTGCTCAGCGGCCGCGTGCTCAAGGCCTATCCCGGCCGCATCGAGTTGGGCGAGGGCATCGAAGCGGCTTGTCCCTCCGCCGCGCCGCCCGCCCGCCGCATCGAGGAAGGGACGCTGGCCGCCAAGCTCGCCGCCGTCTGGAAGCCGGCGCAACCCGCCGCCAGCGCGGCCGTCGAGACTCCCCGCTTCGAGTTGAAGCCCGGCTCGGTGCGCCAGTTCCGGGTCGTTCGCCTCGACGCCGAGCATAAAGCCATCGAAGTCGAGCCGGCGTAAGCGGCGGCTATACCAGCGGCACGAAGCGGCAGTACCCCAGCCAGCGCGTTTCCAGCCGTCCGGCGACGCGGCGCGCCAGCCAGAGGTTTTGATCCTCGTCGGCGCTGGGCTTCATCGCTTGCGGGTAGATCATGTGTCCACCCTCGGTCAATTGCGGCGTCAATTGGGTGGGCGGCTGCTCCATGCAGGCGGCGATCAGAATGCCGTCGAAAGGCGCTTGCTCCGGCCAGCCGTCGCGGCCATTGCCCGCGCGCATCTCCACCTTGTCGGCCAGGCCCAGCGCCTCCAGGCGCGCCTGCGCCGCGGCCACCAACTCGGGATGAATTTCGACGGCGTACACCCGCGCCGCGAGCCGCGCCAAGATGGCCGTCTGATAGCCGCTGCCGCTGCCGATCTCGAGCACCCGGTCGCCGGCGCGCGGGGCCAGCGCTTGCGTCATGAAAGCCACGATAAAGGGCTGTGACAGCGTCGCCCCGCAGCCGATGGGCAGCGGATGATCGGCATAAGCCTGCTCGGCCAGTTCGGGCGGCACGAACATATGGCGGGGAGTGGCCTCCATCGCCTCCAGCACCCGCTCGTCGCCGATGCCACGTTCGCGAAGCTGGCGCCGCACCATGGTCTGCCGGGGTGCGCGAAAGGGATCGGATCCGTTGCCGCTTCCGTTCATGGCGCGTTGACTGTCAATGACGTTGGAGAGGCGGCGCCGCCGCCGCGCCGCCTCTTAGGCGGCGACGAGCTCGACCGCCTCTTGCGCTAGCGAAAGGCATGCGGTCAGCCCCGGCGATTCAATGCCAAGCAGATGCACGACGTTTCCATGCCGCGCGTCGCGCTCGAGGACGAAGTCGCCCGATGGCCGGGGCGCGGCGGAGTGATCGTGCGATCCGTGCTCGGGAATTAGCTTGGGCCGCAGGCCGCTATAGGCCAGCGTCAAATCGTCCAGCTCCAATTCGGGCAGGATATGCCGGCCCTGTTCCAAGAAAAACTCGCGCGGCAGCAGATCGCTCTCGTAATCGTCCTTGCAGGCAACATAGCGCGCCGTGGGGCCGAGAAGCAATCCGTCCTCGACGCCGCGGGTTACGTGGATGCCCAGGCTGAGCGGGGTCGGCAGGGGATAGATCAAGCCGTGCACCCACTCCCGCCGGCGGCGATGAATGTGGCAATATTCGCCGCGCACGGGATAGATCGTGTAGCGCTCCTCGCCGGCCATGCGGGCCACTTCGTCGGCGTACAGGCCGGCGGCATTGATCAACAAATCGCTCGTGAACTCGCCCCCGCTGGTGCGCAGCCGCAGCCGCCCCTGGCGTGCTTCGAGGCCCAGCAAGCGGGTTCCGGGCGCGAAGTCGGCTCCCCGCTCCGTCGCCAGCCGCATTAGGGTGCGCACGAGCGCCTCCGCGCTCAACACGCCGGCGGAGGGCACCCAAAGCCCCGCCGCCACGCGCAGGTGGGGCTCATGCCGCCGCGTCTGCGCCCCGTCGAGCAACTCCAATCCTTCCACCCCATTCGCCGCGCCGCGCCGCGCCAATTCCTCCAGCCCTGGAACCTGGTCCGGGGCGCTCGCCACCACCAATTTGCCGCAGGGCCGCCAGGGCACGTCGTGGCGCTGGCAAAACTCCCGCAGCAGGCGGTTGCCGCGCAGGCAATGAAAGCCCTTGCGCGAGCCGGCGGCGTAATACAAGCCGGAGTGCAGCACGCCGCTGTTGCGGGAGCTGGTCAGCATGCCCGCTTTCGGCAGCATCTCCAATAGATAGACCTCCGCGAAACGCTCCGCGGCCGCGGCCGCGATGGCGCAGCCGACCACCCCGGCGCCGACGATGACCAACGTGCGAGAATCGGTCGCCATCACGCCCAGTTCAGCTTGTCGCGCAGCACGGAGAAGAACGAGTGCCGGGATTGCCGCACCAGCGTCACCTCATGCTCGCCCTTGCGGCACAGCACGCGATCGCCGGCCTCGAGGGGCACGCCCTCCTGCCCGTCCAAGGTGAGGAAGGTCTGTTCCGCGGCATTGCGCAGGCGCGCTTCGATGATCGCCGTATCGTGCACGATCAGCGGCCGGTTGCTGAGCGTGTGCGGGCAGATGGGGGTGATCACCCAAGCCTCGAGCGCGGGATGCAGTACCGGCCCGCCGGCGCTGAGAGAATAAGCGGTCGAGCCGGTGGCGGTGGAAACGATCAAGCCGTCGGCGCGCAGCACGGAAACCGGGATGTCGTTGACGAGCAGTTCCAGCTCGATGATGCGCGCCGGCGCGCCCTTGCTGATCACCGCCTCGTTGAGGCCGTCCATGCGGGCCACCGGCCGCCCGCCGCGCAGTACCTGCGCCGCCACCACGCCGCGCCGGTCGCATACGTAATCGCCGGCCAAGATCGGCTCCAGCCCCTGCGGCAGATCGGCGGCCGTCAGTTCGGTCAGAAAACCCAGTGTGCCCAGGTTGACGCCGAGCAAGGGTACGTCGGCGCCGCGCAAATGCCGTGCCACCCGCAGCAGCGTGCCGTCGCCGCCGAGCACGACCGCCAGGCGCGGCGCGCAGCCGTGCCAATCCGTTACGCCGTCGCCGCGGCCGAGGGCCGCCGCCGTGGCCGGGTCGCACGCCACCGCTTCGCCGCGCGCCTCGAGCCAGCCGGTCAGCGTGCGGGCCACCGAGGCCACCAAGGGGTGGCCGGGCTTCGAGAAGACGGCGATGGGCGCTTTCAGGGCCAAGAAACGATTATCGTTCAGCCCAGAGCAAAAACTCTCGGTTGCCCTCGCCGCCCAAGATGGGGCTGGGGATCGCGCCCCGTGGCTTCAGGCCCGCCGCCTCCGCCGCCTGCTGCACTCGCGCCAGGGCCGCCGCGCGCGCCGCTTCGTCGCGTACCACGCCGCGTTTGCCGATACGCGCCCGGCCTACCTCGAACTGTGGCTTGACCAGGATCACCATCGCTCCGCCCGGCCGCAACAGCGGGACCAGTGCGGGCAGCAGCAGCGTCGCCGAGACGAACGCGACGTCCACGGTGACCATGTCCATGGCTTCGCCGAAATCCTCGCGGCGCAAGGCGCGCGCATTGCACTTCTCCCGCGCGATCACGCGCGGATCGGCGCGCAAGCGAGGGTCGAGCTGGCCGTGCCCCACGTCGATCGCGTACACGCGCCGCGCTCCATGCCGCAGCAGGCAATCGGTGAAGCCGCCGGTCGAGGCGCCCACGTCCAGGCAAACCCAGCCGTGGGGATCGAGCACGAAGGCCGCGAGCGCGGCCTCCAGCTTCTCGCCGCCGCGGCTCGCATACGCGCGCTCTTCGCCCAGGCGCCGCAGCGCCGCCGAAACCGCTACCCGCGCGCCCCGCTTGAGAACGGCGCGGCCCTCGACCAGAATGTGTCCCTGTTCGATCAGCGCCTGCGCCCGCTGGCGGGAGGCCGCTAGGCCGCGCTCGACCACCAGCGTGTCCAGCCGCGCCTTGGCGCCCTCTGGGCTAAAGCTAGGCATGCGACAGCGCGCATAGGTTCTTGCCCATTTGCAGTTCGTCGCGGCGCGCCTGGTCGGCTTCTTCCAGCCCCAAGTTCAGGCGCTTGATGGCGCGGTAAGCGGCGGGAACTTCGCTCAGTCCCGCCTGAATGTACGCCACGAACTCATCTTCGCCGCGCGGCGCCAAGGCCTCGTTTGCGAGCCGCAGATCGCCCAGCCGGGCCGCATAGACGCCGTCGGCGCGCGCCTCGCCCGGGGCGGCGCAATGGCAGGGCAGCACCAGCAAGTCGTCGGGCAGGGCGGCGAGCGCGCGCAGCGTGGCGTGGAGACGGCGGCTCCAAGCCTCGGCGTGGCCGCCCAAGTCGGGGCGGCCCACCGAACGCAGCAAGACCGTGTCGCCGGTCAGCAGATAGGCTTCGTTCACCAGCAAGCTGACTTGCCCGAGCGTGTGCCCGGGCGTGTGCAGGACGCGTATCTCGAGCCCATCCAGCCGCTCGCGCTGGCCCTCCCACAGCGGCTCGAAGGCGAACGCCGCCGGCGTGAGGTCACAGGGCGAGAGCGCGTCGAAGGGGTGCAGCCAGTAGCTCACGCCCGCGCGCTGCGCCAGTTCCCGGCCGCCGCTGATATGGTCGGCGTGAGCGTGCGTGTCGAGCACCCGCCGCAGGGGCGCGCCGTGCGCGGCAACGGCCGCCAGGTAGGGTTCGATGTGCCGCGCCGGATCGACCGCCCAGCTTCCGGCCGGCGTCTGCAACAAATACGAAAGACAGCCCTTGCCGACGTGGTCGAATTGCAGGATCGCGGCCTCGCCTATCCGCGCCGCCTCCCGCGCAACCAGTAATTCGCCCCAGGCCGCCATGCCGCCGCGCACGCTGACGGCATCCCGGCCGCGCGCGCGCAGCTCGCGCGTCACCTGCTTCGAGGAGTTGCCGTGGTTGCACACCACGACGATCTGCTTCGTCTCGGGCAGAGCCGCCAGGGCAGCGGCCGGGTCGGCAAGAAACTGAGTCGAGTGAAGATTGCGCAGGAGCGGCGCGCCTTGAATGGCGCCGCGCGCGAACGATTCCGGCGAGCGTACATCCAGCACGAGCAGCTCGCCGCCCTTCGGGTTGTCGCATTGCTGGCGGAGCCGCGCATGCAACTCCGCCGCCGTACACTCGGGAAGCTCCTCGGCCGCCATCGCGTCCTCCCCCGAAGTTCAGTTCACTTGGTGCTGGAGGGGGGAATCGAACCCCCAAGGAGCAAAGCTCCGGCAGATTTTGAGTCTGCTGCGTCTGCCAGTTCCGCCACTCCAGCGATCTACGCTAAATCATTACTGAACAGCTACTTGCGCATGGGCTTGCAACTCAGGCGCAGTGGACCCAAGACCTATGGTGTCCGCTTTGGCGTCCGTTTGTACGTCGGCCATGGCGGGCTGCTTGCCCCACCCGTCCTGCAGGCGCACCGTGTCCAACTGGTGCTGCGGGGCGAGGTGGGCGTAACGGCACCTCATGATGGTCCTGTGACCCATTAATTCTTGCACGTCCCGCAGGCCCACGCCAGCCATTGCCAGCCGGGAGGCAAAACTGTGGCGGAGACAGTGCCATGCGAACTCCGAAGCGCGTTTCAAGTGCTGTCGAGGCTTCGCAGTTTTGCAGGACATTAGTCAGTCCCGATATTAAAATTCGTCGATGGGAGGGATGAGGCTAAGCGGAATTGTAGTTTGCGCGCTGGCGGCGGCCGTGCTTGTCGGGGCGCGAACGCACGGCGCTCCTGTGATCCCCAAAATCACGACCTTGAGACTCCCTGTCGGCGAGATCCAGCCGCAGAGCGCAATTGACCGTCAGGGCGTGCAGCACATGATCTATTTCGAAGGCGACCCCTCGGCCGGGAACATCGAGTACGTGCAGCGCAAGCCTGGCGCTCAGGATTTTTCGACACCGATTCGCGTGAATAGCCAGCCCCGCAGTGCGCTAGCAGTGGGGACAGTGCGTGGACCGCAACTGGCGCTGGGGCCAGACGGCAGCGTCTACGTCGTCTGGATGGGATCGAAGCAGGCCGAGCCACTTGGCCCGGGCGGCACGACACCTCTCCTCTTCTCTCGGCTAAGCGATTCCCGCACAGCCTTTGAGCCGCAGCGTAACTTGATTCAATACGCCACGGGGCTGAATGGAGGCCTTTCCGTTGCGGCTGATCTCGAGAACAATGTTTACGTCATGTGGCACGCCACCGGCGCGAAGCCCGGCGAAGCGAATCGGCGCGTTTATTTGGCTCGCTCCACCGACGGCGGCAAGTCTTTCGCGCGCGAGAGGGCGGTTTCACCCGCTCCGCTTGGGGCATGCGGCTGCTGCGGCATGCGCGGATTCGTCGACAGCCACGGGACACTTTACATTCTTTATCGCGCCGCTGGAGAAAACATTCATCGCGACATGACGCTGCTGGTTTCGTCCGACCGCGGCCGATCATTCCGTGCCTCGACCGTGGCTCCGTGGGAGCTGGATGCCTGCCCCATGAGCGCCGATTATTTGAGCGAGGGCGGCCAGCGTGTCCTAGCCGCGTGGGAGACCGCAGGCCAGGTCTACTTCGATGAGATTGACCCGGGAACATTCGCGCTTTCCTCGGCGTTCTCTGCTTCGGGCGAGGCTGATGATCGAAAACATCCTGCCATCGCCGCGAACTCGCGTGGCCAAGTCCTTCTGTCCTGGACCGAAGGTACTGCTTGGTCCAAGGGCGGTTCGCTCGCGTGGCAGCTGTACGATTTGGCGGGTCGGCCTATTGGCACCGCAGGGCACGCATCCGGCGTGCCGGTATGGGGCTTACCGACCATACTTCCAGATCGCAATGGGAACTTCACGATCATTTACTGACATTTTTAGGACCAGGAAGCCGACACGCCGGCCAAGCAACTCGTCCAGGCGCGAACGGCACTAAGCTTGGCAGTCTTGGATCAGGGCGGAGCCGTCGCTTTTGCCGCGCAGTACGCGCGCGCAGCGCGCGCGAGGCGCGCAAAAAGCAGGATCCGTGACACGGTGATCCGAACATTTGGGGTCCGCGCAGCGCGCGCGAGGCGCGCAAAAAGCAGGCAGCTTACGGAGCTTTTCGGAACCGGCTAGGCGCTGGCGGCCAGGCGGGCGGCGGTGGACCACAATCCGAGCGAGGGCGAGGCGATGAAATAGACCCGCTCGCCGTCGGCGAGCTGGTTTTCGCCGGGGCGCAGCCCCCGCGGATCGTAGCGGGCCAGCGCGGCGGCCGGATCGGCGTAGCGGAACCCGACCCCCTCGACTTCGGCGCGCGAGAGCCGCCCGGCAGCGTAAGTAATGGCGAAGCGCCCCTCGCTCGAGCCGTTCATCAAGTGGGCGGCGGCCAGCCCGTAGGCGCGCAGCCGCGGATCGGCGCGGTAGGCGGCCATCGTGGCCGGCGTGCCCCTGTAGCCGTATTGGCGAATCAGCGCATCCACTTCCGGCTGCTCGCCGAACCGCTCGACGCCGGGCGCCAAGACCAGCAATTCGCCGCCGTCGGCGAGCGCCATGCGCGCGCGGTAGATGGCCTTGTTGGCCACCCACGTGGAGCGAAACTCGTCCGGCTGCATGTACGCCACCACTCGCGGCAGCGGCGCCGCCAGGCGGCAAATATTGTGGCGCGTGCTGGCGCGGGCGGCGGCGAGATAGGTCTCCAAATCGCTGCCCACGTAAACGCCGCGCGTGACCAATCCGCCCGCCGCCTCGTCGAGCGCCAGCACCAGCAGGCAATAGACGTGCGGCAAGCGAGCCAGGTAGCGTTCTTCCGCCCAGTTGAAGCAGGCGCGCAGGGGCGAGATCAGCCGGCCGAGATTGTTCTCGATGCCGCAGGCGGCGGCGGCCATGTGGGCGGCGGAAATCGTTTCGCCTCCGCCCAAGCCGATGAAGCAATTCTTGTTGTGGCTGGCGAATCCCAAGACTTCGTGCGGCACCACGTGGCCGACGTGAACGATCAAATCCCAGCGCTCCTCGATCAAGGAGCGGTTCAAGTCGAGGGGAATCTCCCAATCGGCCTTGCCCGCAGTCCGCTCGGCGACCACTTTGGCCGGGATCGTGCCGAGGCGGCGCACGCCGCCGCGCCAGTCGTGAGCGTGGATGCGCGCCTCCGGCACGGAGCCGAACATGCGCCGGTTCTCCGCTTCGCTATGCGGCCGATGCTGGCCGAGCGTGGGGATCAGGTGCGTCTCGCAGCGCCCCAGTTGCCGGTAGATCAATTCCGTCAGCCGGCCGGCGCCGCTGTGCATGCGCGTCAAGTCGGGCGGCAGCAGCAGTGCGCGGCGCGGATTGGGGGCCAGCCGCTGGCGCGCCTCTTCCACCAACTGGGCGGCGAGCCGTTCCAGCGTGGCGGGGGATATCGCGTCCTCTTCGTGAACGAACCAAGGCATGCCGTTACTCCCCGCCCGTGATCTCGATGTCGCGGCCGTCTTCGCTGGCCGAAACGTAGGCCGCGGCGAGGGTCAGGCTGACCAGCTCGCCTAGCCGCCAACTGGCAAGCGGCTCGCGCCCGGCATGAAACGCCTGCGCGAAGTCTTCCAGCTCTTGCGGATAACCGTGCTGCCAGTCTTCGTCCGGGGCGGGGCGCATCCAGCCTTGTTTGGGCGCGATCTTTTCTACCACGTAGACGTCCCGCAAGGTTTCCGCGCCGGGCACGAAGGTCTCGAGCGCATCGATGGGGTTGAGATTGCAGCGCGTGCGGTGATTGCCGGCGAAGACTTCGATCCAATTCGCCACTCCGCCCAGCACCACGTCCGAAGCCACGATGTCGGCGATCGTGCCGTCGTCGAAGGTCACGTGCATCTGCCCGTAATCTTCGGTGTCGGTGTAATCGGTGCGCAGCGTTCCTTCATTGACATAACCGGGCAATTGGGTGAGGCGATGCGCGTGGGCGCTGACGAGGGCCGGCCGAATCGGCCGGCCCAGCCGCGTTAAGCCCTCGACTAGTTTGAAATAAATCGCCGCCGACAGCGGATGGCAGCCCTTGGTCGCCAGCGCGCCGCCGCCCGATTGGCGCCACACGCCGTAGCTCGGGGCGTGGGAGCCGGAGTGCGACTCCTCGCCCAACTGGCGCAAAATCTGCCCCCGCGACTTTTCCAGGATTTCCCGCTCTTTCTGCACCGCCGGCGCGTAAACCCAGTTTTCCGCATAGCCGAGTTGGCGCCCGGAACGCTCCAGCGCCTGCCGCAACCGCTGGCAGCTTTCCCGCACTCGCTCGGCGGCGCGGCGGCGATCGTAGCTGAAGCCGGTCGCCGCCGGCTCGACCGCGCCGTAATAGCCGGTATAGGGCTTTTCGACGATCACGTGCCGGCCGGCCTCGAGCGCCGCCACGGCCAGCGGTTCGTGGCTGGCGCCGGGCGTGCAGATGTCGATGACGTCCGCCGCGGCCACGAGATCCTCCCAAGAGGCAAAGGCCGCGATGCCGTGCGTTTTCGCGAAGGCGGCGCGGCGCTGGCCCGAGGGGCTGTAAACGCCGGCGATCGTGATCGGCGCTGCGGCGACGCGTCGCCAACTGGCGGCATGCAGGGCGGCCGCGAAACCGGCGCCCGCGATCCCTACTCGCAAGCAATTGGACATGGTGCCGCACTATGATAGCCTGGCCCCGGCAGCCGTCGCCTTCTCCATACTGCGGAGCCATTGAGGAAGATCACGATGACATCGAAACCGTCACGCAGAACGTTCTTGGCCGCTACCGGCGCGCTCGCCTTGACTGCCGCCACCCAGCGGCGCCGCGATTCCGAGATCACCGCCGCCGATCGCGCCGCCTTGGATGTCACTCCGGCCCAGGTGGCCGGCACCGCGCGCCTGCTGCCCGGCTGCTGCGCTTACTCCTTCAACGGCTATATGCGGCGCGGGGCGATGACGCTCGAGGATTTCATCCGCTGGGCGGTGCCCCAGAAGCTCACCGCCGTGGACATGACGGCTTATTACTTCAAGTCCACCGATCCCGCCTATTTGGCTTCGCTGCGCCATTTGGCCTATCGCAACGGCTTGGCCTTTTCCGGCGCCGCCAGCGGCGCGACCATGGTGCAAGCCGACCCCGCGCGGCGCCAAGCGGTGCTCGCCGAGATTCGCCACTGGATTGACGTCGCCGACCGCCTCGGCGCGCCTCATCTGCGCGTCTTCGGCGGCAAGCTGCCGGCCGGCCACTCTATTTCTGAAGGGGTTGACTGGATCGTCGAAACCATGAAGCCGGCCTGCGATTACGCCGGTGAACGCGGCATCATGCTGGGTGTCGAGGACCATTCGGGCATCACCCAAACCGCCGACGTCTGCCTGGAAATCATGCACCGCGTGAACTCCCCGTGGGCCGGCATCAATCTCGACATCACCCATTTCCTGCCC
Organism: Terriglobales bacterium; assembly: GCA_050746125.1. Taxonomy (GTDB): domain Bacteria; phylum Acidobacteriota; class Terriglobia; order Terriglobales; family SCQP01; genus JAJPKR01. The sequence continues at coordinate 65,249 of JBOGKX010000202.1, read as the reverse complement.
TCCGCCTCGCAAGAAGCCTACGCCCAGATCGAGGCCTGCATCCCTTACGCCACCAATACCCATATCCGCGCCGAGTTCGACGACAAGACGCCGATTGACATGGATCGCGTCTGGCAGAGCTTCGCGCGCGCCGGCTTCAAAGGCTATATGTCGGTCGAATACGAGCCCAGCCTGGCCCAGGGCGAGGATCCCGTGACCGGCGTGCCGAAGTTGGTGGCGGAGGTGCGGCGGCTCTGCGCCAAGTACTCGAGCGTATAGTGCCGCCGCGGCCGCGGCCGATCTTCCGTCCCAGGCGCTCGTTAGCGTTTCGCCAACGCGCCCCGCGGCATTAAAAACAAAATCGCCGTCATGGCGGCGAGTGGCAGCAGCAATGCCGCGCGCAAGCCGCCGGCATGGTGCGAGAGCACGCCGACCAGCCAAGGTAGCGCGGCGCCGCCGAGCGCCGCGGGCACGAAGAGCAAGGGCGCGGGAGCGCCCGGCGGCGCGGCGGCGGCGCTGGCGGGCGACAGCAGGCTGACGAGCGTGGGAAACACGACCGAGAAACCCAAGCCGCAGAGCACCGCCGTGAGATCGAAAAGCGGAGCGAAAGCATGGGTCGCCAGCAGGGCCGCCGCTCCGCTGGGCAAAACGACGAGCGCGACGATGCCGGCCACGGCGAGGAGGAGAGCGCCGCGGGCCAAAGCCGCGCTCGAGATTCGCCGCAAAAGCAGCGGCGCGAGCGCCCGGCCCGCCAGCAAGCCCGCCCAGAACAACGCCGCCGGCAGCAGCCAGGCACGGCCGGCAAGTCCGGCGCGGCGGGCGAGCGTCGCGATCCACCCGCCCATGGCGGTCTCCGAGCCGACATAAAGGAAGAAAAGCGCCGCCAGCAGCAGCCACGCCGCCCGCTTTGCGGCCGGCCCGCTTGCGACGGGAGGGTCTTCGCCGCGCGGCCGCGCCGCGAGCGTGCCGTCGGCCAGCCAAATCACCGCCGCCAGCGCCGCCACCGCCGCGAACGCGTGAAAAATTTCTCCGGGGCGGGCCGCCCGCAGCGCCAGCGCCACCAGCCCCGGGCTGGCGACCGCGCCTCCCGCCCAGGCGAAATTGAGCAGATTGAGGGCAGCGGCGGAGTCGGGCGCGGCCAGTTGCGCGGCCAGCAGATTGCCGGCCGGCACGATCATGCCGAGGCCCAACCCGTATACCGCCACCGCCGCCAAAACACCGGCGTAATGCGCTGCCGTCACCGCGGCCATGCCGCCGCCGAGCAAGACCAGTCCCGCGACCGTGGCCGCCCGAAACCGCCCCCGCGGTAGCAGCACGCCGCACAGCAGCACGCCCAAAATCGAGGCCGCGAACTGCGCCGTGAAAAAAGCCCCCAGTTGGGGATCGCCCAGGCGCAGGCGGTGCGCCAGCCACGGCAGCAGCGGCCCGAGTAGCGTCGTGCCTACGCCCGCTAGCGCGAAGGCGAAAAGCAAGGCGGGGCGGGGCAGGGTGCGCCGGCCGATCGGGCGAGGCGCGGCAGCCATCTCAGCGGTCCAGAACCGGGACGGAGGCGGTGTGGGCCAGCGGCGAACGCCCCGCGGCGGCGCCGGCGGCGGTGGAGGCGCGCACGATGAGTTCCGGCTCGACCGTCACTAGCTTGGGAAAGCGGGCCCGTGGCGCGGCGATGCGGCGCAGCAGCGTATCCGCCGCCATCTCGCCCATCCGCCGCAAGGGCTGCCGGACGGTGGTGAGGGCCGGTTGCTGGTAGGCGGCGCTGGCGATGTCGTCGAAGCCGATCACCGCCATCTCCTCCGGCAAGCGATAGCGCGTGCGCAGCGCCCGCATCGCGCCGATCGCCGACATGTCGTTGAAAGCGAATAAGGCGGTGAAGCGGTGGCCGGCGTCCAGCAATTGGCGAGCGGCGCGGTAGCCCGGCTCGGGCGACGGCGAGTCCCCCTCCAACTGCGCCACTAGCTCCGGATCGATCGACAACCCCAGCGCCACGGCGGCGCGCTGAATGGCTTCCCAGCGCGCATGCGTGTCGGAACTGAACTTCTGTCCCTTGATGAAGGCGATGCGGCGGTGCCCTAGCGCGGCTAAATGCTCCAGGGCCAGCAGCGCGGCGCGGCGGTGATTGAGCCGCACGTTCGTCACTCCCGGCAAATCGTGATGTCCGGAAATGGAAACCACCGGCACCCGCAGAGCGTGCGGCAAGGGCGTATCGACCGCCACCAGCCCGTCCACCGACCGCTCCAGCAGCAGCCGCGGCACTTCCTCCAGCAGGTCCGGGCGATGGCGGTGGCTGGCTACGAAATAAAAGTAGCCTTCCTTGAGCAGCTTGTCTTCGATGCCCGCCAGCACCAGGGCGGCGTAACCTTCGCTGATCTCCGGCACCAGCACGCCGATGCTGAAGCTGCGCCCGGCGCGCAGCGAGCGGCCCAGGAAGTTGGGGCGGTAGCCGGCGGCGGCGGCGGCGGCGAAAATGCGCTTTTGCGTGGCGGCCGGAATCGAGCCCGCCACCGGCGTGCGGTTCAACACCACCGAGATCGTCGCCGGCGAGAGTCCGAGCTGCCGCGCCAGGGTCTTCAGGCTGGCCGGCGCTGGCCGTCCGCGCCGGCCGCGCTGGGCGGGATTGCTCATGCGATGGGCCATGATCATCTACTGTCGCGAATTCCGCAATGGCCTCTGCTCGCCCGCGACTCCGATTGACAGCACCGGAGGGCCGGTGCTATACACAAGGGCGCGAGTCACTGAATCGTTTTAGTGTTTTGGAGTCCACTTATGCCTACGCCGTCTCGTTCTCGCTGTCTCGGCGCCCGGTCGCATCCGCTGGCTTGGTGCTTGGCCGCCCTGCTGGTTTTGGCTTCCATCCCGGCCTGGGCGCAATACCAGGCCGCCATTCGCGGCGTGGTGACGGACCCCAGCGGGGCCATGGTTGCCGGTGCGCGCATCGTCGTCATCAACCAAGCGACGCAAGTCCAGCGCAGCACCCTCACCACCGCCGCCGGCGCCTACGAGATCGCTCAACTGCCTCCCGGCCTGTACAACGTCAAGGTCACGGCCCAAGGCTTCGCGCCGCGCCAGGTCGAGAACGTGACCGTCTTGGCCGAGCAGCCGCGCGGGCTCAACCTCCAACTCAGCATCGGCCCAGCGACCGAGGCGGTGACCGTCAACGGTGCCGCCGCGCCCCTGCTGCAAACCCAGAATGCCAGCATCTCGACCACGCTGGGCGGCCAGGCCGTCGTCGCCCTGCCCAAGTTCGGCCGCGATCCCTATGAACTGATCCGCCTCAGCCCCGGCGTCTTCGGCGATGGCGAACGCTCTGGCACCGGGCGATCGGTCGGCTTCCCCAACGGCCCCGGCGCCAACAACGGATCGGGCGGCACCGGCGGCTCCAACCTCAGCCTCTATCAGACGGAAAACCAGCAGTCCATCAGCGGCAGCGGCCAGCGCATCACCTCTAACGACTACACCATTGACGGCGTCTCGGTGAACAGCCTGCAATGGGGCGGCGCGGCGGTCATCACCCCTAGTCCCGATTCCGTGCAAGAAGTCACCGTCGTCACCAACGACTACAACGCCGCCGACGGCCGCAATTCCGGCGTCCACATCAAGACCATCACCCGCGGCGGCACCAACCAATGGCACGGCGGCGGCTTCTTCCAATTGCGGGATCCCGGGCTGGACGCCTACAACAAATACGGCGGCTACAATCCAGGGAGCGGCTTCGCCCCGCCCCTGCGCGTGGATTCCGCCTTCCGCCAATTCGGCGGCGACCTCGGCGGTCCGATCCGCAAAGACAAGTTGTTCTTCTTTTTCAACTACGAGGGCCTGCACGACAACAGCTCCACTTTCCAAAACGAGTGGGTGGATACGCCGGCCTTCGATCAGCTCATCGCTGGTCATGCCGGGGCCAGTACCCCGGTCGCGGCCACGCTGGGGGCCAAAGGCGAGGCGCCGCGCGTCTTGCAGGTGCTTGCGCCCAGTTGCGTCGGGTTTGCCACCGCCCAATGCCAAATCGTCGGCCAGGGCGTGGACGTGGGCTCGCCCACCGGCGCCTACGGCACCTACGTGGACAACTTCTCGACCAGCGCCGGCGGTGGCTTTAGCGGCATTGACGAGTTCGAGTTCGCGCAGCTGCAATTGCCCTCGCACACCACCGGCGCCCAATACAACGCCCGCCTCGATTACACGCGCGGGCGCGACACCTTCACCGCCAATAGCTTCTTTGTCGTCCAAGATGGCACTCAGGCCGATGGCGCCGCGCAGGCCCGCCCCATGGCCGACCTGCATACCCATCGCCTCAGCCCCTCCGGTTTTCTCGCTTGGGTGAGCGCCCTCTCGCCCACCATGGTCAACGAGCTGCGCTTCGACTTCACGCGCTGGGCCTTTAACGACCTCACCGCCAATCCGAACGTGGACTGGGCGATCCCGCGCACCGAGGTGCAGGGCATCTTTCCCAAGGGCCAGCGCCTCATCCTCGGCGCCGCCCAGGCCGGTACCACGCCCGGCATCTTCGCCGAGAACACTTTCGCGTTGCGCGAGCAGCTCAGCGCCATTCGCGGCCGCCATGCCCTGGCCATGGGCGTCGAGTTCGATCGCGAGCAAAACAACAACAACTTGCTGGGCGGCGGCCGCCCCGACATCGTCTTTCAAGGCCCGTGGGATTTCGCCAACGGCGCACCCATTTTCGAGGCTATCAACGTGGATCCGCGCACCGGCGCGCCCACCGACACGCAGCGCTACTACCGCGATTCCATCCTCGGCGCTTTCCTCCAGGACGACTTCCAATTTCGCCCTAACCTAACCCTCACCGCTGGCCTGCGCTGGGACTATTTCGCGCCGCCCAATGAAACGCGCGGCCAGCTTGAGAACCTTGTCCCCAGCCCCGATCCCATCCTCGGCCTCCAGCAGGCGCGCGCCGTCTTTCCGGCTGAGATGTGGCCGGCCGTGTACCACAACTTCGGCCCCCGCCTCGGTTTCGCTTGGAGCCCCCAAGCCTTCGCCAACAAGGCCGTCTTGCGCGGTGGCTTCGGGATCTTCTTCGATAACTTCGACAACGTGGCCTTCGACAACACCAATACCAACCCGCCCCTGGCGGCGAATTTCGGCCTCTGCTGCGGTACCTCCGGCAGTCCCTTCATGGGCGGCAAGCTGCAGTACTCGCTGGCTAGCGCCAACACCCCACTTGCCTTTCCCGCGATTCCCGCCCTGGCGGCGCCGATCAACCCGGCGAACAATCTGCCCGTCGGCCAGCAGCCCAATGTTTGGGCCACGGCGCCCAACATGCCCAACCCGTACGTTTATGAATACTCGCTCCAGGCGCAATATGCCTTGCCGGGCGATTGGATGGCCTCCCTCGGCTATCAGGGCAGCAGCAGCCACGGCTTGCTGCGCATCAAGAATTTGCTCTACTTCTATCCCCAGCCCGGCGCGCAGTTCAATGCTGTGTTTCAATACACGCCCGACACCAACGCCGATTACAACGCGCTGTTGGCGCACTTGCAGCATCACTTCGCTCACGGCTTGATGGCCGACCTCACCTACGTCTACAGCAAGTCCATTGACGATGTCTCCGCTGAGGGGCCAGGGTTCGTCACCAATCAGACCTATCCGACCGATCTCTCCACCGAGCGCGGTCCTTCCGATTACGACAACACGCAAAACCTTCGCGCCTTCGCCGTCTGGGACCTGCCGCTGTTCACCAACTCCTCGACCTGGCTGGGCAAGGCGCTGGGCGGCTGGCAGCTGAGCCCAGTCTGGCAGTTTCACACCGGCTTCCCGTGGACACCGGTAGCCTCGAACAACTGCAATCTGGTGGTGGGCTCGGCGACGATTTGTCCACTGCGCCCCATCGGCTTCCGGGGCGGCGCCGGCAGCGCCGGCGGTAACGCCGCCTTTCTGCCGCCGGCGTCGCCAGCCGCGTTTGCCGCCAATTTCCCTAATGGCGCGGCCAGCTACTTCGACGTCACCAGCTCCGGCTTTCCCGGCATCGGCCGCAACAGCTTCCGCGGCCCACATTACTCCTCAATGGATTTGAGCCTCTCGAAGAACTTCGGCCTGCCCGCCACCGGCTTCTGGGGCGCAAACGCCAAGCTCGGCTTGCGCTTCAACGCCTTTAATTTTTTCAACCAGCTCAATCTCGCCCCCTTTACTTTCGGAAGCCCCCAGACCACGGTCAGCTTCTTCAATGACAGCAAAAAGAACCCGGTCTCCAATCCCATGTTCGGGATCGCCTCGTCGGGGTTGGCCGGCCGCGTCGTGGAGTTGCAGGCGCATCTCTCCTTTTGATCCATGTTCCCATCGCCACATAGGTTGATCGTTTCCATCGAGGCGGGCACGCGCAACAACGGCAACAGCTAGCAAGTCAACGGCGTGGAAGTGAACAACCTGGCCTGGGGCTGCTCGGCGCTCGCGCGTCAAGGGCGGGGGCGGCCCAACTCGCCATTGGCGCACCTCCGGCCGCGGCGACAAGGAAAGCGGCCGCGAGGGCGCAAACGCTGCGCAGGGTGGGCTAAACGGTTTGATCACCAGCATTGTCCGAGATTGGGCGTCAAGCGAGGATCAGGCCCCCGATCATGGGGGCACAATTGTCCATGTCCATGCTGGTGTCGAATCCTTCCCTTTGGATGGGCCGCCGCGATCTGCTGCGCTGGGGCGCGGCGGCGCTGCTGATCCCGCCGCGGCGGCCGCTTTCCGACGCCGCCTTGCTCGACGACATCCAGCGCGCCGCATTCGACTTTTTCTGGCGCGAGGCCAGTCCGGCCACGGGACAGGTCAAGGACCGCGCCCTCGCCGCCGGCGGCGACCGCCGCCGCATGTCTAGCATTGCCGCGACCGGCTTCGGCTTGGCGGCGCTCTGTATCGGCGACCGGCGCGGCTTTGCCCCCAGCACCGCCATTCGCGAGCGCGTGCGGCGCACCCTGGACTTCCTCGTCCGCCGCATGCCGCACGTCCACGGCTTCTTTTATCACTTCATCGATTTGGAAACCGGCGAGCGCTGGCGCCGCTGCGAGTTGTCGTCGATCGACACCTCGATTCTGCTTTGCGGCGTGCTCACGGCGCGCCAATATTTCGGCGATCGCGAGGTGGCGCAGCTCGCCGCCGAGGCGTATGAGCGCGTGGATTGGCCCTGGATGCTCAACGGCGGCAGCACCCTTTCCATGGGCTGGAAGCCCGAGAGCGGTTTTCTGGCCGCGCGCTGGAATCATTATTGCGAGCTGATGATGATCTACCTGCTGGGCCTCGGCTCCCCCACCCATCCGCTGCCGGCGGCCTCCTGGGATGCCTGGAGCCGGCCGGTGATCCGCTACGGCGGCATCGAGTACATCTCGGGCAATGATCCGTTGTTCACTCATCAGTATTCGCACGCGTGGTTCGACTTTCGCGCTCGGCGCGATCGCTATGCCAATTATTTCGAGAACTCGATTCGCGCCACCCGCGCTCACAAGCTCTTCTGTCTCTCCCTGCACGGCCGCTTTCCCGATTACAGCGAGGATCTCTGGGGTATCACCGCCTCCGACTCGGCCCATGGCTACACCGCCTGGGGCGGTCCGCCGCCGCAGGGACGCATCGATGGCTCAATCGTGCCATGCGCCACCGGCGGCTCGTTGCCGTTCCTCTTTCCGGATTGCATCCGTGTCCTACACACGATTCGGCGGCACTACGGCGCGCGGGCGTGGCAGCGCTACGGCTTCGTGGACGCCTTCAATCCGCTCACCGGCTGGTACGACGCCGACGTCCTGGGCATTGATCTCGGCATCACCATGCTGATGGCCGAGAACCACCGCACGGGCCTGATCTGGGACGTTTTCATGCGCAATCCCGAAGCGCAGCTGGCCCAGCGCCGCGCCGGCTTCCATCCGTCCTCTTGACGTACCCATGTCCACGCGTGCCCAGCCGAGCCGTCGTGGCTTCCTGCAATCCGCCAGCGCTCTCATGTTGCTGGCCGGCGCTCGCGCGCCCATGGCGCCAGGCGCAGCGGCTTTCGAAGCAACTCCTCGGCCGAGTCTCGACAGCGCGGTTGAGCGAGAGATGGAATGCCAGGCAGACTCGCCGTCGAGGTGCCCGTCCGTGATCACGGCAAGGTGGTTTGACAGCCCCGGCCTGACTGATGCAAAATGGCTCACTTAATTGTATTGAATCGTTTTAGTTGAGCTTCAACGCGGGCCGGCCCTCGCCGGGTCGCGCAGACGCTCTAGCGAGGCTAGCGTTCGCACCGATGCGCTACCGCCGTCCAAGCCAATTAGCCGGCCAGGTCGTCCTGGCCGCGGCCTTGCTCCTCTGCCCCGCGCTAGGCGCGCCGCCGCCGGCCACGTCTTCCGTAGTCGCCATCGATGCGCGCGCGCCGGGGCGCGCCTTTCCCCATTTCTGGGAGCGAATGTTCGGGTCCGGGCGGGCGCGCCTGGCGATGCGCGCCAGCTATCTGCAAGACCTCGCGACGGTGCGCGCCGCCACCGGTTTCGATTACGTGCGCGCCCACGGAATTCTCGACGACGACGTCGGCCTGTACTCCGAAGATGCGCAAGGCCGTCCCGTTTACAACTTTTCCTACGTGGACCAGATCTACGACGGCCTGCTGGCGCGCGGCGTGCGCCCCTTCGTCGAATTGAGCTTCATGCCGCGGCAGTTGGCCGCTACGCCCGTCCAGCAGGCCTTTTGGTATCGCCCTTACGTGGCGCCGCCGCGTGACTGGAGCCGCTGGGGCGAATTAGTCGGCCATCTGGCGCGTCATCTGGTCGCTCGTTACGGCGAAGCGGAAGTGGCGCGCTGGTACTTCGAGGTCTGGAACGAGCCCAATCTTGATTTCTGGGCGGGCCAGCCGAAGCAGGCGACCTACTTCCATCTCTACGACGTCGCGGCGCGGGCCATCAAGCAAGTCAGTCCGCTGCTGCGTGTCGGCGGTCCGGCCACCGCGCAGGCGGCCTGGGTGGGCGATTTCCTCCGCCACTGCGCCGCCGAGCACGTGCCGGTGGATTTCGTCTCGACCCACGTTTACGGCAACGATTCGGCGCAAAACGTGCTCGGCAGCGACGAGGTGGTTTCCCGGCACGACATGGTCGCCAAGGCGGTGCGCAAGGTGCACGATGAAGTGCTCGCCTCCCCCTATCCGCGCCTGCCCATCATCTTTAGCGAATACAACGCCAGCTACAAAAATGAACCGGCGGTCACCGATTCAGCTTTCATGGGGCCGTGGCTGGCCGAGACCATCCGCGCGTGCGATGGCCTGACGGCGATGATGTCGTATTGGACCTTCTCCGACGTCTTCGAGGAGCAGGGCATCGTGAAGCAGCCGTTCTACGGCGGCTTCGGGCTGATTGCCGAGGATCACATTCCCAAGCCTGTCTTTTACGCCTTCGCGCTGTTGCACCGCCTGGGCGACGTGCGCCTGCCGGCCGCTTCCGATTCCGTCCTCGCCACCCGCCGCGCCGATGGTTCGCTCGCGGTCGCGGTCTGGAACTATGCGCCCGCCTACGGCGCCGGCGCGCCACGCTCCATCACCCTGGAGTTTTCCGGCATGGCCGCCGGCAGCCGCGCCCTGATTTCTGTGGTGGATCCGCGCCACGGCTCGGCGTTGCCCGCCTGGCGGGCGATGGGCAGCCCGGCCACGCCCACGCGCCAGCAGATCGCCGCGCTGCGCCGCGCCGCCGCCCTGCCGCCGCCCGCCATTCGCGCTTTGGATCCGGCTCGCCCGCTGCTGACGTTGACTCTGGCGCCCAAGGCGCTCGCGCTCGTCGAAATCGAACGATAACGACCGCTCGCGGCGCCGAGCCGGCTCGTCCTAGGCCGACTCCTTGGAGTGCAGCTCGCGCAACTTCTTGGTCATGAACAGCACGCCGAAGATCTGCGTCCACTCAGAGACGATATTGCCCACCACCTGCCCCCAGCGCGCCTCGGAATTCATGTGCACATAAACGGCCACCCAGGCGATGCCGGTAAATAGGAGAAAAAGGCTAAGCGAGTGTTCGCGCAACCAGTTCTCGAGCGGCGGAATCTCCCGCGGCGTCGGGCGGCGGCTCTCCGCCGAGCCTTTCTCGTAAAGATATTTGGTCGCCAAGATCATGACCAGCGTGCCCGTCCAATCGGCGATGGCGTTGCCGAAAAACGATCCCAAGTGCGTGGCCGGGCTGCTCAGCGAATAAAGTACGATCCAGGAGATCAGAATCGCCGCGGTGACCAGGCTCAGCGAGTGTTGCTGCCAAAAAGAACGAGGGCCGGGTCGGCGATGTCGCGGTTTGGCGTCCATGGCCCCCCATCCTACCGCGCACCGCCCGCCCGCATTGCCTTTTGCGCCCACGCAGCACTACAAGAAAGTTGGCCTCGGGCAACTCTCGCCGAAATACCGCAATCCTACATAAGTGGGGGTTCCTCGCAGCCCCGGTGCCATGTCCTCTTTACCGTACTGCGGTGCCTGTGCCGCATTCGCCATGCAACGAATTCTAGAATTCGCATCCCCCCATCGGGGGAGGAGACCATTGCAGTGCGCGCCGAGACGATGCCGCGGCTGCGGCTATCGTCTTCTGCCATAGGTACTTACATACGAGTTGAGACGCGCCCAATCGGTCATGGGGTGGTCCTTGACGCGTCCAAACGGCCTTGTTCAGGAATGGGTTGCAGGCGCGGGCCACGGCGGAAGTCCGCCGCTAATGGCTGGCCGGCTGGCTGGCGGCGCCGGAATTCTTCGTCGTCTTTTCCAGCAGCTTGAGCATCGGCTGGAGACTGGCTTCGACCGCGTCGTTAGCGGAGGAGAAGCTCGGGCCGTTCAGGCCGCGGCTGCTGATCCAGATCAAGTCGCCGTTGGGGTCCACGAGCTCCAGATCGAGCCGGTATTGATATTTGCCGAGGTCGGATATGCCGGGGTTGGCCAAGTTGCCGAGCGATAACAACTCTTGGCTCTCGTATTCCTGACCGGAATCGTACGAATTGCCGCCGCTGTCGGCCGCCATCGCGCCGTCGACCATCGCGCCGTCGGTGGGCGAATTGGCATCCGGAATGGTCTTCGGATTGACGAAAGTAACGCCGTTATCGTCCGGCTCTGGCAGTCCCGCCGTCGCGCGCCGAGTTGCCGATGCGCCATGGCGAGGCCGCCGGCGCGTCTTGGCGACGGCTCGTTGCGGGATCAGCCGCCGGTAAATCGTGCCCTTGAGGACCAAATTGGCGTTGCTGACGTTTTCGGTGACCACCACCTGCTTGGATTCGAACAGATTCTGCTCGATCAAGCCGGCGATTTGGCTGGCATCCGGCCCTTGCAGGTTTTCCACGTATAGGCGCAGCGCATTGGGGTTGGGCGCCAGCGCTGGCGGCAGCGCCGGTCCCGCGGCAGCTTCGGCCGCGGGCGCCAACGGCGCCGGCGGAGCGGCCAAGGGAGGAACCGCCGTGGCGCCGGCTTGCGTTTGTTGCTGCTGGGCGGCTAAACCGGCGGGAACCAATGCCAGGCAAACGGCGATGAGCAGCGTCTTCAAAGGAAACTCTGTTCTCAAGCAAACCTCCAAAAATCCGTTGCGGCGCGCGCGTCGCCTACGGCGCCTTCTCCAAATGCAGGCTGCCGACGTTCATGTCCACGTGGACGACCGTGCCGTGGCCGTCGCCTAAAACCATCACGTGCTCGTCGCCTTCCTTGGAAAAGACGGCATTGGTGAAATCGTTGTGCAGAAATCCCAGATCTTTTTGCGCCAAAATCTTGCCGCTGGCGCCGGGGCGCAAATAGAAATACGTGCCGCCGAAATCGGTCTTGACCTGAATATCCTTGACCGCGCCGAAGCCGTCGAGGAACTTGATAGCCCCGTAGTCGCTTTCAAGCTTCATGTCGCGCCAGCGCGGATTGTGGATCAAAAAGTCGCCCACGTCGGTAAAGCCGTCGAAGGCGCCCGTGCCGGCCGTTCCTGCATCGCTACCGCGCAGATTGACGTCGCCATAGATGTTTCGGATTACGAGACCCAGCGAACTCGGCAAGCGCAGCCGAATTTCCGCCCACAGCTCGACCGACTTTTTGTTGCCGACATGGCGGATGCGCACCGCCTTGCCTTGGTACACGTTGTTATCCGTGCCGTGGATGCCGAGAACGCTCTTCATGCGCGGATAGCCGTAATCGCGAAAATGATCGGTGGGATATTCGCCGGTGATGCGCAACTGCGAACCGATCCGCTCGATCTTAAACTGCAACTGCTGCGCCAGCGTCTGCGCGAAGACCTGATCCATGCCGCCGCCATGGATCAAAATTTGAATGCCCACCTGGTCGGTCGGTTCGGTGTCGATCGAGATCGGCCCCACCAGGTTGATGACGACCACTTGGCTGAGGCCGCCGGCAGGCTCGTTTTGCACGATCGGACGTATGTACTCCGCGTGTTTGGCCCAGCCCGGCACGGCGGCCAAGAGGGCCAGGGCGACAAGGAAACTCAATCGGGCGGAACGCGACATTGTGCTTACGATTCTAGTGCAGTGCGCGCCGCAAGTGGGTACGCAGAATCACCGAGAGCCTGCCCCCACCCGTGCTGGTCCTTGCGAGGCCGCGGCGAGGTGGGCGATAGAATCGAAGGCAAGGGGAACTATCCATGAGATTTGGCGTGCGAGGCGCGGGGTGTTGGGTGGTGCTGGCGCTGTTGGCTTGCGCGGCGCAGGCGGGGTGGGCGCAGGTGCGCATGGGGCCGACGCCGATCACGCCCCCGGCCATACCCGTGCCGCCGCCGCCGGCGGTGCGCCTGCCGGATCCGCCCGCGGCGCAGATTCCCGCGATCATCCAGAAATTCGCCGCCAACGAGGCGATGACACGGCAGCTGCTCAAGCACAGCTATACCTACACGGAATCCATCAACATGCAATTGGTGGATGAGGACGGCAACCCCATCGGTCAGTCCTACGAACAGACCAACGACATCAATTTCACCCCCGACGGCCAGCGGCAAATCACCTGCACCTGGTGCCCGCAACCCACCCTGCGCGACGTCCTCGTGACCGAGGAAGATATCGACGATTTCTTCAACATGGACATGTACGCCGTCGCCATCCAAAATCTCGCCGACTATGACATCAAGTACCTCGATCACGAAAAGCTCGACGAGCTGACCGCCTACCGCTTCTCCGTGCGCCCCAAGCAGATCAAGAAGGGGGAGCGCTATTTCGCCGGCACGATTTGGGTGGACGACCACTACCTGCAAGTCGTCAAGAGCGAGGGCAAGGCGGTGCCGGACGAGTTTGACAAGCATGGCCAGCCCACCAACACCTTCCTGCCGTTCACGACCTACCGCCAGCTGATCGACAAGCAGCACTGGTTTCCGGTCTACACCAGCACGGACGCCATGCTCGGCGACTCCCACGTCAAGTTGGTGATCCAGTTCAAGAACTACAAGCGCTTCGGCTCCTCGGTGCGGATCATCCCCATCGCGAAGTAGCCCGCTGCTGCTAGGCTGTTTTAATGCGTTGGGTTCGTTTTCTGCAAGACGGACAGCCGGCTTGGGGGCATCTCGAGGGGGACGTAGTCAGGATTCATTCCGGCTCGCCCTTCCAGGCGTGCCGTCACGAAACGATCGAGCGGTTGCCGCTCGACGCCCTCGACTTGTTGCCTCCCTGCACGGCGACCAAGATCGTCTGCGTGGGCCGCAACTACGCCGAGCATGCCCGCGAATTGGGCAATGCGCCGCCGCCCGAGCCACTGCTCTTCTTGAAGCCCCCCTCGGCGCTGCTTGCCGCCGGCGGCGCCGTCCTCCTGCCGCCGCTTTCGCGCCAGGTGGAGCACGAAGGCGAGTTGGCGGTGGTGATGGGCAAGCGCTGCCGCGCCTTGCGTGAAGACGAGTCGCCGCTGCCCTATATCTTCGGTTTCACCTGCCTGAACGACGTCACCGCCCGCGATCTGCAAAAAAAGGACAGCCAGTGGGCCCGCGCCAAGGGCTTCGACACGTTTTGCCCGATCGGCCCTTGGGTTGAAACCGAGCCCAAGCCCGGCCCCCGGCCGTGGGACGGCTTAACCGTCGAATGCCGTGTCAACGGCCAACTGCGCCAGAGCGGCAACACCGCCGACTTCCTGTTTTCCCTGGAGCGTATCCTGGCCGCCGTCACCGCGGTGATGACCCTAGAGGCGGGCGACGTCATCGCCACCGGCACGCCGGCCGGCGTCGGCCCCCTAGCCCCGGGTGATCGGGTTCAGGTTACGATTGAGGGGATCGGCACGCTGGAAAACGTGGTGTCAGCCTAGGCGATGGCGGCGTATTGGCAATGGGATCAGCTTTTGCAATCGCGGTGGGGCGTGGCCGCCCTGGCCGGGGGAAGCGGTGTGGTCGCGATCGGCGCGGCGGCGGCCTGGCTGCGGTTTCGCGGCCGCCCGGATGAAGCCGAACGGGAGCGGCAGCGCCGCGTGCGGGTCAATCTGGTCGGCCGCTTGACCTCGGGCGAGATTGTGGACGTGCTCGACGACGTTCCCGCGTATGGTGCCCAGGCACGCGCAAAGGACGGCGCCGGGAAGCTGCAGCGTATCGTCGTTTATCGCTACACCGTCCGCGGCGTACAATACGAGGCCTCGCAAGAGATCGCTCCCTTGCTGTCGTTGATTCGCCCCAAAGGCTGCCTGCCCGGCCTGCCCGCCGAGGTCAAATTCGATCCCGCCAATCCCGGTAACTCCATCGTCATCTGCGAGACCTGGTCCGGCCTGCGCTAGTCGCTACACCGGCGGTCCCGGCGGCGCGCCGGAAGGGTGGAGATGCGGCGCGTTCTGGCGGGGATTGGCGAGGAACAGCGTCATTTCCCGCTGTAGCGCGCGGATTTGCGGCTCGCCCGCCGCCAGTTCCGGTAAACGCGCCGCCACGCGCGCCACGCCCTGCCAGGCCAGCCCCCGCACCTCGGGCGTGGCCGCATCGTTGACCTCCAAATCCATCAAGCCCTCCGCCACCCGCGTCTGGACGACGAAAGCTAAGCTGGCGTCCGGGAGCCGTGGCGAGGCGGCAAACGCCGCCTGCACCAATTGCTGGACGACCGTCGCGGCCGGCAGCGCGGCGGCATCTTCCTGCCGTTCGCTCAGCAGCCGCTCCAGCCGATGCGGGTCGAGTAGACCGTCCACGACGATCTCCGCCACCGAGCGGGCGGCATCGAACGGGCTGAGCAGATAGCCGGCCGAGGACCTATAGCGCTCCGCCTGCGCCACCGAATCCTCGTCATTTTGCGGTCCCAACCAGCGCCACAATCCGGGGGGGATGCGCAGCTCGTCCGGCGCCAGCGCCGCCAGTTCCAGGCTGAGGGCACGCCGCTGCTGGGCGGCGGGCCAGACCTGCACCGGCACTTGGCCATCGCCGGCCGCCGATGGCGGAACTTCCGCACCGCCGATGGTGTTCAGCGCAGCGCGCAGGGCGTACTGGTGAAACAGGTAGACGAGCGCAAACCGCGCCGAGAGATCGGCCGTGGACTCGCCGGGGCGCAGCAGGGAAGCGCCATAGCGGTGCAAGAGCGCGTCCCGCACCGGCTCGACGTGCGCCAGCCAGCTCACCGGGTCCGCTCCATCGTCATAGGCATTCCAACGCGCGTCCTGGCTGTTGCCCCAGACGATTCCGCGGCGCCGCGCCGCCTCCACGAGCGCGTTCAGACGCTGCCGTTCCGCCGCCGCCGAAGCCCCCGCCGCGCCGGTCGAGTAGCCCCACTCGATGGCGAAGCGGTCATAGCTGCCCACGCCCTGCATGTAGGCGTCGGCGAGGTCGGGCGTGCCGTCGGCCCGTATGCTCACCCGCGGAGCGTAATAATCCATCACCGAGCCGCGCCCGAAGGTGCTGGCAATGAAATTGTGCTGAAGGCCCAGCACGTGGCCCATCTCGTGGCAAGCCAGCAGCGCCAGGCGATTCAGCATCAGCTGCTCTTCGGAGATCGCCGGATCTAGGCTGTCGAGCGGCGCGAAAAAGTCGAAGGCCGCGCCATCGCCGCTTGCGGCGGCGCCGCGTCCGCCGGCCGGCCCCAGTGCGTCCCAATAGTTGTGCACGGTCCTCATGCGGAAGGAATCGAGCTGCACGACGGCATGCAAGATCTCGCCCGTGCGCGGGTCGGCTTGCGCCATGCCCACCGACCAGCCGCGGCCACTGCGGTTGGTCCACTGGATTGTCGGGTAGCGGAAATCGAGCGGATCGGCGCCCGGCGGCAGGTCGGCGATGCGCAGCGCGTCCTTGAATCCCGCCTGCTCGAATGCCTGGTTCCACCACAAGGCGCCGCGGCGAATGGCCGAGCGCATCGGATCCGGGATCGCCGGATCGAGGTAAAACGTGATCGGCCGCACCGGCTCGCTCAACGCCGCGCTAGGATCCTTTTTCTGCAGCCGCCACCGCAAGATCGCTTGCCGCACTAAAGGTCGGTTGAACGGCTGCGAAAAGTCTTCGAAGCTCTCGCTCAGGAAACCGACGCGGGGATCGTAGGCGCGCGGCTCATACCCGGCCGGCGGCAAGGCCACGAAGGACTGGTGCTCGCGCACGGTCAGCGCCGAGCTGTCGGCCATCTGGCGCAGCGCGTCCGCCCCCGGCCGCTCGGAGGTGAAGGTCAAAAGCGCCTCGGTCTCGGTATTGCCGGGGAAGGCGCGGGTGTGGGCCATGGCCACCGCGCTGCGCGTCAAGTCGAGCCGCCAACTTGCGCCCGTGTTCGCGGCACGCTGGACGCTGCCGTTGACCACCCGCGCCGGCGACTGCAATTGGCGGATCAGATCGAAGGCGTCGCGCACCACCAGCGGGTTGGCGTCCACCAGCAACTCGCCTTCCGTTTCGCCCTCGATCGGGAGCGAAGCCAACACTGCGGTCGGGAAGCTCGCCGCCACGGATGCCTTGAGATCGTCGTTGCCATTGGCGGCGCGAAAATGCTGGTTTTCGGCGATCACCAGCAGCCGCGGTCCCACCCGCTCGAACCGGCACACGGCGGCGCTGCCCACGGTGGAGCGATCGGCGAACATCGTGAGCGAGCCAACGCCACTGCCCAGTCCGGTGAAAAGAAGGAAGGGCTGGCGCAATCGCTCGGGGGAAAGCGCGAATATCAACTTGCCCTCGCGCGCGTTCCAGTAAAAGGGAATAAAGCCCGCGTGCCGCTCCAGTCCGGCCACCGGATCCGGCCGCTGCGCCTTGACCTTCGGAACCAGGATTCCGGCCAAGAAGAAACAGATCGTGCCCGCCAATGCCCGTCGCATTTCGCTCCTAATTTCCGACCGCGCCGACGGCGCGGTTATTAGTTTTTGTTCTCGAAAAGTTTCAAGTATTCCCGCGCGTTTTCTTGCTGCTGCGGCTCGGCGGCGCTGGCCGCTTGCGTCTCGAGGTAAGGCCGGAAACGCGCCAGCCGCAAGGCAGCCGCCGCGTACTCGCCGGCGTCTCGCGTATCGCCGAAAGGGTCGGCCAGCGCGGCGGCAATTACCACCACAAGCTGGGCGCGGAGCGGGCCGACCCAACTCGCCTTCATCGCCGGCAGGGCGCGCAGCGCGCTGATGCGCACCGGCTCGGGTACGCCCGGCTCGGCCTGCGCCATCAAGACAGCGGCGGCGCGCGGGTCCTTGCTAGCCGCCAAGCCCCGGACCACGCCCGCCCAGACGTGCAGCTCGGGACGCGCTGCGATCTCGGCTCGCAGCACATCGAGAGCCGCCGGATTGCCGCTTGCCCCGAGCGCGGCGGCAGCGGCGGCTTCGGCCGCGTAGCTGGGGTCGCTTTTAAGGACACGCAGCAGCGCTGCGTAAACCTCCGCCTGGCCGGCTTGCCGGGCCAGTGCCCGCACCGCCGCCGCTCGCACGCGGCTATCGGGCTGGCCAAGTGCTGCCAGTAGCGCGCCCGGCGCCGCCTCTCCGCCCACCTCGCCCAGTCCCGCCGCGGCCGCCACCCGCACGCCATAGAACGCGTCGTGGGCCAGTACCGCCGCCAGCGCCGGCTCGGCGGCGGCGCCCCGCCGCGCCAATTGCCGCGTCGCCCACAGCCGGCTCATCATCGCCGGATCGTCTTCCGCCTGGGCGGCAAGCTCCGGCGTCGGCGGTTGGTAGTCGAGTGCCTTATAAATGTGGCCATTTGGGTCGAAGGCCATCCAAGCCGGAGCGAACGGCAACGACAGGTCGAACTCTTGCTCGCGTTGCTGGTCGCGAATCGTCACCGCTTGGGTCTCGCCGTTGGCGCCATGAAACGCCAATTCGATCGGCATGTCGAAGATCGGAGTCAGATCGTCTGCCGCCTGCGTTTGGCGAATCGTAACCGCCTCGATACGCCGCGCGGGCTCGTAGCGCGCCGCGACTTGGTATCGCGGGTAACCGGGCCGAAACGCCCACTCATGAAAGAACCAGTCCAAGTTGCGGCCCGTCGTTTGCCGCAGCGCTTCCATCAGGTCGTGCGTATCCACGTTGCCGGCGCGATGGGCGAGCAAATAGGCGTGCAGGGCGCGAAACAGCGGCTCGCTCGGCGTGGCGGGATGCGAAACCGCCGCCCCATCCAGCACGTATCGCAGCATATCCAGCACGGCGCCGCCTTTGGAGTAAGTCGTGGCGTCGAACATCTGCTCGGGGAACGTAAAATGCCGATCCACGATGGGCCGGCTATAGTCGTGGTCGTCTTCGGCTCGCGCCTGCCGCTGATCCTGCCAGACGGCGAAACGATAGGCATCATCGCCTTCGCGATGTTGCGTGTAGAGGTTGGCTAGGAAAGTCGCGAATCCCTCATTCAGCCAAAGATTGGACCAGTCGCGGGTGGTCACCAAGTCGCCGAACCATTGGTGCGCGAGTTCGTGCGCCATCAACGGCCAACTGGGATAGTCGGCATCGGCGCGCTCGCCATGCAGGGCCAGATCGGTTTGCGTCGTGGCGCTGATGTTCTCCATGCCGCCGGCGGTGAAGTTGTGCACCGCCGTCTGGGCATATTTTTCATAGGGGTAGTCAACGCCGAAGAGGCGCGAGTAGAAGCCCATGGCATCGGGGGTCGAGCCGAAGGCGCGAAGCGCCGTGGCGGCGTCCACACTGTCCGGGACGTAGATGTCGACCGGCTTGTTGTCGAAGCGCTGGCTAACCTTGCGCCACGGCCCGACCGCAATCGAGATCAAGTACGAACTGTGTGGTATCGGCTCTACCCAGTCGTACGTCGCTTCGCCGTGAGAATGGGTGACGCTTACCAGTCGCCCATTCGACACCACGCTCTGCGACTCGGGCACGGTGGTGATCGTCTCGCTCGCCGCTTTGTCGTTGGGATGATCCCAGCAGGGGAACCAAAAATGGTTGAACTCGCTCTCCCCCTGCGACCACACCTCGCGCGGCCAGCGGGAGTAGGCCGGGTTCGGGTTGACGAAGAACAGTCCGGTGCGCGGGAACCCGTGATAGACGATCTCGACGCGAAGGCTTGTGCCACGCTCGTAAGGCCGGTCCAGCGTGATCCAAAGTTTTGGGTCGGCTTGACGGAACGGCAAGCTTGTCGTCGCGCCGCCGGATGTCAGCAATTTTACCGATTCGATCTTCAATTCGGAGCTGTCGAGGTAAAATGTCCGGAATCCGGAGGCAAATGGCGCTACGGTTATGATTTCGTCGCCGAAGACCTCGCCTTTCGGCTCGTCGAATTGGAGCTTAAGCCGATAGGTCTCAACGTGATAAGCGCGACTCGGCGCCCAATCCCAGAGGTTGGGGTCGCCGAATGCTGCATGGCGGGCGCTCTGCCGCGCGGCTAGAGGCGCCATGAGCAGGATGATCAGCAGCGAAGCGAGGATGAATTGCCGCATCTTGCCCCACGAAAGGGGAAATTGTCGCATCAAAGTAGCGAAGTTAAGGCCCAAAATGGGTATCAAAAAACACATTGCATGCCACCGTGCGATTCTCCGCGGTGTCCAAAGCAGGGAGTCAGAGTCAACGAATTCTACAGTCGGGGAATGCGAAAATAATTTGCTGTAGCTATTCCCGCGATGATTACGTTTAAGACATTGGGGAGTCGCTTGCGGGCACCAGGTGTCAAAACTGTTTTGGGCGTGGTGCTGGCCGCGGCGTTGAGCGGGATCGGCTGCCGTACAGTCGCGGCCCAAGGGAACGCATCGCCGGTGGCGGCCACGTCGGGATCCGACCTGGCCACGGTGCGCTCGGGGCGCCTGGTGCGGCTTGTGCGCGCCACCGGGCAGACGATGGCGGCGCACTCGTTCACGGTTCGCGTGCCGCGCTTCCGCCACTCAGGCGGCGATCTGACCCTCACCTACATTATTGCCAACGGCGCCTCGGTTCGAAAGGGCGACGTTTTGGTGCGCTTCGACGAGACCGTGGAACTGCAAAACGAGCAAGATGCGCTGGCGCAATACGACGACCTGAGTCATCAGGTGCAAGACAAGATGGCGCAAAACCGCAGCGCCGCCGAGCAGCGCGCGTCCGCGCTCCAGGCGGCGGAAGCGGCGCTGGGCAAGGCGAGACTGGAGCTGCGCAAGGCGCCGATCCTGAGCACGATCGATGCCGAAACCGACCAGGTCAACGTTGACGACGCTACCGCCCAGATAGCCAGCCTGAAGATCTCCAACCGCCAACACGATATCGCCGACGCCTCCGCGCTTAAGATTCTCGAGCTGCAGCGCGATCAGCAATATCGGGAATACATGCGGGCCAAGACCGCCGTCGAACAGATGGTGGTGCGGGCGCCGCTCTCGGGCATGGTGGCGCTGGTGGCAAGTTGGCAGAACGGTACCTTTGCAGTCCCCCAAGAAGGCGACCAGATGTGGGGTGGGAGATCGCTGATGCGCATCTTCGATCCGTCACAAATGGAAGTGCAAGCGGCCATCAGCGAGGCCGACGGCGGATTGCTCAGCGCCGGCTTGCCGGCCATTGTCCATCTAGACGCATATCCGAAGGCGCAATTCACCGCCCGGTTCCTGTCAGTCAGTCCAGTGGCTACCGCGCCTTTCGATAGCCCCGTGCACAGCTATACGGCGCTATTCCATCTCGATCAAAACGACCCGCGCATCATGCCCGACCTTTCCGCCGCCATCGATTTGGAAGTCGCCACGGGCCAAAAAGAACTGCTCGTGCCGCGCGGCGCGATTCATTTCCGCAACGGTGCCGCGTACGTGACAAAGATCGCCGGTGATGGCTCGCGTCGCGAGCAACGAGTCGAATTGGGAGAATTCGACGCGCACAACATTGTCGTCACGTCGGGCCTCGCCGCGGGCCAACGCATTGCCGTCGCCAATACGGAGGCGACGCAGTGAGGCTGTTGCGGGGCCGAGCTGAGTCAACCAGCCGCTTTGGTTTCCCGCTCGCGGCGCTGGCGGCCGTGGCCCTGCTGGTTGCCGGCCTGAGTGTTCGCGCGCGCGGTGTCGCATCCGGATCCATCGCGACCGCCGCCGCCCAGAAGGGGGAGTTCCTGGTCGTGGTGCGGGCGCGCGGCTCCTTGGCGGCGCTGCACTCGGTGCCCATCGTGGCGCCTCGCATTCACAACCTGACCATCGTCTGGCTGGCGCCGCCCGGCAGCCAGGTGAATGGCGGCGACGTGGTGGTTAAGTTCGATCCCACTACGGCGCGGCAAGATTTAGGGGAAAAGATGGCCGTGATGCAGCAAGCGCAAGCGACGCTCGATCAGGCGCGCGCGCAAGCCAACATCACCGCCGAGCAAGATAAGCTCGATGTGGCCACGGATCAGACCCATGTCGAGGCGGCCAAACTCAACGTCACCAAGCAATCCATCTTGGGCGAGATCGCCGGCGAGGAGGCGGGGATTGATTTGGCGACCGCGGAAGAGGGGCTGCGCGTCGAGCAGGCCAAGGTCAATTTGGATGAAAAATCCAGCCAGGCCAAGATTGCCTCGGCGCAGCGGGAGCTCGCCAAGGCGCAGTTCGACGTCAATCTAGACCGTACCTATCTCGCCCACATGGAACTGCGCACGCCAAGTCCCGGCGTCGTGACGTACATGATGAACCGCTCTCAAGGCTGGATGAACGCCAAGCCGTTCAAGGTCGGCGATGCCGCCTGGCCGGGCGCCACCATTGCCGAGGTTCCGGATCTGTCCACCTTGCAAATGGAGGGTAGCTTGGAAGAGGTGGACCGCGGGCAGGTGAGCGTCGGGCAAGCGGTGCGAGTGCACCTTGACGCCTTGCCGGAGGCCACCTTTCGCGGCCGCCTCGCTTCCATCTCGCCGCTGGCGGAAGCGGACATGGATGGCGGCTTTCCGCCCAAACAAGCGTTCAAGGCCTACGGGCAGTTGGCGCGCGTTCCGCCGAGCCTGCGCCCGGGTATGAACGGAACGCTCGATATCGTCGTCAAGCGACTGCCCGATGCGATCAGCATCCCGGTGCAGGCGCTCTTTACGCGCGACGGCAAGGCGATCGTTTATGTGCAAGATGGCGGGAGTTTCCGGCCGGCGCCGGTGAAGGTGCTGGCGCGCAATCCCGATGCCGTAGCTATCACCGGCATTGCGGAAGGCACGCGCGTGGCCCTCGCCGATCCCACGCAAGGCAAACGCATGCAGCGAAAGGCGAGGCAGTGACCAGTGTCGCTCCAGCCCCGCTGCTCACCCCGCCGGCGCGGCCGCGCCGCCAACCCTGGCGGGTGGCGCTGCGATATCTCATCCTGGCCGGCATCGCCGCCCTGCTCGTGTGGTTCGGTTGGCGGCTTTATCGGGACATCGGTGGCGGTCCCACCGGCGGAGTTCCGGTGGCCGAGGTCAAGCGCGGCGATGTCACGCTGAGGGTGTTCGCGCAGGGCACGTTGGAGGGCGGCAACTCGGAACTGCTGAATGCGCCCATGGTGGCGGGCGGTCAACTGAGCATTACTTCCTTGGCCAAGCCCGGCTCGCTGGTCAAGCCGGGCGATGTAATCGTGGCCTTCGACACCTCGGTGCAGGAGTACAACCTGAAGCAGGCGCAAGCGGCGCTGCAAATCGCCGAGCAGCAAGTCATCCAGGCGCGCGCCACCGCCGCCGCCGCCGAGGAAGAGAACCGCTACGCCCTCATCAAAGCGCGCTACGACGTGCGCCGCGCGCAATTGCAGGTGCGCAAGAATCCCATCTTGGCCGCCATCGACGCTCAGACCAACAATCTCAATCTGCGCGCCGCCCAAGATCACCTACGACAACTCCAAAGTGATTTGGCCAGCCAGCAAGCCACCAGCCGCGCCGCCATTGCCATCCAGGAGGCAGCCCTGCGCAAAGCGCAGGTGGATGCCCAGACCGCCCGCCGCAATATCGCCGCCATGACGCTGCGCGCCACCCACGGCGGTTACGTGGACATCAAGACCAACAACAGCACCAACATGTTCTATCCCGGCATGCAGTTGCCCCCCTATCAGGTCGGCGACACGACGCGTCCGGGCATGCTGATTGCCGAGATTCCCGCCACCACGGACTGGCAGGTGCTGGCCAACATCAACGAACTCGACCGCGGCCATTTGAATGTCGGCCAGCCGGCGCGCATCGAGTTTGTCGGCTTGCCCGGCCAGACCTTTGCCGGCAAGGTGAAATACATGGGCGGGGTGAGCGGGCCTCCTTGGGACCGCCACGTGGTCTGTACCATCGGCCTCGATCAGCCCTCGAGCCAGTTGCATCCCGGCATGAGCGCCAACGTGCAACTGATCACCGACCGTTTGCACGACGTCTTGTGGGTGCCGGCGCAAGCGGTCTTCAGCGGCGACGGGCAAAATTACGTTTACCTATTCGACCACGGTCAGTTCAGCCGCCATCCGATCCAGATCGTGCGCCAGAGCGAGAGCCAAGTCGTGGTGCAGGGCCTGGCGCAGGACGATGTCATCGCCCTGGCCAATCCCGAGCAGACCGCCGCGGCCGCGCCCGGGCCCAAGCCGGCGGGGGCCATGCAAGCGGTTCCCGGCGCGCGGCGGCGCCGGTAGGCCGCCAACCACGATGTCGCCACGACCACGGTTCCGCCCATGAGCACTTCCGCCACCACCTCCGCGCCGCCCCGCCGCCGTTTGCCGATTTGGAGCCGCTATTTGGGCGATCTGCGGCTGGCCGCGGACAATCTCCGCTCCCAGAAGACGCGCACGCTGCTCACCGCCTTGGGCATGATCTTCGGCGTCGGCGCCGTGATCGGGATGCTGGCGATCGGCGCCGGCGCCAAGCAAGAGTCGCTGCAGTTCATCGAGCGGCTGGGCGTGCGCAACCTGCTGATCGAGTCGCTGCCCGCCACCAGCCAGCAAGAGATGCAGCAGCGCCGTCGCATCTCGCCGGGCCTCACCGAGCGCGACGTGCGCATTCTCGAAGACAACGTCGCCGGCATCGATCAGATTTCGCCGCGGCGCGAGCTGCATCCCAGCAAGGTGCTGCCGCAGCCGGCCCACGACGTGCCGGATCTATACGGGGTCTTACCCGCCTACGCCGCGATTCACCACCTAATTCCGCAGGAGGGCCGCTTTTTCGATGCGCTCGACGAAGCCGCCAGCGCTCCGGTATGCGTCCTTGGCCTGGGCGCCAAGGTCAGCTTGCTCGGCTATGGCGCGGCGGTGGGCAAGTACATCAAGGTCAACGACACCTGGCTGCGGGTCATCGGCGTGCTTGGGGAGCAGTTTTCGGGCGGCGGGTCGGGGGGCGGCGCGGGTCCAGCCTCGCACGACTGGAACAACGCGGTTTACATTCCCCTCAATACGTTCGACTACCGGTTTTGGGACGCCAGCTTCAGCCTCAAGGACGACCTCGACGGCGTGGACCTGAGCTTGAAAAACGGCGTGGATAGCGTCGCAACCGCCAAGGTGGTCACCGCCATCTTGAACTCCACGCACCACAACGCCCAGGATTTCACCGTCGTCGTACCCGCCGACCTGCTGGCGCAGCAACAGCAAACGCAGCGGATCTTCACCTTCGTCATGGTGGCGATCGCCGCGATTTCCCTGCTGGTGGGCGGCATCGGCATCATGAATATCGTGCTGGCCACGGTCTTGGAGCGGACGCGCGAGATCGGGGTCCGCCGCGCCATCGGGGCGCGCCGCGGTGATATCCTGCGCCAGTTCCTCACCGAGGCGGTATTGATCTCGCTCTCGGGAGGAATCTTAGGCATCATCTTCGGTTACCTGCTCTCCTGGACGATTGCCGCCGCCGCGCAGTGGACCACCATCGTCACCAGTTCCTCGATCGTGGTGGCCTTCGGCGTGTCGGTGGCGGTGGGGGTGATATTCGGCATTTATCCGGCGCGCAAGGCTTCGCGCGTCGATCCCATTGAAGCGCTTCGGTACGAATAGATGGCGAAGCGCGGGGTGCGATGGCTCACGATGCTCATTCCTCGTTTTCGCTGCTGGGGCCTCGCGGCCGCGGTGCTCGCCTTCGGCGCGGCGCCGGCCTGGGGGCAATTCATTCGTCCTTTTCGCCAGCCGTCGCCGCAGATCGAGCCGATTCGCGGCTTGCAGGGCTACATTCACGACGGCAAGCTGCAGTTGCGGCTGCGCGACTACCTGCAGTTGGTGCTGGCCAACGACACCCAAGTGCACATTGCCCAACTGAGCGTGGCCAGCGCGAGCGCGGGCGTGATCGCGGCGCGCGCCCCCTTCGATCCCTCGCTAGCGGCGAGCTTCGGAGGCCGGCGCACGGTAGCGCCGCAGTACTCGCAGATCAGCGGCGCGGCCACGCTGAACAGCCTGTCGCAAAGCGGTAGCTTGAACTTCCAAGAGAGCTTGCCCAGTGGCCAGACCGTGCAAGTCGGCTTCAGCTCCGACCGCAGCTCCAGCAACAACGCCTTCGCCTTTTTCAATCCCAGCTATGCGACCGGCTTGAATTTCAGCATCGGCATGCCACTGCTGCAGAATCGCGGGTTTCAGCTGCAAAGCGGGCCGCTGCAACAGGCGCGCATCGCGCTGATGGTCACCACCGATCAGACCGATGCGCAAGTCGCCAATCTCTTGGTCAGCGCCGCGAATCAGTATTGGAATACGGTGCAGGCGCGCGACAGCATCACCGTCCGCCAGCAGGCGCTCGAGCTGGCGCAAAAGCAATATCAGCGCGACGAGCACGCCCTGAAGTTGGGCGCCCTGCCGAAGGAAGACATTTACCAGGATCAGACCCAAATCGCCACCGACCAAGTGCAGGTGTTGCAAGCACAAGCCGCGTATCAACAGCAGCTGGATCAGTTTCGCCGCTTGATCGGGGCCGATCTCCAGGCTTCAACCCGCGATCTCGATATCGTGCTCGAGGACGACCCGGCGCAGCTACCGGCCGAGCCCAACCTGCCGGCCGTCAACGACGCCATCGCCGAGGCCTTGCGCCGCCGTCCCGAGCTGAGCGCCGCCGAGCGGCAGCTGGCCGCCGACGATCTCGGCGTGCGCATGGCGCATAACTCGCTGTTGCCGGAATTGGACCTCACCGGCACGTATGGATCGAGCGGCCTGGGCGGCAATCAGATCCCGGTCAGCAGCTCGCTGGGCAGCGGGCCGACCACCTTCGTGCCCGGCGGCTTCAGCGACTCCATGCGGCAGTTGTTCGGCTTCGGCTTTCCCTACTATGGCTTCTCCCTGCAACTGACGCTGCCCATCCGCAATAGCGCTAACACCGCCCACCTCACTGACGCGCTGGTGGCGGTCAAGCACGACCGCTACAACGAGCGGCAGCAGCGGCAGCAAATCATTCAGGACGTGCGACTAGCCGACACGCAGGTGCGGATGGCGGCGGCGGAGGTGAAGTCGGCGACGTTGGCCCGCGATCTTTCCGAGAAAAACGTGGCCGCCGAACAGCAAAAATATCAGCTGGGAACCACCACGATTTTCGAGCTCTTGCAAGCGCAGGTGCAGCTCAGCCAGACGCAGGAGACGCTGCTCAACGCCAACGTAAGTTATCAAGAAGCCTTGATCGCCTACCAGCGCGCCAACTGGACGCTGCTCAGCTCGCTGCATCTGGTGATCACCCATTGATGGTTTTCGAATGTGCGCGGCCGAATGCCAGATCGCGTTTGCCTTTTTTTAACCGCGGCGCGCTCATTCGACGCGCAGCGCCCGGGTTGGCTCGGCGTGCGCGGCGCGATGGGCCGGCGCCCAACAAGCCGCCACTGCCACCGCCGCCAGCACGATTACCACGCTGGCCAAGGTAGTCGGGTCGCTCGGCCGCACTTCAAAGAGCAAGCTGGCGAGGCCGCGGCCCAGCGCGAGCGCGCCGGCCACGCCGATCACCAGCCCGATGGCGACCGGGGCCATGCCCTGCCGAAGGATCATGCGATGCAGGTCGCCCGGGCGCGCGCCCAACGCCACGCGCACGCCAATTTCTTGCCGGCGGCGGGCCACCGAGTACGAGACCACGCCATAGATCCCCAGGCAGGCCAGCAGCAGCGCGGCGCCGGCAAACAGCAGCACCAAGATCATCTGGAAGCGGCGCGGCGCGACCGATTCCGCCACGATTTGCCCCATCGATTCCATCGCCGGCACGGGCAAGCTGGAGTCGATGTTCCAAATGGCGCGGCGCACCTCGGGCGCAAGGGAATCTGGGGGCAGGGAAGTCTTTAGCAGCAGGGCGCCGGTGCTGTTGCCGGAGTAGGGGACATAAACCATCAGGCCGGGCGGATCGAGCAGCGTGATGCCGCGCGTGTTGGCCACCACCCCGACGACTTGGGTGGGGGTGTCGTGTGGATCGCCGCGTCGAAAGAGCTGACCGACCGCATTGCGGTCCGGCCAGGCCGCGCGCGCCGCGCTGGCCGAGATGACCGCGACCGGCTTGCCCTTGTCGGCTGCGGTCAATTCGCGGCCGGAGAGAAGCGGAATGCCCAGCATGCGAAAGTACCCGGGGCTGATCTGGCGCCGGTTGGCAAGTGGCTGCTCCGGGATTGGGCGAGTGTCGCCGGGGACGGTAATGGGGTTGACGTTGTCATTGCCGCTCAAAGGCAGGTCGGAGATCATCGTGCTGGCGTGCACTCCTGGCAGGACGGCGGTGGCGGCCAAGGCGCGGCGCCAAAATTCCTGCCGTTGCGCGCCCTGCGTGTAGCGCGTTGTCGGCAAGTTCAACTGGACGGTCAGAATGTTGGAGGTGGCGAAGCCCTTCGGCATGTTGATCAGACGCGAGAAGCTCGCCAACAAGAGGCCGGCGACGATCAGCAACACCGCCGTCAGCGCCGTTTCGAAGCCCACCAGCGCCTCGCGAGCGCGGCGGCCGCCGGCGCCTTCGCCTGTCCGCGCCCCACCGGTACGCAGCGCCTCTTGCGGGTCGGCGCCGGCCATGCGCCAGGCGGGCAGCACACCCGCCAACAAGCCGGCCAACAGCGAAAGGCCAAAGGTAAACCAAAGCACGGGGCCGTCGAGCCGAATTTCATCGAGCCGCGGCAGACCGGCGGGCGCGGCGCGCAGCAACAAGGCCAAGGCGACGTGGGCTAGCAGCAAGCCGATGGCGCCGCCCGCCAAGGCGAGCAAGATCGTTTCCGTCAGCGCCTGCCGCAACAGCCGCCCGGGACCGGCTCCCAAGGCGCCGCGAATTGCCGTCTCCCGCCGCCGGCCGGTGGCGCGCGCCAAGAGCAAATTGGCCAGATTGACGCACACGATCAGCAGCAGCGCCAGCACCGCCGCCAACAAAAGCCACAGGCCGCGGCGAGCCGGTCCGACGATCATGTCGCGCAACGGCTCGACCACCGCCCGCACCTCGCCCATGCCCGGGAAGGCGCGGCTGACGCCGGCTTGTATCACGTTCAGTTCCGCTAGCGCTTGCGCCGGCGTCACGCCCGGCTTGAGGCGCCCGATGGCGGCATAGTTGAAATCGCCGCCGTCGGTCAACTCATCTTTGTTAAAGACGCGGGGGACAAAGATTTGCACGTTCGTTCCCAAGGTGACGAGGCTCAGCTCCGTGCCCTTGGGAAAGCGAAATGACGGCGGCAGGACTCCCGCCACGACATAGGGATTGCCATCGAGGGAAATGGCGCGGCCGATGATTCCGGCATCAGAGTGAAAGCGATCGCGCCATAGTCCATGAGTCAGGATCGCCTCATGATCGTGGCCGGCTTGATTGGCATCAGGCAAAAAATCGCGGCCCAAGCTGGGTCCGACGCCGAGCACGCGAAACAAATTGGGCGTAACCGAAGCCGCGTCCAGGAGCGCCGGTTCCCCGGCCCCGGTCAGGTTCATCTCGCGTGGATTTATTAACGCGATACCCGCGAAGGATCGCGATTGCCGCTGCCAGGCCAGATAGGCGGGCGCGTTGACGGGGATCATCGGGTAGAGCTTGGCAATCTTGGGAATCGTCTCTTGCAGCGCCACCAGTTGTGCCGGCTGGCGATAGCCGAGCGGCTCGAGGAGCACGCCGTTGACCACGGAAAAGATTGCGGCGTTGGCGGCAATGCCCAGGGCCAAAGTCAGCACAATCAACGCCGCGAGTGCCGGCTCGCGGCGGAAAAAGCGCAGTGCGGCTAGGAGATCCGATCGCATGAGGGTTTTTCTGTCCTAGAATACGCGGCTGGCCCGTTATTGTTCCGTGCATGTGGGCCGCGCGGGTTCGCTCAAAAACGTCTTCCAAGGGGTCGAACTGCTGGGGCGCCCAGGGATCCCCGTGGCCGCTAATCGTCGCTCCTCTGATCTTGTTAGCTGTTTCCCAAAGGAGGCCAGCCGTGGCTGACCGACCGGTAAGTTAGTTGCCGAGCTTTTCCATAACGACGGGGCCGACGGTTTCCAAATTTTGGATTTTGCGCCCAGGTGCCGGGAAGCTAAGCCTTTGTGGCAGATTGTTCTTGAGCATTTGGCTCACGACGTGCTAAAACCAGCTACGCGTGGTGGCGTGTGTGCGCGCAGACTCAAGACCTAAGAGAGGACGTCAAATGGTCAACTTTCGTTTTCGCTGCTTGGGGTTGATTTGGCTTTTTGTGGCGTGCGCGGGGTTGTGCTTTGCGCAGACCAACACGACGGGCACAATCACGGGGACGGTGACCGACCCAAGCGGCGCGGTGATCCCCAACGCCGTTGTTCATCTGGATCAAGCCAGCACCAACGTCCATCTGACGGTCACGACGAGCGCCAGCGGCGAGTACTCCTTTCCCGATTTGCGGCCGGGGGGCTACGTGGTCACGATCGAGGCCAAGGGTTTTCCTGCCGTAAAGCAGGGCGTGATCGTTCAAGTTGGTCAGGTTATGAATCAGCCGGTCGCCCTCAAGCTGGGCCAAGGCGCGACCACCGTGGAAGTCACCGGTGCTGCCACCGGCGTGCAGGTAGATACGACCACCGCTACTATCAGCGGCGTGGTCGGCCAACAGCAGATCCAGAATTTGCCGCAGATCGGCCGCAACTTCCTCGATCTGGCGCAACTCCAGCCTGGCGTGCAGATGATTGACGGCGGCAACTTCGACCCCACCAAGAACGGCTTCGCGGGACTATCCGTGCAGGGTGCCGAAGGGCGCACGACGGAAGTCAATGTCAATGGAATTGACATTACGGATCAGACGGTCGGAACGGTTGTCACCAACCTGAGCCAAGGTTCGATTCAAGAATTTCAGGTCAGCCAGTCCTCCGGCGACACCTCCTCGGATATCGGCAACTCCGGGCAGGTGAATATCATCACTCGTTCCGGCAGCAACCAAGTGCACGGCGACGGCTTCGCCTACTATCGCAGCAAGCGCTTCGCCGCCAACCCGGTGCTGGGCCAGCCCGCGCCGCCGTTCAAGCAGAATCAGGACGGCTTGTCTTTTGGCGGGCCCTTCTGGAAGAACCACCTGTATTGGTTCGTCAACGGCGAGCGCAACTATCGCGACGCAAGTTCCGCCGTCAACATGCCGGACTTCTCCACCTACAACGGCGTGTTCTCGACGCCAGGATTCGAAAGGGACGCCGACGGGCGCCTCGATTGGCAGGTCACGCCCTCTTTGCGCGTCTTTTACTATTTCACCCACTTTGACGACCTGCTCATCCCGCCTTCCGTGGTCGGCGGCACGTCCCTGTCCCCCTATCAAAACGAGGACGTGACCAATACGCATGAGATCGCCGCTGAGTGGAGCACCTCGCGCGTCACCAACTCCTTCCGCTATGGGCACGTCGGCTTCGAAAACCATATCGTCTCGAATCCGGTCGCGGGCGTGCCCGCATTTCAGGTCGGCATGCATTTTCGGGATACCGGCGAGATTTTCGGTCCGAACGATCTCGCTCCGCAGCACACTTTCCAGTTCACCGACGAGTACAAATACGACGGCAGCTTCTTCGCCGGCAACCACACGGTGCGGTATGGCTTCGAGTACAACCACATCGCCAACGTGGTCTATGCCTCGTTCTTCGGACTTGCGCCGGTGGGCTATGGCCACTTCTCGAAGGGGCCCGTGGGCAGTGCCAATCCTGGCGATCCGCTGAGCTATGCCCCCGACAGTTTCGTGATTTTCGGCAACGGCCTCGGCTATTTCTCCAACATCCCGCTGCACGGCGACCCCTATGGCGGCGTGCTGAACCCGCGCAAATCTTTCTACATCACGGATAGTTGGAAGGCGCGGCCGAACCTGACGGTGAACTACGGCGTGCACTTCGAGCGGGACCCGGGCGAAATCAATACCGACTTGACCATGCCGACGCTCATCGCCGGCGCTTTCCCGCAATTGGCAGAGCCGGCCAAGGTGCCCAACAACTGGTCGCCGACCATTGGCATTTCCTGGGACCCGACCGGCCATGGCACCACGGCGATCCGATTCGGCGCCGGCATGTACTACCAGAACGACATCTGGAACAACGTGCTGTTCGAGCGTGCCGATTTGATCAGCAGCGCGATCGCCCTGCAATATGGCGCCTTTTATGCCGGCAATCCGCTGATGGATGCCACGGGCTCGTCGTGCCTCTATTTCTGCAATTCGAGCCAGGACAACAAGACAAACAGCATTGGAACCTTGGCCCCTGGCCTGGTATCAGCGCAGCAGGCCTGGCAGAACGGCTTTAAGGCTTTGCCCGTGGTCGGCCTGACGAATCCGAACAATGCGGCGATCTTGGCCGGCGGCGGGTTGAACGCGCCGAGCACGAACTCCACCGGCGCCCCGTTCTTCGATAACACCTATCGCACGCCCTATTCAATTCAGATGAATTTCGGGGTCGAGCATCAATTCGCGCCCGGAGTCGTAGTCTCGGCCAACTACGTCAGCAGCCAAGGGCATGACCTTCTCGAAATTCAAGACATCAACAATGTGGGCGCCGCACGATACCTGAACCAGGCGGCTGCCGTTTCGGCGGTTAATGGAACGGCAACTGATCTGGGCGTCGCTACCGGTGCAAATACGATTGCGACCATTGACAACATGCTGAAAGCCATCGGTACGCCGGACCCGAAAGGCAACACCATTACCGCCGACATGATTCAGGGCGAGCTGATGAACGGCAACTCGGCCGGCACGGCCCTGGGCGGGGGCGAAAACTCGACCATCGGGTCGCCCAGCTACGTTTTCGGCGGTCGCAATCCGAACTTTGGGGTTATGAACGTTTACCGCAACCTGGGGCGGTCGAACTACCGCGCGCTGCAAACGCAATTGACCTTGCGGCGTGGGCAAATGCTGCGGTTGTTGCACTCGAGCGCGCTGACCGTCTCCTACGCGTTCGGCCGCCTGAACGCCAATCAGTTCGATCAAGCTTTTGGTCCCGGAGCGCGTGACAACGACAACCCGGGCCGCTTTTACGGGCCGGAAGGCTACGACCGGACGAGCCAGCTCAGCATTGGCGGCGTGTTCAATCTTCCCGCCGGGTTCGTTCTCTCGACGGTCAACCACTTCACCACCGGCATGCCGATTACGCCGGTTTTGAATGATTCGGGCGCCAGTCAGGGCGAGATTTTCCGCACTGACTGGACAGGCGACGGTACGACCAGCGACATCGTACCGGGCAGCAACGTCGGTGCCTACAATCGCAGCATCGCCTCTGGCGCGCAACTTCAGGCGCTCATCAACAATTACAACGGAACCTACGCTACTACCGAAACTCCGGCGGCTCAGGCTTTGGTAGCCGCCGGCATCGCTACGCAATCGCAATTGCAGCAACTCGGCTTCGTTATGCCCTATATCAACGCGAATGTCGTTCCCGGGCAGTTGAAGCCGGATTCGTTCATGGATACCGACCTACGCCTCGCGAAGGACTTCAAGATCACCGAACACTTTACCATCAGCCCGCAGGTCGAGGTTTTCAATCTCTTCAACGTGGGCAATTACGATCCGCCCGGCGACAGCATGATCGGTGCCCTCAGCACCGGCATGTCGCCTGCCGGCCCCACGGACTATGGGCTCGCCGGATCGATCACCAACACGGCGCCCGGCGCGAGCGTGCGCAAATTCGGGCTGAATACCGGCGTCTTCGCCGCCGGCATTCCGCGCGCCTTCCAGGGCGGCATTCGCTTCAGCTTCTAAGCGCAAGGCCTTGGTTGCGCCACGATTACGTGGCGAGGGCGGCCCGCCGGGCCGCCCTTTTTTTGCCCGCAAAGGGGCGAATGCTATAATTTTTTGTCCTATGTCTGGCCACTCAAAATGGGCGACGATCAAGCATAAAAAGGCCGCCACCGACGCCCGCCGCGGCAAAATCTTCACTCGCCTGATCAAGGAAATCACCATCGCCGCCCGCGCCGGCGGCGGCGACGCCGACTCCAATCCGCGCTTGCGCACCGCCGTTTTGGCCGCCAAGACGGAGAACATGCCCGCCGACAACATCAAACGGGCGATCCAGCGCGGCACGGGCGAGCTGCCCGGCGCCCAGTACGAAGAGCTGACGCTCGAAGGCTACGGTCCCGGCGGCGTGGCCCTGCTGATTCAGATCACCACCGACAACCGCAACCGCACCATCAGCGAAATGCGGCACCTGATCTCGAAAAACGCCGGCAATTTGGGCGAGGCCGGCAGCGTGGCCTGGATGTTCCGCAAGCTGGGTTCGATCAGCATCGACAAGAAGAAAATCGGCGAAGACGAGCTGATGAGCCTGGTACTCGATGCCGGCGCCGAGGATCTGCGAGATGACGGCTCGAATTGGGAGGTCATCACGCCACCGGAGGCGTTCGAGGCGGTGGTTGCCGCGCTAAGGGCGAAGAATCTGTCGCCCGACGTGGCCGAAGTGGCGATGATCCCGCAGAATTACGTCCGGCTCGAAGGCCGGGAAGCGGAGCAGTTGATCAAGCTGCTCGAGGCCGTCGAGGATCACGACGACGTCCAGCACGTCTATTCGAACTTTGACGTGGACGAGGCGCAGTTGGCGAAAGTCGCCTCCTAGCGGTGCCATCGCCTTTTCTGGCGGCCATCGTCGGCCGCCCCAACGTCGGCAAGTCCACCCTGTTCAACCGGCTGACGGGCAGCCGCCGGGCTATTGTCGGCGACGAGCCGGGCATCACCCGCGACCGCATCTACGGCCGAGCCGAGTGGCGCGGCAGCGAGTTCGAGTTGGTCGATACCGGCGGAATCGTGCCCGACGATCCGGATCAGATTCCCGCAGCGATTTTTAGCCAAGCGCGCCGGGCGCTGGCGGAGGCCGGCGCCGTCTTGATGGTCGTGGATGGCCGCGCCGAGCCCGCCGCGCCCGACCGCCAACTGGCTCGGCTGCTGATCAAGACGGGCAAGCCGGTTGCGTTATTGGTCAACAAGATCGAGGGCGAGCGGCAAGAGGCGGAGATCGGGATCTACCACGAACTTGGCATCTCGCCGGTGTTTCCCGTCAGCGCCGAACATGGCCGTGGCCTGGATGATGCGCTCGATTGGCTCCGCGCGCAAATACCGGCCCCGGGGGGCGAGCCGGAGCCGCCGCCGGTGGCTGCCGGCGAGGGTGAAGCCGAGGCTGCGCCCGCCATACCGAGCATTGCCATCATCGGCCGTCCCAACGTCGGCAAGTCCACGTTACTCAATCGCCTCACCGGCGAAGAGCGGGCGCTAGTCGCGGCGATTCCCGGCACCACGCGCGATGCCGTGGATGCGATCGTCGAGCGGCAGGGCCGGCGCCTGCGCCTGGTCGACACCGCGGGCATTCGCCGCAAGGGCAAAACCAAGCTCATGGCGGAGAAATTGAGCGTCGTGATGGCGCGCCAACATCTGCGCCGCTCCGATTTGGCGCTGGTGATGCTCGACGCCAGCGAAGGGGTGGTGGCGCTGGACGCGACCATCGCCGGCTATGCCAGCGAGGGCGGCAAATCCTGCATCCTGGTGGTGAACAAGTGGGATATGGCGCGCCGCGCCGGCGTCCGGCGCGGCGATTTCGAGCGCACCGCTCGCGACCGCCTGAAGTTCCTGGCCTATGCGCCGATGGTTTTCATCAGCGCCGCCGAGGGCAGCGGCTTGGGGCAGCTGTATGCCGCTATCGGCCAGGTGCTGGCCGAGCGCCGCCGCCGCGTGGCCACGGCCGAGCTGAACCGCTTTCTGGCGACGGTGGATTTCGACCGCGCCCGGGTTCCTCAAGCGCACCGCCTGAAAATCTATTACATGACCCAGGCTCACGCCGCGCCGCCCACGTTCGTGCTCTTCGTGGACAAGGCGCGGCCGCCGCACTTTTCCTACCGGCGATTTCTAGAGAATCAGCTCCGCCGCGCGTTTGGTTTTGCCGGCACGCCGATCGAAATCAAGACACGAGTCAGCCGGGGCGGAAGCCCACGCGCCTAGGCGGTGGCGCCGGCCGGCAGCGCCAGTTTCGGCACGCTCGCCAGGGGATTGTGGCTCGCTGGCGCGCTCGCGGCGGCGGCGGCGCTGAACCGCAGGCGCAGCAGACCGCCCAAATCGTGGCCCGCGATTTCTTCGATGGGACCCAGCCGATGGCGCGCGTAGGCTAGGGCGGCTGCCGCCAAGGCCTCCTCGATGCGCCGCGGCGCCGCTCCCAAGCCCTCGACGTAAACCAAGCGCTCCGCGCCGCCCGCGCCTTGTTCGTCCCGCAGCGCCTCGTCCAACAGGCGGCGCGCCTCATGGCCGATGGCGCCGGTGGTGAGGAGCACGACGCGATTCGCGCGGCAGCGCACGCGGCGATAGTTGAGCGCGTAGCTGTCGTCGGCGGTGAAGTCGCCGTCCTTGACGGCGAAGAGCCAAAGCTGGCCTAGATACTCTGCCAGCACGTCGCCCTCTTGGCCGCCCTCCGGCCGCCGCCACAGGATTGAGCCCAGCGGCACCCCCCATTGCGTCAGCCGATCCGTCAGCCAGATACGCAGCCATTGCGATTGAGCGCGGACGTCTTTCGCGGCCGCCGAGGCCGAATACACGGTGGTCACGATTTCGCCGGCGAAGGAGCCGCGGCAGACCGGACACTGCAATTCCGCCAGTTCCGGTGCTTCCAACTGGCGCCGGCTCTTGGCGCGCAACAAGGGGTGACGATCCTGCTTGCACTCGAGCAGGTACTCGTTTTCGACCAGGCCCAGTTCCTTCAGCTCGTCCAAAGCTTCGCGCAGCATTTCCGGGTCCGCCTTGGCGAGAAAAGCCAAATCTTGTTCCCGGCCGAAGCCGGCGCGCACCAGGTCGTTCAAGATTTGGCGTGGCAAGGGCGAGGCGAGCTTGCGGCCGTATTCCAGTTCCACGAGACCCAAGCGCGTCGGGCAGAAATCGGCCGGCCCGCCCGCGTTTTCGGCGGCCAGCAGCGCGGCCAGCCGCGGGGTATGCGGCAAATCCTTGCGCCACTCGAGGCGTGGAAGCTCGCCGCCCCCGGCCGCCGCCGCGCATGCGTTGCGCAAGTCCTCGCCGAACTGCTGCAATCGATCGCCCAAGCCGCTTGGCCGTGCCGAGATCACGCCAATTTCAACTTCAGGCTGTGCTTCCTCGGCGGGGTCCGCGGGCGGCATCCAAAACGCCCTTCCCTCCGGCTTGGTGATGACGTAAAAGACTTCGTCGTCGCGGAAAAGTATTTCCGCCGCGATTGCCCGGCGCAGGTGGGAGCGCCGCGAGGGAAGGGAAGCCAAGGCGCCGCCCCGTTCCCGCTCCGCGGCCAAGGCATCATCCAGCCGCTCTTCGCGACCTTCGAGGCCGGCGCATCGGAAAAACGCCCGCTCCGCCTCGCGCAGTGCGGGCCGCCATCCCATATCCGCAAGCGCCGCAACCGCGCCGCGCAACATCGCGGTTTCGAGCCGCGTCGCAGAAATCAAAAAGCGAGTCTCGACCATAACGCAACCGATCAAGCCGAAAGCGGCGCCGCTCCCAACTGAATGCCTGCATCTTATGCCGTTTCGGGGCTCGCGTACAACGGTTAGTCGCGGTCTGGCCAAACAGATGCGATCACTTTGCAAAATTGTCGACAAAATGTGCAAGCGGCTGCGGAAAAAGCGCCGCAACTCTTCAATCACGCGTCCCGGAGCGCCGTTTTAGTGCCGCTGCCCGCGGCCGGGGAAACTGATGCACCGAGCACGAACGAACCAGAGCCGACAGGCGCGGAAGTTACAAGGATGTAGCTGGCGCATTGACACTCGCCCGATGCTCCATGACTTCACAAGATCGGAGGGGAAATTCCAGAGGCGCCCCAGCCAGCCGCCCGTGCCGCAGTTGTCGAATCCCCAGCGCTGCCGCTCGCACAGGTATGGGAGCGAGCGAGTCGGGGTGCTATCTTCGAGCGTTATGCTACGCGTGGAGGTCGAGGCGCCGTTTGACTTCGAGTTGTCGCTGCGGTTCGTCTGCCAGCCGCCGCGCGCCGCGGCCCATTTGGGTTTTATTCCCTATCTCGATTATCGCCAGGGGCGCCAATACCGGCGGCTGCTGGCGTTGCCGTCACGGCCCATCTTGGCCCTGATCGCGAACCAAGGCACCGTCGATCGGCCGCGCCTTGAAGTGAAGACCATCCCCGGCGACCTGAGCGCCGCCGAGCGCGACGAAGTGCGGAAGCGCGTTGCGCACATAGTCTCGGCGCCGATCGGGCTAGCTGCCTACTACCGCATCGCCGCGCGCGATCCGGTATTGCGCAATTTGGCGGAACGCTTTCATGGCCTCAAGATCATTCGCGCCCCGTCGCTCTACGAGTGCCTGGTGAGCACGGTGCTCGAGCAACAGCTCAACTTTCACTTTGCGTCCACGGTGAAGCGCCGCCTGCTCGAGAACTTCGGCGTGATGGTCGAGCACGAGGGCCGGGTTTACCGCGGCTTTCCGCCCGCAGAGCGGCTGGCACGACTCGTGCCCACCGATCTGCGGCCGCTGCAGATCTCGGAGCGCAAAGCCAGTTATCTGCTGGGCATAGCGCGCGCCGAGGCAGCAGGCGGCATGATGGAGCACGAATGGAGCGCGCTTCCCGCCGAGGTGGCACTCGAGCGCTTGCAACTGCTGCGCGGCGTGGGTCGGTGGACCGCCGAGTACGTGCTGCTACGCGGCATGGGGAGCACCGACGCCTTGCCCGCGGACGACGTGGGGTTGCAAAAGAGCGTGGGCGCTCTCTATGGTTTACGCGGGCCGGCCACGGCCCTCGCCATCCGCCGGCGCTGGCGCGATTTGGCGCCCTGGCGCGGCTACGCCACTTATTACACCTGGTTTACGCAGTGGTGCGAGGTATAATCTGCCGGGCACCCGTGATTATGAGCCAGCAGATCAACATGGCGCCGGTTCCGGATTGCCCGATCTGCAATGACACGGGGTGGCGGATGCTGGCCGCCTCCGAGAGCGGCAGCCCGAGCCGGGTGGCGGCTTGCAATTGCCGTCTGGAAAAGCGCGTGGCACGTCTGCTGGAGCAGGCGGGGATTCCGCCCCGCTACCGCCACTGTACTCTGGAAGCCTTTGACCCCCGCCCTTATGCCGCCTCCGAAAGTCTGGATTGGGCGCTGCGCAAGGCGCGGCGTTTTGTGGAAAACTACCCCGCCGATCGCACCGGATTGCTGTTGATCGGGCCTTGCGGAGTGGGCAAGACGCATCTTGCGGTGGGCATTTTGCGCCTGCTCATTGAACAGCGGGGCGCGGCCGGCCGCTTCGCCGATTATCGCGAGCTGCTGAAATCCATTCAGGCCACCTACGATCCCTCCAACCCGCAATCGGAAGCCGGCCTATTGCAGCCCTACCTGGAATGCGAAGTTCTCGTGCTGGACGACTTGGGCGTGGGTCGAGCGACCGAGTGGGCGATGGAGACCCTGCACTACCTTCTCAATGCACGCTATAGCCGGGAGCTAACCACGATCTTGACGACCAACCTCGACGACGGCGATCCGAGCCAAAAGGAGCTTACCGGCGCCATCGGCGAGCGGCTCCGCTCGCGGCTCTTCGAGATGTGCCAGACGGTCAATATCAACGGGGACGACTTCCGGCGGCGCATGCGGGACCGCAACTTTCAAGCTCGCGATTGATCAGCGCCGGCGGTCCGTTCCCGCGTTGACAGGCGAGGGCGCAGTCGCTATGATTGTTATGCGCTTCCGCCGTTGATCGCTGTCCTCCCTTTCGCGTGGCGATGGAGTCGTCTCCGTCGCACCCCAAGTGGTTCTTGGCCGGATTTGCCAGACGGCGGCCGGGCATTGCCTGGTCAGGGACGGATGCGCGAGTTTTCTCGTGGACTCTCCTTCCGTAGTCGGGGAAAACGGCGCGAGAATTTTATTAACAGGTTCACCCGTCGCCGCCAGCGGGTGAACTGCTGCCTCCATGGAAGATTTCGAACAACTTCTCGACTCCTACGAACAACAAACCCAAGCTGCCGAAGGCGAGGTGCTGAAGGGCACTGTGCTTAAAATCGCCGGCGAAGACGTCGTCGTCGATGTCGGCCGCAAATCGGAAGGCGTCGTGCCGCTGCGCGAGTTCGTCGATCCAGGCGGCCAGGCTCACGTGCGCCCCGGCGACATTATCGATGTCGTCGTCGAGCGGGAGGAGGGCGAGCGCGGCTTGCGGCTCTCCCATGAAAAAGCGGTCCGCCTTCGCCTCTGGGACGATCTCGAGCAAGCGCATCGCGAGGGCACCATCATTCACGGCCATATCGTCGAGCGCATCAAGGGCGGCGTGGCATGCGATATCGGCGTAAAAGCCTTCCTGCCCGGTTCGCAACTGGACCTGCGGCCGCCGCGCAACCTCGATGCCTTCCTCGGCCAAGAGGTGCGGGTGCGGGTGATCAAGCTCAACAAAAAGCGCGGCAACGTGGTGGTCTCGCGCAAGGTGGTGCTCGAGGAAGAAGTCGCGCAACGGCGGACCAGCACGCTCGAGACGCTGCACGAGGGAGACATCATCACCGGCGTGGTCAAGAACGTCACCGACTACGGGGTTTTTGTGGATGTCGGCGGCCTCGACGGCTTGCTGCATGTCAGCGATCTCTCCTGGGGGCGGATCGCTCACCCCAACGAGATCGTGCAGCCGGGAGATGAGATCACCGTCAAGGTGCTCAAGTTCGACCGTGCCAAGATGCGCGTCTCGCTGGGATTTAAACAGCTGGTTCCCGATCCTTGGTCGGACGCCTCCGAGCGCTATCCCCTCGGCGCGCGAGTGCGGGGCAAGGTGGTCAGCATCACCGATTATGGCTGCTTCGTCGAATTGGAGCAGGGCATCGAGGGGCTGATTCACGTCTCGGAAATGTCGTGGTCCAAGCGCACGAAGCACCCCAGCAAACTGCTCAATGTCAGCGACGAAATCGAGGCCGTGGTGCTGGACGTCAACCCGGGCGAGCGCCGGATGTCGCTTTCGCTGCGCCAGGCCCTGCCCAACCCTTGGGAGTCGCTGCATGAGCGCTATGCGCCCGGATCCGTGGTCGAGGGCCGGGTTCGCAACTTGACCGATTTCGGCGCTTTCATCGAGATCGAGGATGGCATCGACGGTCTCGTGCACATCAGCGATTTTTCCTGGACCAAGCGCATCAAGCACCCCTCCGAGGTGGTGAAAAAGGGAGATAAGGTGCGCGCCAAGATCCTGGGCATCGACGCCGAAAATCGGCGTTTGTCGCTGGGCATTCGCCAGCTCGAGCCGGACGCTTGGGAGTCGTTTTTCGAGCATCGGCAATTGGGCGATGTCATGCCGGGTCGAGTCGTGCGGCTGGCCTCATTCGGAGCTTTCGTGGAATTGGAGGGGGGAATCGAGGGGTTGTGCCACAACTCCGAAATCAACCCCGATCTGACCGGGGGGGCGCCGCTCGAAGTCGGCCGGGACTACGAGTTCAAGATCATTAAGCTCAATCCCGCCGAGAAAAAGATCGGCCTGAGTCTGCGAGCCGCGCTGCACGGCGCAGAACGGGAGACCATCGACGCCTATCGCCACTCACCTGCGGGCGCGCGCTCGACCATCGAGGAAATGGTGATCTTCAAGCGCGCCGGCAATGGCGATACCAACCCTTAGCCGCCGCTGGGGGGAGCGCCGGCAACCTTTGGATGCTCGCCGCTGTCTAGTTAGGGAGGCAGGGGGCGCAGGGGGCGCCGCAGCATATGGCATCGCACGCGACTCGCGACCATGAGGAAATCCAGCGTTGG
The DNA here is from genome assembly GCA_050746125.1 of Terriglobales bacterium. Classification (GTDB taxonomy): domain Bacteria; phylum Acidobacteriota; class Terriglobia; order Terriglobales; family SCQP01; genus JAJPKR01. The sequence goes on along the minus strand of JBOGKX010000202.1, from coordinate 24,168 downwards.
GCGGCGGACCACGGTGCCTGCCCTGCGGTGGTCAACCGCACCGGCGGCATGCTGCGGTTTGAATTCGATCCCCAGCACGCGGAAGCCCTGAGCCAGGTGGACTGGGAGGAATTTTTTCAGATCTTCGACGAAAAAGGCCTGGAATTGGTTTACGACGACAAGCCAGGCAGCCGCTTTCACAAGATCGTTTACCCCGAGACCGTGGAAGCGATAGCCAAGCATCGCACGCCGGTCAAGCCGGCGTCGGCTGGCCGCCGGATGCAAATTGTGCCGCGCCCGGCCCGTGCGGAGGCCGCGGAAGCCGAAGCTGAACCGACGGCGGCGAGGCGCACGGCCAAGGCCCGTACCGGGCGAGCGCCGGCTGCGAGCCGGGGCACAGGTCGCCGCGGCAAAGCGGCTGCCCCTAGTTCTCGCTCAGGGCAGAGCACCCGTGGCACCCGTGGAGGGGCCGGCCGGCGACGCACGCCGGCCGCGACTGCCAAGCGTGCCCCCCGCCGCCGTCCCAAAAAGGCCGCCTGAGCCTCCGCCCCATGCCGGCCGCCCCTAGCCCGGCTCTCCAAACAAACGCCCATTGCTCCTAGTCGCGCCCTGCGCTACAGTTCTGCTTTACCCCCATGACCAAAGCCGATCTGATCGAAGAAGTGTCCCGTTCCGTGGCCATGACACGCCGCGATAGCGAGGTGATCGTCGAGACCATTTTCGCGAGCATCATCAAATCGCTGCGCGCCGGCGACAAGATCGAAATTCGCGGTTTTGGCAGCTTCCGCACCCGCCAGCGGCAAGCGCGGATGGGGCGCAACCCCAAGACCGGCGATCAGGTTCCCGTACCGGCGCGCAAAATTCCGTTTTTTAAGCCCAGCAAGGAATTGAAGGACGGAATCAATGCGACCCCCAGCGTGAACGCCGCGCCGCCGGCCACTTCGCCGCTCTAGAGCCCCGGCTTCTTCTACTTTCCTCTTGCGTCTAAGGTAAACATTTCGTTAACATGGCGGCGCAGCCTCGCTGGGAGCCGGCGGCAAGCTTATACCGAGCACTTGCATGGCGCTGACCACCAATCGCATTGGCAAAATTGGCGAACGGATACGGGATTTTCGCCTACAGCGCGGCCTGTCGCAGGGCGACATCGAGCAGCGCACTGGCCTGTTGCGGTGCTACTTGTCTCGCGTCGAGAACGGCCATACCACCCCTTCTCTGCAAACCCTGAACAAAATCGCCCGTGCGTTGGAAATGCCTTTGGCCAATTTCTTCGCCGAGCCGGCGGGCCCTGCCGAGGCCGGACTTCCGGCGCTGACCGAAGAAGCGTTGACGTTTTTGACGCAAATCCGCCGCTATGCATCGGCCCTCAACGAATCGGACCGGCAGGCGGTGTTGGCCATGATCAAAAAAATGGCCTACATGGAAACGCCACACAGCTAGCAGGCGGCGCTCCGCTGTGCCGCGACGACGGCCTCGAAGGCGGGGGCAGCGGCTTCGAGAGTCAGCTCCAATTCACGTTCCCCGCTGGCGAAGCCGAGGAAAGCCGCTTCGAATTGAGAAGGCGGCAGCAACACCCCGCGTTCGAGCAGTGCGCCATGAAAAACCGCGAAAGCGCGCGTATTGCAAGCTGTCGCCGTGGCAAAGTTGGTGACCGGCCGGTCGGTAAAAAATACCGTGAACATGCTGCCGACCTGCTGGACATGGGCTTCCGCGCCGGCGATGTCGGCGGCGGCCTGCAAACCTTCCGCGAGGCGGGCGGATAGCCGGTCGAGATTGGCATAATCGCCGCGCCGGGCCCGCAGCTTGTTCAGCGTGGCCAACCCAGCGGCCATCGCCAAAGGATTGCCTGCCAAGGTGCCGGCCTGATAGACCGGGCCGAGCGGGCTTACCAGGCGCATGATCTCCGCGCGGCCGCCGAAGGCCCCAACGGGAAGTCCGCCGCCGATCACTTTTCCGAGCGTGAAAAGGTCGGCTTGCAGGCCAAAGCGTTCGGTGGCGCCTCCGTAGGCAAGGCGACAACCGGTCATGACCTCGTCCAGAATCAGCAACGCGCCGGAGGTGGCGGTCAGAGCGCGCAAACCGGCGAGGAAGTTTGGCGCCGGTGGCACGCAGCCCATGTTGCCAGCCACCGGCTCGACGATCACGGCGGCAATCTGGCTGCCGATGCGATCGAAAGCGGCACCCGCCGCGGCGAGATCGTTATAAGGCAGGACCAACGTCTGGGCGACCGAACTGGACGGAACCCCAGCGCTGCTGGCGGCACCAAACGTGGCCAAGCCGGAGCCGGCTTCGACTAGCAGCGAGTCGGCATGGCCGTGATAGCCGCCCGCGAACTTGACAATCACCTCGCGTCCGGTAAAGCCGCGCGCCAGGCGCATAGCGGACATTGTGGCTTCGGTGCCGGAGTTGACGAAGCGCAGCATCTCGATTGGAGGATAGGCTTCGTGGACTCGCTCGGCCAACGCCAACTCGTCCGGTGACGAGAGCCCAAAACTGGTGCCGCGAGCGACGGCCGCTTGCAAGGCGGCGCTGACGTCTGGATCGGCGTGACCGAGCAACATCGCTCCCCAGGAGCCGATATAGTCGAGATAGCGGTTCCCATCCACGTCGAAGAGGTACGCTCCCTCGCCGCGGGCGATCCACCGCGGCTCGCCTTGGGTGGCTCGAAAGGCGCGCACCGGCGAATCGACCCCGGCGGGCAGCAGCTCTTCGGCACGTTGCTGCAGTTGGCGGGAGCGGAGGAGGTTCACGTCGCCGCTCATCGTGCCGCAAGGACCTGGGCCAGCGTCGGCAACAATTGCCGGTAAAGCCGGCGTTTGAGGCCCAAGTAGCCTTGCGAGCCAGCGAAGAGATCGCGCATCAGCGCCTGGAAGCGGCGGCTGGCGGCGGTGAATCCCAGCATGCGGTCGATGACCGCGCCGCCCAGAAAGCTCCCTTGATAAAAACGGGGGGCGATGCGCGCCGCCCACTCCAGGTCCGGCACGAAGTCGGCGCGCAGCGACGCTTCGTAGCGCTCGGGATGACCGGCCAGCAACGCTTCGGCCAGCAGTTCGCCCGAGCGCAAAGCGTAATAGAGGCCCTCGCCCGTGAGCGGATCCACGAAACCCGCGGCATCGCCGGCCAGCGCCCAATCGGAGCCGCCGAACCGCAGCATCCGCAGGGTTTGCAGGCGCGGTGCGGGCAGCAGATGGGCGTAAAAGCGGCTGCCGCGCCAGGCGATTCCTTCGGCGTCCAGAAAGTCCTCGAGACGGCGCCTGAGGGTGGCGGTAGTCTGTTCGGCGGCCGCGCCGCAGATGCCAGCCGAGAGGTGATCGTTGCGGGGAAAGACCCACATATAACCGCTCAAGCCAGCGGCGAATTTGATTTGCAGCCGCTCGCTCCAGCCGGGGACATAGTAGCCCAGGGCGGTCATGAAGTCCGCGGAGCCGAAGCCGGGGGCGAAGGCGGCGCGAAAAGGATTGCGCGCTCCGGCGGCAAGCAGCACGAAGTCGGCGCGCTGCATCGCTCCGGCGGCGGTCCTGAGTCGCCAGCCTGCGGCCTCGGGCTGTCGTTCGACAGCGACGACGCGATCGCGGATCAATGCGGCGCCGGCGCGGCGGGCGCGCTCCAGCAAGAGCCCATTGAGCTCGCGGCGCGGCCAGATGGCGAGTGGGCGATCGAGCCGCAGGGCGACGCGCCGGCCGTCGCGGCCGATCAACTCGCAGTCGGCAATCCAGCGGCGCTGGGCGCCGGCTTCGGCCAGGAACGGATAGCGGCGCAGCGCCTTGTCGGTCAGCCCGCCCCCGCACGGCTTCTCCCAGGCGAGTTTTTCGTCATAGAGCGTCACCTCCCGGCCGGCCGCGGCCAGGAGCTCGGCGGCCATGGCGCCTGCCGGTCCGCCGCCGACGATGGTGATGGCTCGCATATTGGCATCATAGCCCTGAGATCGGCCGCCCTGCCGCGCGCGCCGCGGGCGCCGAGATCCGCGCCACGGTTCGCAAACGAACCGACGGCGCGTGACGGCGGCAGGTATAATTCAGTGTTCGCAGATTTTTCGCCGCGCGCGCCGCCCGCGGGAACATGTCTTTCGCTCTCCTTCGCACCCTGGTTCCCTACCTGCGACGCTATCGTCGGCAGTACGTGCTCGGTTTCCTTGTCCTTGTCGTCAACGTCGCCGTCTATACCTCGATCCCGTACATCTTGAAGCTGGCAATCGATGGCCTGAGCCGCGGTTTTGCCCGCGGCCAGCTGGCCGAGTTCTCGCTGCTGCTGATTGCCGCCGTCCTGCTGCGCGGCTTGCTGCAATATTGGCAGCGCTCGATTCTGATCACCACCTCGCGCGACATCGAATACGACCTGCGCAACGACCTGCTCTGGCACTTGGAGAAGCTGTCGATGTCGTTTTTTCAAGGCAACCGCACTGGCGACTTGATGGCGCGCTCGACCAACGACCTCAGCGCGGTGCGCAACATGCTGGGGCCGGGGATCATGTACTCGGCCAATGCTGTAGTGCTGGTGGTGGTGGTGCTGGCGATCCTGCTGCGCCTCGACTGGCGATTGACCCTGATTGCCTTCATTCCCGCGCCGGCGATCTCGCTCAGCGTGCAGTGGTTCGGCAAGCGAATTCACGACCGTTTCGAGCGTATCCAAGCGATGTTTTCATCGCTGGCGACGCGCGTGGAGGAGAACCTCTCCGGACTGCGGGTCGTGCGGGCCTTCGCTCGCGAGCCGCAGGAGATCGAGGCTTTCGAGCGGCTGAATGCCGACTACGTGCGCCGCAATCTGCGCCTGGTGAAGCTATCGGGCAGCTTCGACCCCGTGCTGCAACTGCTGCTCGGCATCGCCTTCGTGCTCGTGCTATGGTTCGGCGGCCGCGCCGTGCTGGAGCACCAGATCTCGCTTGGCAGCTTCGTGGCCTTTAACGCTTACATGATGCAGATGTCATTCCCGATGATCGCGCTGGGCTTCGTGATCAACCTGGTGCAGCGGGGATCGGCATCGCTCGAGCGCATCCAGGAGATTTTTCGCAGCCAGCCGGGGATCGCCGACGGGCCGCAAACCGACCCTTCTCTGGCCTCGATCCGCGGCGAGATCGAGTTCCGTCATCTGAGCTTCGCGTATCCGGGCGGGCCTCCGGTGCTTACCGACGTCAATCTGCACGTCCCCGTTGGATGGACGGTGGCGCTGGTCGGGCATACGGGAGCGGGCAAGTCCACGCTGGCGTCGCTGCTGCCGCGCCTCTACGATGCCGCGCCGGGCATGGTGCTGGTCGACGGCAAGCCGCTCGAGCGATTTCCAGTCGAGGTTTTGCGCCGCGCCATCGGCTTGGTGCCGCAGGAGTCGTTTCTGTTCAGCGACACGCTGCGCGCCAATATTGCCTTTGGCGCGCCCGATGCCGGCGACGAACGCATCGAACGGGCCGCCGACGTGGCCAGCTTGAGCATAGACGTGGCCGACTTTCCCGACGGCTACGACACGCGCGTCGGCGAGCGCGGCCTGACGCTTTCCGGCGGCCAGAAGCAGCGCACCGCCCTGGCGCGGGCGGTGTTGCGCGATCCTAAGATCCTGATCCTCGACGATTCGCTTTCCAGCGTGGATACTCTCACCGAAGAGCGCATTCTGGAGCGCTTGCAGGAAGTGATGCGCGGCCGCACCACGCTGCTGATCAGCCACCGCATCTCCACCATCCGCGGGGCCGACCTCATCGTCGTGCTCGAAAACGGAGCCATCGTCGAGCGTGGCACCCACGCCGAGCTGATCGGGCAGGGCGGCGCCTACGCCGAGCTTTACGAAAAACAACTATTGGAGGAGGAGCTGGAGAAGGTCTAGCCTGCCCGCCCATGGCGCAAACGGAAGAGGAAGTCCTCGGCAAAGCTTACGACGGCCGCCTGATGCGCCGGCTGCTAGGCTACGTGCGCCCTTACCTGCCGCAAGTCTTGATCGCCACTCTGGCCGCCGTCCTCCATTCGGTGACGCAGGTAGTGGGGCCGTTTCTGAACAAGGTCGTCATCGACCAATACTTGTTTCCTAGCCATGCGCCCGGCGCTCATTCCTTCCTGACGCGCTTCTTGCCCAGCAATGCCTTTCGCGGCATCGCCGCCATCGGCATGATCTACGTGCTGATGCTGGTCGTCGGCTTCGGGCTCGATTTTGCCCAGACCTATGCCATGCAATGGGTCGGCCAGCACTCGATGTACGATCTGCGCCGCGACATGTTCGCGCACTTGCAGCGGCTGCAAGTGGCCTTTTTCGACCGTAATCCGGTGGGGCGGCTGGTCACGCGCGTCACCAACGACGTCGAGACCATCAACGACATGATCTCCTCGGCGCTGGTGGCGTTTTTCGACGACAGCTTCGTGCTGGTGTTGATCGTGATCATCATGTTCCGCTTCAACTGGAAGCTGTCGCTGGTGGCGCTCTCGGTCGTGCCCCTGATCGCCATCGGCACCAGCGTCTTTCGCCGGGCGGTGCGAGAAAGTTACCGTCGCGTGCGGCTGGCGGTCGCCCGCATCAACACGTTCCTGCAAGAGCACATCACCGGCATGGCGGTGGTGCAGGTCTTCAACCGCGAGCGCCTGGCCTTCGAGGAGTTCCGCGGCATTAACGACGAACACCGCAACGCCTGGACCGACGCTGTCTTCGCCTATGCCGTCTATTACCCCATGGTGGAAATTCTCAGCACCTTCGCCGTGGCGATGATTCTGTGGTTCGGCGGCTTGCGCGTGCTGCACGGCACGCTGACGATCGGCATCGTGGTGGCGTTCATCCAGTACGCGCAGCGCTTTTTCCGCCCCATTCAAGATCTGAGCGACAAATACAACATTTTGCAGACGGCGATGGCGGGCGCGGAGCGCATCTTCAAGCTGCTCGATGCGCCGGTCACGCTGGCCTCGCCCGCTCAGCCGGTATCGATGCCGGTGGGGGTGGGGTGCGTCGAGTTCGATCACGTGTGGTTTGCCTACACGGGCGAGAATTGGGTGCTTCGCGACGTCAGCTTCGTCGCCGAAGCGGGCACCACGCTGGCCATCGTCGGCCACACCGGTGCCGGCAAAACCACCATCACCAGCTTGTTGCTGCGCTTCTACGACGTGCAGAAGGGCCGCATTTTGCTCGACGGGGTGGATATCCGCGAACTCGACCTGCACGAGCTGCGGCGCCGCTTCGCCGTGGTTCTCCAGGATCCCTATTTGATCAGCGGCACTATCGCCGATAACGTGCGCCTGGGAGACGCGAGCTTGCCGGAGGCGGCGATTTGGCAGGCGCTCGAGCAGGTCGATCTGGCCGACTTCGTGCATGCCCAGCCCGAAGGACTCGACACCGTGTTGCGGGAGCGCGGCGCCGGGCTCTCCACCGGACAAAAGCAGCTGGTCAGCTTCGCTCGCGCGCTGGCTTCCGATCCGCCCTTCTTGATCTTGGATGAGGCGACCTCGAGCGTGGACACGGAAACCGAGCTGAAAATTCGCGAGGCGCTGGCGCGCATGGTCGCCGGCCGCACGAGCATTGTGATCGCCCATCGCCTTTCCACCATACAGAGCGCCAACCTGATCCTGGTGCTGCACAAGGGCGTGCTGCGCGAGCAAGGCACGCATCAGGAACTGCTGCGTCGCCGGGGCATCTACTGGCGCCTCTACCGGCTCCAGTACAAGCACCAGGCGCCGGTCGCCGCCGTGCCGGCCGCCGGTTTGCCCTCGGAAGCCCCAGGCTAAGCGCCCCCGCCGCGGCGCCAGGCTTCCTATTGCGGTTTGTGCGAGGCATGCGCGAAAAAGCGGACGATGCTGGCGATGCCACGATAGTAATTGGCCACGGGCAGCTTTTCGTTGGGGGCGTGCGCGCCGCAATCCGCCAGCGCGAAACCCATCATCACCGTGGGCGCGTGAAGAACGTCCGCAAACAGGGCAACGATGGGAATCGAGCCTCCCGAACGCACGAAGACCGGTGGCTTGCCAAACACCTCGTGCAAGGCTAGCGAAGCCGCCTGCACAAAGTGGTTTTCCGGATCGACCACCACCGGATCGGCCGTGTTCAACTGCGTGACCGTTACGCTCACGCCCTTGGGCGCCAGCGCCTGCGCTTGCCGCTCGAACGCGGCAAAAATATCGGCGGGCTTCTGGTCGGGAACCAGCCGCATGCTAATTTTGGCGCCAGCGCGGGCGGGGATGACGGTCTTGGCGCCCTGGCCGATAAACCCGCCCGGCATGCCGTGCACCTCCAGAGTAGGCCGCACCCAGGTGCGCTCGAGCGCCGAATAGCCGACCTCGCCTACCAGGGCCGTGGCGCGCACCTCCTCGCGGCGGTAATCCTCTTCATTGAAGGCAAGCCGCGACCAACTCGATCGCTCCGCCACCGACGGTACGCGCACTTGATCGTAAAAGCCGGGAACGGCGATCTTGCCATCGGCTTGCTTCAGGCCGGCAATGATGCGCGCCAGCGCCTCGAACGGATTGGGCGCCACGCCTCCGTAGAGGCCGGAGTGCAAGTCGCTGGCCGCTGCTTGCACCCGCACTTCCGTATACACCATGCCGCGCAGGCCGACGACGATGGTCGGCATGTCGGGGGCGAACATCGTGGTGTCGGTGACGAGCACCGCGCTGGAACGGAGCTCCGCGGCGTTTTCGCGCACAAAGCGGTCGATAGCGGTGCCCCCCACTTCTTCCTCGCCTTCGATCAGGAACCGCACATTAACCGGCAGTCCGCCGCCGCCGCGAAGGCAAGCTTCGACGGCCTTGATCTGCGCATAGACCTGACCTTTGTCGTCGGCGGCGCCGCGCGCAAAAATTTGCTCCCCGCGCACGGCCGGCTCGAAGGGCAGGCTATGCCATTCCGCCAATGGGTCGGGGGGCTGTACGTCGTAATGGCCGTAGCACAGGATGGTGGGCGCATCGCCGGCGTGCAGCCAATCCGAATACACCAAAGGATGCCCGTCGGCGGCGTTGATGATGCGGTGGTTTTCCAGTCCCGCCGCCTGCATCTGCCGGTGCACGAATTCGGCCGCCCGGTCCACGTCGCCGCGATGCTCCGGGAGCGTGCTGATGCTGGGAATGCGCAGGAATTCAAGCAGTTCTTCGAGAAAGCGCGGCTGCTGGCTTTGGACGTAGGCGAGCGTGGGATCGGGCACGGGGCAGTATAAAACAGCCTAGGTGAATTTGGCATCTGCGCCACTATGGGCGATCTAGTCGTCGTCGCTCATCCCGACGATGAAACAGCGGGATTGGGCGGCTGGCTGGCCGCGTGCGGCGACCCCGCCGCGGTGGATATCTGCATTCTGACGGACGGGGCGCCCCGCGCGGCGCGCTTTCGGGCCGTGGACTTTCGAGGCAATCGCGCCGCCTATCGCCGGCAACGCCGATCGGAAGCGCGAGCCGCCGCCGCCGCCCTCGGCCTCGATCCGGCGCGACTGCACTTTGCGCCCTTCGCCGACCAGGAATTGTTTCGTAACTTGGCGGCGGCAGCCGACTGGCTGGCCGCGCGCGCCGCGCGCCTGCGTCCGACGCGGGTTTGGGCACCGGCCTATGAAGGGGGGCACCCCGATCATGATGCCGCCAATTTTCTAGCGGCGCGCTTGCTTTCCGGCGTGGACTTATGGGAGTTCAGCCTCTACTCCGCGAGGGAAGGGCAGGTACGCTATCTCCAGCCCGCTGGAGCCGGCTGGCGACGCTGGCTGCTGGCGCCAGCCGCGCGTTATGCCAAGCGCAGCGCCTTGGCCTGCTATCGATCACAGGCGCCGACGCTGGCCCCGTTCGACGGCGGCGCCGAGTTCATCCGCCCGTTGCCGCGGCACGATTATTCGCGGCCGGCCGCGCCAGGGCGGGCGGTTTGGGAGTTATGGGGCTGGCCGATTTGTGCCGCGGATCCTTGCCGCGCCTTTCAAGCTTGGCCATCGTATGTCTGAGCCGCTGCGTGTGCTTTATGTGGCCTATGCGCTGACCCAGATCACGCCGGATTCTTGCGGCGGCACCGAGCAAGTGCTGGCAACCCTATTGAGCGAGTTCGCGCAGCCTGCGTATCGCTGGCTGGAGACGACCACCGTTGCCGCCGCGGGCAGCCGCGTGCCCGGGCGCCTCGTCTCGACTAATCGCGGCTATTGGTCGCATCCGTTGCGCGAAGAGATTGTCGTGCACGATGCCGCGCAGGCCATCTTCGGCGAACGGCACAATGCGGTGGCCTCGGCCGAACTGGATCGCAACGCCTATGATCTAGTCCACAACCAAGGGGGCACTTGGTACCGGCGGGCTGGGAGCACGCGGCTACCGGTGCTTTTTACGCTGCATCTGCCGCTCGCGCAATATCCGCCCGGCGTTCTCGACACTCTGCCCGAAAATGTTTATTTGCAACTCGTGAGCCGATCGCAGTCGATCCATTACGCCGCTCATCCACGCTGCCTCGGCTACATCGGCAACGGCGTCGACTTGGAGTGGTTTACGCCAAGCGAGCGCGAGACGGGCGACTATTTTTTATTCCTCGGGCGCATTTGCCCGGAAAAAGCGCCTCATTGGGCAATCGCCGCCGCCTGCCGTCTGCGGAGTCGGCTGGTCCTGGCCGGCCGCCTGCATCCTTTTCCAGCGCACGTCGCCTACTTTCGCCGCGAAATCGCGCCAGCGTTGGGCGGAGACGTGACCTGGCTGCCGGCGCCCAGCACGTCCGCGCGCCGCGAGCTCCTGCGGGGGTGCCGGGCGGTCTTGCTCCCTTCCCAAGTCGAAGAAACCAGCTCCCTGGTAGCCATGGAAGCCGCCGCCTGCGGCCGTCCCGTGGTGGCCACGCAGCGGGGCGCTTTGCCCGAGATCGTCCGCCAGGGCGAAACCGGACTGCTCGCCGCCACGTTAGACGAGTTTTGCCATGCTGCGGCGCGCGCGCCCGGTCTCGATTCCGCCGCTTGCCGTCGCGCCGCCGAGCAAGAATTCGACGCCCGCCGTATGGCCGCCGAATACGCCACGCTTTACCGCCAACTGGCGAGCGGAGAAAAAAACGGGGCGATCGCCCGGGGTCGCGATCGACTCGAATTGAGTCGCTGACAACGCTCGCGCGACCTGGTGTGCCAGACTGGCGCGGTGGGGTTTTCCTTGCGCATCGTGCTGGTGCAGCCGCGCAACCCGCTCAATATAGGAGCGGCGGCCCGCGCCATGGCCAACTTTGGCTTTGACGACCTGGCTCTTGTAGAGCCCTATAACGAGGCTTGGCGGCATGCGCGCTCCGCGCGTGCTGGGGCGGAGGTCTTGGAGCGGGCCCGATGCTACGAGCGCTTGTCCGATGCGATCGCGGATTGCGAGTTCGTGGTCGGCACGACCACGGGCAGTGGGCGGGTGCCGGAGGTGCCTCTCAATCCTTGGGCGGAATCAGCCGCCGCTTTTGGCGAGCGGCGCTGCGCGCTGGTTTTCGGTTCCGAGAAGACCGGCTTGCGCGTGGAAGATATCAGCCATTGCCAACAACTGGCGCGCCTGCCCACCATGACCGGCGCTCCCTCAGTGAACCTCGGCCAGGCTGTCGCCGTCTGCTGTTACGAGTTGCGGCGCCAACCGCCGAATCGCCTCTCCACCGAACCGTGGGCGCCGCAAGCCAGCGTAAGCGAGCGGGAGCGGCTGGTCGAGCAATGGACTCCACTGCTCGAGCATATCGGCGTCTTTCGTCCGCTGCACCGCGCCAGCCAGACACGCCGGCTGCGCGAGATGTTGTTGCGCTGGCAACTTGCTTCTCGCGATACGAAGCTGCTGCTGGGAGTAGCGCGCGAGTTGCGGCGCATGCTCGGGCTTTCATCCCACCGGCCAACCTAAAACCATTCCGCGGGCGTCTGAATCGGTGGAGTGAACTCATGCGCCTTTTCAAAACAGCCTCGGCGTTCTCCTCCTTGCTGATTGCCCTCGGGTTGGCGGCGACCGCGCCCGCCCAAGCTCCGGTCCAGCAAGCGCCAGCCGAAAATAGCGCGGCGGGGCAGCCGCTCACGGTACAACAGCGCCAGCAAATCAATCAGATCGCGTATCAGGCCGGCTACGAGCAGGGCCATGAGGACGCGATGAAGGGCGCTCCGTACGACTATCTCAGCCATCCGGACTACGCAAACGGCAACCAAGGCTACGATCCGAACTCGGGCATCGCGCTCGAGACCTATCGGTTCGACTATCGTGCCGGCTTTCAAAACGGCTACGACGATGGCTACTATGGACGGACGCAGAATCCGCAAGGTCAGCCGGCGCGCACCTATAGCGGCCTGCCGGCAGCCAATCCTTCCGCTCCCAGTACCGGTCAGCAGCAAACCGGCGCTGTTCCTGCCGGCACCGTGCTTCATCTCAAGCTGAACAACAGCCTGAGTACCTCCACCAGCAAGGCCGGAGATCCTTTTTCCGCCACGGTCGCGCAGCCGGTGATGGCGCCGAGCGGCGCGGAGCTGATTCCGGCCGGCAGTATCGTCATGGGCAAGGTCGGTTCGGTGGCCCAGGCCGGCGGTCTATCTGGGAAATCGAACCTGCAACTGCAATTTGAGCAGATACGGTTGCCCGATGGGCGGACGGCTTCGTTGTCGGCTTCCGTCTCCGGAGTTTCTTCAACGGGTAGCGGCGTTGGCAGCAGCGTCGGCAAGGTCGTGCAGGGCTCGCCCACGGCCAATACCGAGGGCGGCGTGCAGCAGTCGCGAACCCGCAAGACCGTGGGCGATGTGGCGGCCGGCGGCGCGGTAGGCGCGCTCCTGGGCGCTGTCGTCGGCGGCGGCAAGGGGGCGGTGATCGGTACGGCTGCCGGAGCTGGATTGGGTGTAGTGCTGGCCAGTCGCAGCGGCTCGCTCAATCTCCCGGTCGATACGCCGATGACGATTACGCTCAATTCGCCCTTGTACTTGCGGTAACATGCCGGGGCATGTCCGGCCGCTATTTGGCTGCTCTCGATCAAGGCACGACAAGTACGCGCTGCCTGATCTTCGAATCCGGGCGCATCGCCGCCGCCGCGCAGCGTGAACACCAGCAGTTCTTTCCCCAGCCAGGCTGGGTCGAGCACGATCCGGACGAAATCTTGGCCAATACCCAGCGGGTGCTCGCCGAGGCGCTCGAGGGGGCCGGCTTGCATCCGGGCGACGTGGCGGCGCTGGGAATCGCCAATCAGCGCGAGACGACGCTGCTGTGGCATCGAACCACGGGACGCCCGGTTTGTCGGGCCATCGTGTGGCAAGACATGCGCGTCGAGCCCATGGTGGCAAGCTTGTCGCGCGAGGGCGGGGCGGATCGCTTTCGCGCCAGCACCGGGCTGCCACTGGCAACCTATTTCAGCGCCCTGAAGCTGCGCTGGATGCTCGATCACGTCTCCGGCGCGCGCCGCGCCGCCGAAGCTGGCGATCTGCTTTTCGGCACCGTGGACAGCTTTTTGCTCTGGCACCTGACAGGCGGGCCAAAGGGCGGCGTCCATGCGACCGATGTCACCAACGCCAGCCGCACGCAGCTGATGAATCTCACCCGCCTGGAGTGGGATTCAGCGATCCTGAGCGAACTTGATATTCCGCGCTGCGTTTTACCGGAAATCCGCTCTAGCGCCGAGGTGTATGGTGCCGTCTGCGTGGCGCCGCTGCACGGCGTTCCCATCGCCGGCATCTTGGGCGATCAACAGGCGGCGCTGGTGGGCCAGGGCTGCTGCCACGCCGGCGATGCGAAGAATACCTATGGGACGGGCTGCTTTTTGCTGCTTCATACCGGCGAACAGCCGGTGGCCTCGACTCACGGCCTAATCACTACGGTTGCCTATCGCTGGGGCGCGCGGCCGGCCCAGTACGCGCTCGAAGGCAGCATCGCGGTTGCCGGCGCGCTCGTGCAGTGGTTGCGGGACAACGTCGGGCTGATCGGATCCAGCGGCGAAATCGAGAGTTTGGCCCGCAGCGTTGCCGACAATGGCGGAGTATATTTCGTGCCCGCGTTTTCGGGGCTCTTTGCTCCCTATTGGCGCGCCTCGGCTCGCGGCGTGATCTGCGGACTCACCCGCTACGTCCAGCGCGGCCATCTCGCTCGCGCCGCGTTAGAGGCGGCTGCCTTCCAGACGTGCGACGTGGTCGAGGCGATGGAAGAGGAGGCCGGCCTGCCGCTGGACTGTTTGCGAGTGGATGGCGGCATGGTCGAAAACGAGCTCCTAATGCAGTTCCAGGCTGACTTGCTGGGTCGGCCCGTGCTGCGGGCCGCCATAGCCGAAACCACGGCCCTGGGCGCAGCCCTGGCCGCGGCGGTGGGAACCGGCTTGGCTCCAACCCCGGTGGAGTTTGCCGGCCCAGCGGGCGCCGTGGGTCGCCAGTGGCGGCCCATGATGTCGGTCCAGACGCGGGAGTCTCTGCGCCGCGACTGGAAAAAGGCAGTGACTCGTTCCTTCGATTGGAGCGATGGCGAATGAGTAACCTCGCCCACGCATCTCCCTCCACCGCGATTTCCGAGTTTTATGGGGTGATTACCGGGTTTCCCCGCCTTTTGGGGGGATTGTCTCGGAATGTCCGCCGATCAAGCATCGGAGTAGATTGTGAGGACGGTGCGCCCATGAATATTGGATTAGGCGATGAAAGACCGGCTACTTTGCTACGATTCACGCCGCGCGAGCGCCGCGTGATCGAAGGTTTAATGCGCGCCCAAACCGTAAAGGAGATTGCCCGCGACTTGGGCATCTCTTACGAAACGGCCAAGGACGCGCTGAAGAGCATTTATCACAAGGCGGAAGTGCATTCGGCCCGTGCTCTAATGCTCAAGGTCTTGGACCGTAAAAGTCCGCAGCAAGATTGGCCGGCCGAAGCGCTGCAATTCATTCATTCCATTTTTCCCAGCCACGAGGCGATGTGCGATGAGATGTGCCGCCTGGCGCGGCGCATCTGCCCCGGCGCCTTGCCGCTAACCGCGATGATCGGCGACAACTGGCGCGCCAAGCTTGGCGGCGCGGTCACCGGCAATGCCCAGTTGTCGGCCGCTCCCGCCATCGCATTCGCGGCGCGCCAAGTGTGGGCCGGCATGGCGGCCGCGCTCTTCGCCGGTCCGGTGTTGCCCGCCCAGTGCCCGTGCGTGGCGGCCGCGTTTCACATCGGCGGCGGAGAGGCCGCCCTGATCGTGGCGCGTCCACCCCGGTCGCTGGCATTTTCCGTCAGCGAAGTGGCCTCGGTGCGCCTAATCGCATTGCTGGCCGAAGCTCGCAATCGGGCCAGCGCTTTCGCCACGGCTTACGCCGCCAACCGCTTGGGTCGCGCATCGATCGCCTAGCGATCCGGCGGCGGCACGCTGTGAGGCGTCACGCGGTTGCGTCTGCAGTAAACTCGTAACCAGCCGGAGAGGGAAAAAAGATGGCAAAGCTACGAGTCGTTGTGACTGGATCTTTGGCGCTGGCGCTTGCGATGGCGGGCGTGGCGCAAACGGGGCCGGGCGCGGCAAGCGAGGCGGTCAAGACCGCGGGTGAGACCTTCAAGAACATCCAGGTGCTCAAGAGCATTCCCGCCAGTCAGCTGATTCCGACCATGCGTTACATAACGGTGGCGCTGGGCGTGCGCTGCAGCTTTTGCCACGTCGAGGGCAATTTCAGCCAAGACACGGAACACAAGCAGACCGCGCGGCGCATGATGGAGATGGTCTTTTCCGTCAACAAGTCCACCTTCAATGGCCGGTCCGAGATCAGTTGCTATACCTGCCATCGGGGTTCGAGTCATCCCGAGAGCGTGCCTGCCCTAGCTGCGGAGGGAGCGGTGCGCAGCCCTGCGCCGGACAACGCGCCGGCCGCCGCGCGACCTACCGCCGAGCAGTTGGTCCAGAAATATTTAGTGGCGCTGGGCGGCGCCGATGCCGTGGCGGCGATTCACAGCGTGGTCGAGAAGGGTACGCTGGCGACGCCGCGCGGCGCCGTGAGCGTGGAGATCGACCGCAAGGCGCCGGACAAAGAATTGGTCCTGTTCCAGTCGCCGCAAGGAGCGCGCCGGCAAGGCTTTGACGGCACGACGCGCTGGCAGCAGCGAGGCGACGCCGCCGCCCGCATCGTGAGCGGGCCGCAAGCGGCATCGGCGGCGCCGGGCGCGCCGCTCTTCCGAGCCGCCGCGCTGGCGCAAAACAGCTCCCGGCTGCGGGTGCTGGGCAGCGAGAAGGTGGACGGCCAGGACGCCTGGCGAGTGGCGGCGCGGCGGGAGCGCGGCGGCTTCGAGATTTTGGACTTCGACGCCAAGACCGGGCTGCTCGTGCGCATAGAGACGTTCCGCCGCACGCCGCTGGGAGCGCTGCCGGAGGCCACCGACTATTCCGATTACCGTGACGTGCAAGGCGTCAAGCTGCCCTTTACCGCGCAGCTGCTCGGCGCGGAAAACGCGCGCACCTTCAAGTTCGACAGCGTCACCGCCAACGAGAAGCTCGACGACGCCCGTTTTCAGCCGCCGGCCGCGGCTGCTGGCAGCGGCGCCCGGCAATAGGGCGGAATGGCCGACGCGGCGCTCGCGGCAGAGTTTCTCGCCTATGCGCGCGAGAAGTTGACGCGCCAATATTGGCCGCGGCTCAAGGACTGCGTTGAGCGGCTGAATCCGGAGCAGCTTTGGTGGCGCGCCCACGACAGCAGCAATAGCGTCGGCAACCTGCTCCTGCATCTGGAAGGAAACGTTCGCCAGTGGATTCTCTCCGGCCTGGGCGGGGCGCCGGATGCGCGCCGGCGGCCAGCCGAGTTCGACCGCCGCCAGCCGATTGCCGCCGCTGAGTTGCTGGCGCCGCTCGAAGCAACCCTGGCCGCGGCGGATCAAGTGCTCGCTGCCATGACTGCGGAGCAGTTGCTGCGCCGCTTCCGCATCCAGGGACACGAGGTCAGCGGGCTAGTGGCGGTATTTCACGTTGTCGAGCATTTCAGCACCCATCTCGGCCAGGTCGTATACGTGACCAAAATGTTGCTCGACCTGGATCTTGGGTTCTATCGCTACCTCCAGCAAGCGGATGCCGGCCAGCGCAAGCCATGAGCGGCGCGGCCAGGGTCCTTGCGCGGCCAGCCGAGTTCGCCCAGACTAGGCGGCATGCCGGTTCACATCTTGGCCATCGGCGCGCACGCCGCCGATATGGAGTTCACCTGCGGCGCGGCGCTGGCGCTGGCGGTGCGCCAGGGCGGCCAGGCCTCGCTCCTGCACCTCACGCTCGGCGAAGCCGGCCATCCCACGCTCTCGCGCGCCGAATATGCCGTGCAAAAAAAACGCGAAGCGGCGGAGGCGGCGCGGCGCCTGGGCGCGTCCATGCGCTACTTCGATTATCCCGATGCATTGCTGCCTTATAACGACGATGCGGCGTTGAAGACTTGCGACGTGATTCGTGAGGTGAAGCCCGACATCGTGATTACCCATTGGGGTGGAAGCGGCCACAAAGATCATCAAAACGCTCATTATCTGGTCAACGACGCGGTATTCTATGCCGCGCTGCCGGCCATTCAGCGGACCTCGGGGCCGGCGCACGGGATTCGCGAGCTGTACTACGCGGAAAACTGGGAAGACGCCATGCAGTACGAGCCCGATACGTACGTGGACACTACCGACGTCTACGATACTTGGGTGAACGCGGCTCGCGCTTACGAGCTGTTTCGCGGCGGCATCTCGCCTTTCCACTACGCGGATTATTACCAGGCGCTGGCCACCTCTCGCGGCGCGCTGGGAGGTTTTACCCGCGCCATCACGCTGCGCACGGCCTGGGGCCGCACGCGCAAGATCAAGGCCTTCGGGGCTTAAAGGACGACGGCCATGCGTCGGCGCGATTTTATCGCCGTATCTTCGGCGACCGCCCTGGTGGCGGCCCTGCCGCCGCCGATTCGCGCGCTGTCCTCTAGGCCGCTGCCGCCCGGAACGGCAGCTCGCTCGCTGCCCGCTCCATGGCTGTGGCAAGCTCCCGGCCAGCAGCCGGCACCGCCGCCGGCTCCCCGACAGGATCGGTATTTGTGGACCGTGCGGCGCGGCTATCCCGTGCGCCTTTAACCGAAGCGGCTGGCTCGCCGGCGAAAGGCGTCGAGAGTTGGCGGCAGGCGCGCCAAGCCGCCCAGCCGGCGTTGCAGTTCCAGGCTCCGCTCCACGAAGCGGAGCGCCATCACTCCCAGTGTCGCCGCCCGATCGCGGCCGGCGATCAGCACGGCCGACTCGCCTTCGAAAGGCAGGGCGAGGGCCGCCAGCCCGCAGCCTCGCGCAAGTCCTTGCCATTCGCTCGGCTGCAGATAGAGCCGTGTGAGCGAATCATGACGCGCCCAATCGCCATGCCGATGGCAAGCGGCGATATTGGAAACGAAGGCCGCCTTGCGCGCGACCCGCGCTAATTCGCGCAGCGCGTCGCGGGCGGCCTCGGCCTCGAGATATTGCAACACGCCATTGCACCACGCCAGGTCGAAACCGCCTGCAAAGAACGGCAGCGCAGCCACGTCGCCACGCACGGTTTGCGCTCCATCCGCCCGCTGCCGCGCCTGGCGCGTGGCGTAGGCGCTGCAATCGAGGCCGGTAACCGACAGCCGCAGATCGCGGCGCGCATATTCGGCTAGCGCGCCTTTGCCGCAGCCGGCATCGAGCAGGGAAGCGGCTTCGCTGATTTCCGCGAGCGCCGCCAGTTGCGCCTGCACGACGGGGAAGTAGTCGGGAAAGTATCCGTAGCCATGGACTTCGTCCCCGCCCTTGAGGCCGGGCGGGTAGGCGGGATCCTCGAAATAACGCTCCTCGAAGTCGCGGCTCGCGGCCATGGCGGGCGGGCGGCAATGCACACGTTGGCGGAAGGCGGAACCCACCGCCTCGTCATCAAGATTCTCGCACGCGGCTGAGACGCATGCCCCCGAGCGGTAAGGATTTGGTGGACCTGGGGGGCACCGGCTCGAACCCACTGATCAGCTGGATCCGCCGCTTGGCAGCCTTACTTGAGCTACAGCACCTGAACAACGTCTAGCCTAGCCCGGTAACCCAGGCGGGACAAAAACGATTCGCAGTCTCCCCAGGTGAGCCCCAATTCCCGAATGTCTGCGAGCCCGAGCCGGATCGTTCAAACGGAAAGGCGGAAGTTGGTGGAGCTGGCGGGAGTCGAACCCGCGACCTCTTCAATGCCATTGAAGCGCGCTCCCAACTGCGCCACAGCCCCACAAGGTTGGGACGCCCCGAAAGCCGGGGCGGGTGAGTAATTGTCAGTTTATTGTCGTCCATTCGTCGTGGCGGCGCAAGCGGGAGTGCCTTGCGCGCCCGTGCCGTAATGCAGGCGAAGGTGCTGGCTATAATTGGTCGTGCCAGCCACGGGTCGCGCAGAGAGGGGCTGCGAAGATGGCCTGTAAATACATCTTCATCACCGGCGGGGTGGTATCGTCGTTGGGCAAGGGGGTGGCGGCGGCTTCGATCGGGGCTCTGCTAGAGAGCCGCGGGTTGCGGGTGGGGATGCTGAAATTCGATCCCTACCTGAACGTCGATCCGGGCACCATGAGCCCGTTCCAGCATGGCGAGGTTTTCGTCACCGACGACGGCGCGGAGACCGATCTCGACCTCGGCCATTACGAGCGCTTTACCCATGCTCCGCTGACGCGGGCCAACAACGTCACTTCGGGCCGCATCTACGAAACCATTCTCACCAAGGAACGGCGTGGCGATTTCCTGGGCAAGACGGTGCAGGTGATCCCGCACGTGACCAACGAGATCAAGGAGGCGATCCGGCGCGTCGCCGAGGGGGCCGAGCCGCCGCCCGACATCGCCATCATCGAGATCGGCGGCACGGTAGGCGATATCGAGTCGCTTCCCTTTCTCGAGGCGATTCGCCAGAAGCGGCAGGAGGTGGGGCGGGAAAACGCGCTTTTCGTTCACCTCACTTTAGTTCCCTATATCGCCGCCGCCGGCGAATTGAAGACTAAGCCGACGCAACATTCGGTCAAGGACCTGCGCGAGATCGGCATTCAAGCCGACATCCTGCTGTGCCGCACGGATCGCTATTTGCCGCCCGACTTGCGGTCGAAGATCGGCCTGTTCTGCAACGTTGCAAACGAGGCGGTTCTCGCCGCTCCCGACGCGGCCAGCATCTACGAGGTACCCGTGCAGTTGGCGCGGCAAGGCCTGGACGATCTGATCCTGCGCTATTTGCACCTCGAGGCTCCGCCGCGGCAGCTGGGCCCCTGGGAGGATTTGATCTATCGTCTACGCAATCCGAGCGGCCAGGTGACGATCGGCATCGTCGGCAAGTACGTGGAGTATGAGGATGCCTACAAGAGTTTGAAGGAGGCCCTCTCCCACGGCGCGCTGGCGCATCAACTTGAAGCCGACCTGCGCTGGATCGAAGCCGAGGACCTGGAGGCGGCGGCAGGCGGCGACGACGGTGGTGCGGAGACAGCGCGGCGGCTGGCCGGCGTCAGCGGCATCCTTGTGCCCGGCGGGTTCGGCAAACGGGGCGTGGGGGGCATGCTGCGCGCCATCCGGCACGCGCGTACGCGGGGCGTGCCGTATTTCGGGATTTGCCTGGGCATGCAGTGCGCAGTGATCGAGTATGCGCGCAACGTCTGCGGACTCGCCGACGCGGACAGCTCGGAGTTCAACCCGGCCACGCCGCACCGCGTGATTTACAAGCTGCGCGAGCTGCGCGGCGTCGAGGAACTGGGCGGGACGATGCGGCTCGGGGCGTGGCCGTGCCGTCTCGAGGAGGGATCGCGCGCCTATCAAGCTTACGGCCTGCCGGAAATCGACGAGCGCCATCGCCACCGCTACGAATACAATCGCGACTACGAGGAAATGCTGACCGGCGCCGGGTTGCGCATCACCGGCACGACGCCGGACGGCACCTACGTCGAGATCGTGGAGATCGCCGATCATCCCTGGTTCCTGGGGTGCCAGTTCCATCCCGAGTTCAAGTCGCGCTGGCTCGAGCCCCATCCGTTGTTCCGGGACTTCATCGGCGCGGCGGCCGCCTATCGCGCCCGCCAAGGGGGAGCACGCGAGGAAGAGGCGGAGTTTCATCGTGCGCGACTGGCGCGATAGTGGAGGCGCGATGGAACCGATCAAGGCCGGCGGCGTGGCGATGGGCGGCGGGGCGCCGCTATTTTTGATTGCCGGGCCGTGCGTGATCGAGAGCGAGGAACATGCCCGCCGCATGGCCGAGGCGCTGCGCAGCCGCGCCGCCGCCGCCGGCATCCCGCTCATCTTCAAGGCCAGCTACGACAAAGCCAACCGCTCCAGCGGGCGCTCCTTTCGCGGGCCGGGGTTGAAGGAAGGGCTGCGCATCCTCGCCGCCATTCGCCGCGATTTCGAGCTGCCGGTGCTTACCGACGTACATTCCGCGGAAGAGGCCAAGGCCGCGGGCGAAAGCATGGACGTGATTCAGATTCCCGCCTTTCTCTGCCGCCAGACCGATCTGCTGCAAGCCTCGGCCCGCACGGGGCGGGTGGTGAACGTGAAAAAAGGCCAGTTCATGTCGCCCTGGGACATGCGTGGCGCGGTGGAAAAGATTCACGCCGCCGGCAACGAGCGAGTCTTGCTCACCGAGCGAGGCGCCAGCTTCGGCTACAACAATCTCGTGGTGGACATGCGCTCGCTGCCGGTCTTGCGCGAGATGGCGGCCACCGTCTTCGACGTGACGCACAGCCTGCAATTGCCGGGCGGCGCCGGAGACCATAGCGGCGGCATGCCGCAATTCATCGAGGTCCTGGCCCGCGCCGGGGTCGCGGCCGGCGTGGACGGAATTTTTCTCGAGGTACACGACGACCCCGCGCACGCCTTGTCGGACGGCGCCAACGCGCTGCCGCTGGCGCGCCTGGATCGCATGCTGGCGCAGTTGCGCGCCATCGATGCCGCGGCGAGGCAAGCTACATCCTGAGACCGGGCGCTCTGCCCGTCCGGTCATCTTCGTATTGCGGCGGCGTAGGGTTAGGCGGCGACGCGGGTGACGTTTTCCGCTTGCGGGCCCTTCTTGCCCTCAACGATTTCAAACTCGACGTCGTCCCCCTCTTGCAATGACTTATATCCTTCTTGCTGGAGTGCCGAATAGTGGACGAATACATCGGGACCGTCTTCGCGCCCGATGAACCCGTAGCCCTTGACGTTGTTGAACCACTTCACCTTGCCACGGATACGTGCCAACTCTTTCCTCCTCGCCGCCGAATTTTCCTGGGCGGCGTCGCGCCTCGGGGCGCAGCTACGTGGCGGCACGTCGGCGCTCTCGCCACGTTGCGACGTTCGAGCGGACAGGAGGCAAGCGATGGAAGGGTGCTTCCGAGGACTAGCCGCTACCGCGCTAGCGTCATTGCCCTGATTTTCGGCGGGCGTCGCGGCAGTGTCAAGGCGGCATGCGACAAGGCCAGTGCCGCCAAGGATTTGGCGTCGTGCAAACGGCGGGCGGCCTGCCAGCTTCGGAGATCCGCCAGCGTCAGCCAGCGGAGCCGAATCTGCTCGTCCGGCTCACGGCGGGGCGGGCCGGGGAGCAGCTCGGCGGCGAGAAACACGTGCAGTTCCTCGTCCACGAAGCCGGGCGAGGAATAGAACCTGCCCAGCCGGCGCCAGCGCCGAGCGGTGTAGCCGGTTTCCTCGGTCAACTCGCGGCGCGCGGCGGCGAGCGCGGATTCCCCCGGCTCCACGCCCCCGGCCGGCAATTCCCAGAGCGATGCGCCGATGGCGGCGCGGTACTGGCGCTCGAAAAGGATGCGCCCGGCGCGGTCCCGGGCCACGATCACGACCGAGGGGCCATGACAGACGATCTCGCGCTCGAGCCGCGGTCCGCCGGCGGCATTGGCGACCGAGACGCGGGCGACATCGAAGGCGCGGCCCCGGAACACCGCCTTGGCGCCCGAGGGCAGCCGGCGCTTATTCGCGGACATGCGGCATCTGCGTGATCTTCTGGTTTTCGGCGTCTTGTACCGAAATGCGGTTGGCCGCCAACGTGGTTCCCGTGAGCCGCTCGAGGTTGACCTTTGCCTCCTCGTAACCGGTGAGGGAGGCGACCAAATTGCTTTGCGCCTGGGTCAAGGCATTTTGGTCGGTAATCACTTCGGTAATGACGGCGGCGCCCAAGTTGAACTTCTTTTGCGCCGCGTCCAGCGTCTCTTGCTGCAACCGCACCGCCTCTTGTGCCGCTTGCACCGCCGCTCGATCTTGCTGGACGGTGAACTGTGCGTTGCGCACTTCGAGAATAATCTGGTTGGTTTGTTGCTGCTGTTGCAGCTTGGTTTGCTGCAACTCGAGCTGCGCGCGCACGGCGTCGGCTTGCGCGGCGTGATTGCCGATCGGGATGTTGAGCTGGATCGCGGCGGTATAGGTCGGGTAGTTAAAGGCGTTGTTGAAAGCCTGTCCGTAGCCGCCGACGAAAGCCGGCTGCGGCTCGCCGCCGAACGGGCCCGTTGTCGCCGCCGGTACCACGGTACCGGCCAAGCCGGAAGCGCCGTAGGTGCCGATCAGATCGAGCGTGGGCCATAGCTCCTGGCGCACTGCCTTGAGGCTGATTCCTTGATTGACCAGATTGATGCGGCTGATGGCCAGCTCGGGGCGATATTGCAGCGCTTCCTTGATCAGGTCTTGGACCGGTACCACCGGCTCGTTGGCGGCGACCGTGATGGAATCCGTGGGGACGGCGGGAATATCGGCCAGGCGGGGATCGCTCATGTCCTTGGTCACCGCGTTCTTGAGCAGCAGTTGGTTGTATTCGTAATTGGTCTCGGCAGTGATGAGAGTTTGCTGATCGGTGGCCACCACCGCTTGCTCCTGGGTGACCGACAGCGGAGCCATGGTACCGATTTGCACTTGGCGCTTATTGTCGGCGAGAATTTTGTTCGCCAGGGCCAGCGCGGCTTGCGCCACCGTGACGGCGTCGCGGGCGCTGACGGCGTTCCAATAGATATCCTCGACCTGGGCCACCGTAGCCTCGACTTGCTGGCGGAAGGCGATATCGGAGATCTCGCGATTGTTTTTGGCAATCACCAGATTGCGGCCGTTGACGGTGGTGCCGAAGCCCTGAAGTAGCGGTTGCGTGATCGAGATCTGCAGGCCGCTATTGTAGTTGGGGTTGAAGAGCGAGCGCGCGTTATTGGTCGAGGAGCGTGAATTCTGGAACCCGACCGAGAGCTGCGTGCCGGGCAAGAAACCCTGGCTGTAACCGAAGTTGACGCTTCCGGTATGGGCGATGAGCCGCGAGGTGCCAGTGATGAAGGTGATGCTCTCGGGCGTGGTGCCATTGCTGACATTCACGGCGGTGGTGAAGCTCGGATCGAAGCTCGGCACTGGAGGTCCGCCGCCCAGCGTGGAGCTGACGATGCCTGCGGCGCCAGCGCCGGCGCCGCCCACCGCGGTCG
>JBOGKX010000201.1:0-28327 GCA_050746125.1 Terriglobales bacterium | reverse complement strand
GCGCCGACGCGCGCCGCGCCGACGCCCTGCCGCGGCTGATGAAAGGGCACCGGGTGGTGGTTTCCGCCCTGCCCTATTACTACAACCTCGCGCTCACGCGCGCCGCCCTGCGCGCCGGCTGCCATTTCTGCGACCTCGGCGGCAACAGCGCGCTGGTGCGGCGGCAGCTGGCGCTCGGCCCGCAAGCGGCGCGCCGCGGACTGGGCATTCTGCCCGACTGCGGGCTCTCGCCCGGACTAGCTTCGATCGTCGGCGCGGCGGCGGTGCGCGAACTGCGCCGTCCCCGGTCGCTGCGCATCTGGATCGGCGGCTTGCCGGTCGAGCCGCGCGCCCCGCTGGACTACCAGATCGTGTTTTCCGTCGAGGGCCTGATCAACGAGTTCGACGAGCCGTGCCGGATATTGCGCGGCGGCGTTCCCACCGACGTGGCGCCGCTCACCGAGATCGAGCCGCTGCAATTTGCCGGCTGGCCGCCGCTCGAGGCGTTCATGACCAGCGGCGGCACCTCCACTCTGCCCGATACTTTTCGCAGCCGGCTGGAAGTGGTCGAGGAAAAGACCATCCGCTATGCCGGCCATGCGCAGGTGATGGCCGGGCTGCGCGCGCTGGGCTTCTTTTCCGCCAAGCGGGCGCCGGGGCTCGCCTGCGCGCCACGCGAGCTGACGGCGCGGCTTTTCGAGCGCGCCTGGCGCGGCCAAGGGGCGGACGCCGTGTTGCTGCGCGTCGTCGCCGCCGGGGAGGGTGAAAGCATCACGTGCGAGGCCGACATCCGCTCCGACTCGGACCTAGGCTTGAGCGCCATGGCGCGCGCCACCGCGCTGCCGTTGAGCATCTGTGCCCAGATGCTGGCCGATGGCCGCATTGCCGGCCGCGGCGGGCTGACGCAAGAAGAGGGCGTGCCAGCCGCGACCATGCTGGCGGAGATGGAAAAACGCGGCATCCGGCTGCGCTTGGCTCGCCGGGAAGGGCGCTAGCGCCACTGCGTCAGCGGCACGGGCAGGATGGCGGCCCGCACGACGGGGAGCGCGTAAAATTAGGGGAACCAGGATCTCCCGTGAATTTGCCCAATACACTTACGCTGTCGCGGATTTTCCTGGTTCCGCTGCTGGTGGCGGTGCTGTTTAGCACCCGCCTCCCCAACCACGAGATCTACGCGACCGTCATCTTTCTGGCGGCGGCGCTCACCGATCTTTTCGACGGCTATTTCGCCCGCCGCCGCCGTCAAGTCACCACCTTGGGCGTGCTGCTCGACCCGATTGCCGACAAGCTGCTGATCTCCGCCGCGTTCATTTCCCTGGTCGAAGTGGACCCGCGGCTGGCGCCGGCCTGGATGGTGGTGATCATCGTCGGGCGCGAGTTCGCCGTCAGCGGCCTGCGCAGCATCGCCGCCTCGCAGGGCACCACCATCGCCGCCAATGAGCTGGGCAAGCTAAAGACCGTCTTGCAGATCGTGGCCATCACCCTGATCATCGTCGCCCACAAATACGGGGAACTCTCCATCGCCGGCGTGCCGGTAAATCTGCGGCTGCTGGGTTGGATCGCGCTGTGGCTGGTGGTGATCTTCGCGCTGCTGTCGGCTTTCAGCTATTTTCGCAAGTTTTGGCGCGGCATCGATGCCAGCTTCAAGGCACGGCAAAGCGCCGCGCCGCTGGGCCCGGTCGAGCCGCTCGACCTGCGCCGCTAGTCGCGGCCGGCGCCGCCGCGGGCCAGCAGCCGGCGGGCGTTATCGCCCATGATGGCGGCGCGGTCGGCGTCAGAAAACGAGGCCGCTTCCAAGCTTTGGCGCATTAGGGCCAAGCCGCCGATCTGATGGGCGTAGTCGCTGCCCGCCAGCACGTGATCGGCGCCGGCGAAGGCGACGGCCAGTTCCAGGGCGCGCGGGTCGAAGTTCACGGTGTCGTAATAGAAGGCGCGCAGGTATTCGCTGGGAGGACGGGAGATGTTGGCGCGGCACTCGGGAAA
Source organism: Terriglobales bacterium (assembly GCA_050746125.1). GTDB lineage: Bacteria > Acidobacteriota > Terriglobia > Terriglobales > SCQP01 > JAJPKR01. The sequence continues at coordinate 26,365 of JBOGKX010000201.1, read as the reverse complement.
GGCGCGAAAGCCGCGGTCCAGCCGCTCCGCCATGTACGGGACGGCCCCGCCCAGATGGCCCAAGACCCAGCGGATGCGCGGCCAACGCTCTGGCACGCCGCTGAATACCAGGCGGGCCGCCGCCAGCGTGGTATCGAACAAAAAGCCGACCAGCGGCATCAGCCAATACTCCTGCATGGCCTCGACGCCGAGCGGATGCGTGGGATGGATCATCAGCACCGCCCCCAGGTCGTCGGCGGCCTCGTAGAGGGGCCAGAAGCGCGGATCGTTGAGCGGCACGCCGCCGATGTTGCCGAAGAGCATGGCGCCGGGCAAGCCTAAGTCGCGGACGGCGCGCTCGAACTCGCGGACCGCCGCCGGCGGATCGTTGAGCGGCAGCGTGGCCAGCGCGGAGAACCGCTCCGGACGCGAGCGCACCGCGGCGGCGAACTCGTCGTTGACCAGCCGCGCCAGCCGCGCCGCCAGCGCCGGCTCCTCGACGTGGGTGCCGGGCGTGGTCAGGCTCAGTACCTGGTGCGCAATGCCGTGCTCCTCCATGGCGCGCTCCCGCACCGCCAGGTCGCGCTGGCCGGGCGGGGCGATGTTGTAGTCGCCGGGATAGTGGAGGCGGGGATTGCCGGCGGCGTCGCGGGTCACGCGCACCGCCGAAGGGCCGCGCTCGACGGCTTCGAGATACGCGGGCGGATAGTAGTGATTGTGAAAGTCGACGATCGGGGTCACGCCGGGCTCCGGTCCTCCATTCTAGGCCGGAGCCCGACGCGAGAGCCGCGCCGCGCTAGTGCACTTGCTGCGACATCTGCGCCAGCAGGCTGAAGAGCGGCAGGTACATCGCGATCACGATGCCGCCCACGGCCACGCCCAGGATCATGATCATGATCGGTTCGAGCATGGCCAGCAGGTTCTTGATGGCATTGTCGACCTCTTCTTCGTAGAAGTCGCCGATCTTCTGCAACATCGCGTCCATGGCGCCGGTCTGCTCGCCGGCGCCGATCATCTGCACCACCATGTTGGGGAAGATGCCGCTGTCGCGCAGCGGATCGATGATGGTGCGGCCGGTCTCGACCGCGCGCCGCACCCGCATCAGCGCCCGTTCGATCACGGCGTTGCCGGAAGTGCGGGCGGTGATGGCCAGGCCGTCGAGGATGGGCACGCCGCTGGTGATCAGCGTGCCCAGGGTGCGGGTGAAGCGGGCGATGGCGATTTTGCGCATCACCGGGCCGATCTTGGGAAACTTCAGCATCGCGTTATCGATGGCGAAGCGGCCCTTGGGCGTTTTCTTGACTTGACGGTAGACGAGCCAAAGCACGATCGGCGAGCCCAGGATCAGATACCAGAAGGCGCCGATGAAGGTGCTCAGCCGGACCACGATCACGGTCGGCAGCGGCAGGGTGGCGTTGAGGCTGGCGAAGAGGTTGGTGAAGATCGGGACGATCTTCCACAGCAGGAAGAAGACGATGAGAACGGTGAAGCCGATGACGGTGACGGGATAGATCAAGGCGCTCTTGACAGCGGCGCGCAGCTTGACCAGCTTCTCGATATGCACCGAGAGGCGCTGCAAGATGGTGTCGAGAATGCCGCCCGTCTCGCCCGCCTCGATCATGTTGGTGGTGAGCTCGTCGAAGACCTTGGGGTGGCCGCGCATGGCGTTGGCCAGGGTGGCGCCCCCCTCGACCGTGCCGCGCACGGCGGCGAGGGCGCGCCCGAAGGCGGGGTTCTCCTGATTGCCGCCGATCAATTCCAGGCATTGCACCAGGGGCAGGCCGGCGTCGATCATGACCGAGAACTGCCGGAAGAACACGGCCAAATCCTTGGCCGTCACCCGGCCGCGGCTGAAGGACGGGAGGGCGATTTCCTTGCCCTTCTCCTGAATGCGGGTGGCCTGGATCTGCTCGCGCCGCAAGACGATCTGCAAGGCCTGCTTGTTGGGAGCGATGCGCTCGCCGGTGACGCGCTGGCCGGCGCGCGAGGTGCCTTGATAGGTGAATGTGGGCATTGCGTGCTATCTCCGCGCCGCGCCGGCCATGGCCGGACGCGATCCGCCCGCGCCTTGCTCGGCGCGGTTCATCATTTCTTGCAACTCCTCGGACAGCGAGGAGGCGTTCAGCGCAATTGCCTGCGTGATCTTCTTCGCCAGGTAAAGCGACAGCAAGCTTTGGTTGAAGGTTTGCATGCCGAATTTCTCCTGGCCGGTCTGCATGCTGGAGTAAATCTGGTGGATCTTGTCCTCGCGGATCAGATTGCGCACCGCCGGATTGGGGATGAGGATTTCCATGGCCATGCAGCGGCCGCCGCCGATGCGGGGCAGCAGCGTCTGGCAGAGAATGCCCTCCAGCACCAGCGAGAGCTGGGCGCGAATCTGCGACTGCTGGTGCGAGGGGAAAACGTCCACGACGCGGTTGATGGTGCTGGCGGCGGAGTTGGTGTGCAGGGTGCCGAAGGTCAGGTGGCCGGTTTCGGCGATGCGCAGCGCCGACTCGATGGTCTCGAGGTCGCGCATTTCGCCGATCAGCACCACGTCGGGATCCTGGCGCAACGCGGCGCGCAGGGCGGGGCTAAAGCCCTTGGTATCGGCCAGCACTTCGCGCTGGTTGACGATGCAGGACTTGTGCTGGTGCACGAACTCGATGGGATCTTCGATGGTGAGGATATGGCCGTGGTCGGTGGAATTGATCTTATCCACCATGGCGGCCAAAGTCGTGGACTTGCCGCTGCCGGTGGGCCCGGTCACCAGGATCAGGCCGCGCGGCCGTTCGCAAAGTCTGGCCACCACCGGAGGCAGCTCCAGGTCCTCGAAGCCGCGAATCTCGACGGGAATGATGCGGAACACCGCCCCCACCGCGCCGCGCTGATGGAAGACGTTGCCGCGGAAGCGCGCCAGCCCCTTCATGCCGAAGCTGAAGTCGAGCTCCAGGCTTTCCTCCAGGCGGTGCTTCTGGGCGTCGGTGAGCACGCTATAGGCCAGCTGCTTGGTTTCGGCCGGGCCCAGGCTGGGCAGGTTGAGCGGCTTCAGCTCGCCGTGCACGCGCACCATGGGCGGGGCGTTGGTGACCAAGTGCAGGTCGCTGCCCTCCATTTCGATCAACCGTTTGAGCAGATCGCTGAGACCGTAGTTCATGTTCATGGATTGCGCCTCTCGCCCCGCGCCTACAGCACCGTCTCGCGCAGCACCTCTTCGAGCGTGGTCTGGCCTAGCGCCGCCTTGGCCAAGCCGCTGCGCCGCAAGGTCAGCATGCCCCGTTCGATCCCCTTGCGCTTCAGTTCCACGGCCGAGGCGCCGACCAGGATCATCTCCCGCAGCGGCTCGTCGATGGCCATCACTTCATACAGGCCGACGCGGCCCTTGTAGCCGGTGTTGTTGCAAGTTTGGCAGCCGGCGCCCTTGGCGATCTTGACGCTTTTGGCCTCCTCCGGCGTGTAGCCGACTTCGAGCAACTCGCGCACCGGCACCTGCTGCGGTTGGCTGCATTCCTTGCAAATCCGCCGCACCAAGCGCTGGGCGCAAATCATGTGCACCGAGGTCGCCACCAGGAAGGGCTCGATGCCCATGTTCATGAGGCGGCTGATGGTGGAGGGCGCGTCGTTGGTGTGCAGGGTGGAGAGCACCAAGTGGCCGGTGAGCGCCGCCTTGACGGCGATCTCGGCCGTCTCGAAGTCGCGAATTTCGCCGACCAGGATGATGTTGGGGTCCTGGCGCAGGAAGGAGCGCAGGGCGGTGGCGAAATTGAGCCCGATCTGCTCCTTCATCTGCACCTGGTTGATGCCGGGCAGCTGGAACTCCACCGGATCCTCGGCGGTCAGGATGTTGATGTCGGGCGTGTTCAGCTGGGCGATGGAGCTGTAAAGGGTGTTGGTTTTGCCGCTGCCGGTCGGGCCGGTGACCAGCACCATGCCGTAGGGTTTCTTGATGGCTTCCTGAAACTTGACCAGGCTTTCCGGCTCGAAGCCGAGCTTGGTCATGTCGAGGCGCAAGTTTTCCTTGTCCAGCAAGCGCATTACGATCTTTTCGCCAAAGAGCGTGGGCAAGGTGGAGACGCGCAGATCGAGAACCTTCTTCTTGCCTTCGCGCATCATCTTGAGCATGATGCGGCCGTCTTGCGGCAGGCGCTTTTCGCTGATGTCGAGCTTGGCCATGATCTTGATGCGGCTGGTCACGGCGTCGCGCAGCTTCACCGGCGGATTCATGACTTCCTGCAAAATGCCGTCCACGCGGTAGCGGATGCGAAACTCCTTTTCGTAGGGCTCGACGTGAATGTCGCTGGCGCCGCGCCGCACCGACTCGCTGAGGATGACGTTCACCAGCTTGACGACCGGCGCCTCTTCGGCGGCGCGCTCCAGGTCGTGCAGGTCGAGCTCGGCCTGCATCTCCTCCACCTCGACGGCGGCCGCGTCCTGCGCCTCCAGGCTCTCCATCACCTGCTGGAGCTGATCGCCGGTGACGCTGTCGCCGCCGTAGGAGCGGGCGATCGCCGCCAGCACCTGCGATTCGCTGGCCACCACCGGCTCGACGTTGAGGCCGGTCATGAACTCCACGTTGTGCAGGGCGTTGAGGTCGGTGGGGTCGGCCATCGCCAGCGTCAGCGAGACGCCGTTGCGCGAGAGGGGCACGATCTGGTAGCGCTCGGCCGTCTCTTGCGGCACCAGCTTCAGCACCGCGCGATCCACCTCGAACTCTTCCAAATTGAGCGCCGGCACGCCGTACTGGCGCGACAGGCAGTGCGCCACTTCGTCTTCCGAGCAGAAGCCCATCTTCACCAGGCAGCTGCCCAGGCGGCCGCCGTGGCGCTTTTGATAGGCCACCGCCTCGTCCAATTGCATGGCGGTGAGGACGCGCTCCTTGACTAACAAATCGCCTAATCGCTGCGACATTCTCGCTGTCTCGTGAAACCTGGTGCTAGGCCCGACAAACCCGGAACCCGTGCCGACGAGTTCCCCCGATTGACCGGCGCAATCCCGGGAAATCTAGATAAAGAGAATCGAACTACGGCAGCCGCTTGCGCAACTGGTCCGCTGGGCAGGTAATCAGAAAGGTCGCCCGTAGAAAGGACAGCCGAGGCCGCCGCGGGCGGCGGCCAACCGGCCCGGAGACGAGCCGGGAAGCGCGGTTTTGCTACGCTCTAAGCCAGGATGGCACCCGACTCCGCTCCCGCTCCCCAGGCCCGGCCGCCGCGCTGGTGGGGGCGGGGCTCGGCGCGGCGGCGGCGGGTGGTGTTGCTGGGCGGCGCGCTGCTGCTGCTGATCGTGGTGCTGTTCTATCCGCAGGCGTTCAACGTCCGTTTCGTCGCCATCAACGTCGAGAACACCTGGGCGCTGTTCCTGCTCTCGGCGCTGGTGTTCTTGGCGATCGTGATTCTTTCGATCGTCTTGCTGCGGCAGCTGCTGAAGCTCTACGCCGAGCAGCGGGCCAACGTTCTCGGCTCGAAATTCAAGACCAAGCTGGTGATCGGGGCGCTGGGGCTGAGCTTGATCCCGGTGGTCTGCATGTTCGGCTTCACCTACGGCCTGATCAACCGCACGCTGGATAAATGGTTCAGCCGCCCCGTCGAAGCGGTGCGCGACGATACCGCGCAGTTGACCGGACTGCTGGAAAACTACATTCGCGGCAACGCCGCCGACGAGGCGGCGTCCATCGCCGCCCAGCCGGCGGTCGCTGCCGCCGCGCAGAGCGGCGATCGGACGCGACTGGAAGGCATTCTGGCCGGCTATCGGACCACGCTGAGCGGGGGCTTTGCCCTGGTCACCGCCGCCGACGGCCGCCTGCTCGCCGTGCACGGGCTGCCGGCCGCGGCCGCCGGCGCCCTCCCTCAGCCCATCCCGACGCTGGGGGGCGCGGCGCAGGTAGCCGGGACGTCTTTTCTGCTCTCCGGCGCCAACGTGGCCGGCGCGGCGCCCGGCACGCGCGTGATCGTGGGCATGCCGGTACCGGCGGCCTTGGCGGCGCGGGTGGCGCGCCTGTCGGCCGACTATCACACCTATGCGCAACTGGGGCGCGACCGGCGCGCGCTGCGCCGCCTCTATACCGGCTACCTGGCGCTGCTGACCCTCGCGATCCTGTTCGCCGCTACCTGGTTCGCGTTGTTCCTCTCGAAGCTGGTGGTGGTGCCGATCCAGGCGCTGGCGCAAGCGACCGAGGAGATCGCGCACGGCAATTTGGGGCACCGCATCCAGGTGCGCGCCAAGGACGAAATTCGCGCCCTGGTGGAGAGTTTCAACCGCATGGCCGCCGACCTGGAGATCGGCCGCCGCCAGTTGGAAGCCGCCAACGCCGAATTGGACGGCCGCCGGCATTTCACCGAGACGCTGCTCGAGAGCATTCCCAGCGCCGTGCTGTCGCTCGACCGCGAGCGCGCGCTCACGCGCATCAACCCGGCCGTGGTGCGGCTCTTCGGCGAGCGGGCCAAGACGGCGGTCCGGCTCGACGATCTGTTCGACGGCGAGAGCCGCCAGGAACTGGTTCACCTGTTCCGCAAGTCGGAGCGGCTGGGGATCATCGCCGGCCAGTTGGAGATCAGCGCGCCGGCGGGCGGCGGGGCGGCGGGCCGCGGCTTCACCGCCGCCGTGACCGTCGCCGCCGTCGCCCGCGGCCGCGACGAGGGGCGGGGCGCCGGCTACGTGGTGGTGATCGAGGACCTGACCGACGTGCTGCGCATGCAGCGCATCGCCGCCTGGCGCGAGATCGCGCGCCGCATCGCGCACGAGATCAAGAACCCGCTCACGCCCATCGCCCTGTCGGCGCAGCGCATCCGCCGCTGGCTGGCGCGGACGCCGCCGGCGCCGGGGCCGACCGTCGCCTTGCTGGCCGAGTGCGCGCAGACCATCGAGAGCGAAGTCCGTTCGCTGCAAAACCTGGTGGATGAGTTCAGCGCCTTCGCCCGCTTCCCCGCCTCGCGGCCGGTGCCCTGCGACTTGAACGCCGTCGTCGAGCGCACCTTGCGCGGCTTCGAGGGGCGCCTCGACGGCGTCACCGTGCGCGCCCGCCTGCGCCCGCTGCCGGTGCTGCGGCTCGATCCCGAGGAGATGCACCGCGTCTTCGTCAACCTCATCGACAACGCCGCCGAAGCGATGCGCGACCGTAGCTACCGCGAAATCCTGATCGGCACCGAGGCCGGCGACGGCGTGGTCGAGGCCTTCGTGGCCGACACCGGCCCTGGCATCAGCGCCGCCGACAAGGAGCGCATCTTTTTGCCTTACGTCTCGAAGAAGCAGCGTGGCACCGGCCTCGGGCTGGCCATCGTCAGCCGCATCGTCGCCGATCATGGCGCCAGCATTCGCGTCGAGGACAACGTGCCGGTCGGCACCCGTTTCGTGATCGAGTTTCCGCTGCCCGACGCCGCGATGGCCTAGAGATAGCGGGCGCGGCTCTCCGGCGTCTCGGCCACCTTGGCCACGATCGTAATTCCGGATTCGTCCACCACGTAGCCGCGGGCGCGGTCGGCCTCGGCGTCGAGGCCCACGGTGGCGCCGGGCGCCACGTGCACGTTTTTGTCGAGGATGGCGCGGTGCACGCGCGCGCCGCGGCCCACCACCACGTTTTCCATGACGATGGATTCGCTCACCTCCGCGCCTTCGTCCACCGCCACGTTGCGGAACAGCACCGAGTTGCGCACCAGGCCGCCGGCCACGATGCAGCCCCCGGCAACGATCGATTGCACCGCCCGGCCGGCGCGCGCCGGCTCGTCGAAGACGAACTTCGCGGGCGGGGTATTGAAATTGGCGCCGATGATCGGCCAGGCCCAGTTGTAAAGATTGAGCTCGGGCGTCACGCTGCGCAGATCCATGTTGCAGTCGTAGTAGCTGCGGATCGTCCCCACGTCGCGCCAATACGGGCGCTCGATCTCATGGCCGCGATGCACGGGAATGCGGTTGCTGGTGAAGTCGTAGGCGTAGACGTCCATGCGGTCCACCATGGCGGGAAACACGTTGCGGCCGAAGTCGTAGCCGGTTCCCTGCGCGGCGTCATCCACGAGCACGTCCACCAAAACGTTGGTGTCGAAGACGTAGTTGCCCATCGAAATCAGCGCCTTGTCGGGATGGCCGGGCATGCGCGGCGCCGCTTCCGGCGCGGGTTTTTCGACGAAGCTCTCGATGCGCAGCGCGCCATCCACCGCTAGCGCCCCGAAGGGCTCGACCTCGGCCGCGGGAATCGGCAGGCTGGCCACCGTCGCCGCCGCGCCGCGCTCGAAGTGGTAATCCACCATCTGGCCGATATTCATCTTGTAAACGTGGTCGGCGCCGAAGATCGCCACCGCGTCGGGGGCGTACTGCTCGATTAGATTGAGGTTCTGATAGATGGCGTCGGCGGTGCCGCGATACCAGATGTCGCCCATTTGCATTTGCGCCGGCACGATGGTGGCGAAGGCGTCGCGGGCCTGGTTGACGAACGACCAGGCGCGCTGGATGTGGGTGATCAGCGACTGCGCCTTGTATTGGGTGAGAACGTAGATGGCGTCGATGCCGGAGTTGACCAGGTTGCTGAGCACGAAATCGATCACCCGGTACGCGCCGCCAAAGGGCACCGCCGGCTTGGAGCGGTACTTGGTGAGCGGAAACAGCCGCTCGCCCTTGCCGCCCGCCAACACCAGCGCCAGTACCTTTTGCCGCCCTTTCGCCGCCGCCACGCTACGGATTGTAGCTTAGGCGCGGCCGCTTCCCCGCGGCGCCCTGGTGGACGGGGCAACAAGCCCCGCCGCGCTTCGTTCCACCTCCCGGCGCCCAGGGGCGCTGGAGACCCCTGGCCTGGGCCGGCCGGGCTTGCTCACGCGAGGCATCAGTGAGCGCTCCGCTTCGCTGCGCTTCCTTGTACGCTGCGCAGCCCGGCCGGCCTGCAGCCTCGCCGCACTGGACGATTTCCTGACCGACCCGAGCTGCCCGTCACGATCGGAATTCACGGTGATTGGGGCGCGGGCAAGTCCAGCATTCTCGATTCGAGGGCGCGAAAATCAAGAACTCGTACGGCGGAGAGCTGCGGGAGAATCGTCAGCTCGCGCTGGGCGGGCTGAGGTTCTTCTCAACCTCTGCGAGCGTGATCATCATCATCATCATTGGATCGACGGGACACTCGTGAAATCCGGCACGTGCGTAGAAGCGCTTCGCATCGTCTGACATCGCCTGAAGCAGCACCGCGCGAACGCCAGCGATTTGAGCGGCTGCGATGGTTCGCAGCAGGGCGTCCTTCAGAAGCGCGGAACCAAGGCCTTGCTTCTGGTAAGCGGAATCGACGGCCAAACGTGCAAGCACCATCACCGGAATTGGATCCGGCATGTTGCGCTTCGTTTTGGCGGACACGTCCTTGTGAGCAACCGCGCCGGTCGCAAGCGCATAGAAGCCGACCACACGTCCACCTGCTGTGGCGACGTAGGTCCGTGAGGTGCCAAGCGCCTCATTCGCAAGTGCTCGGCGTTTCAGCCAATTGTCGAGTTCAGGCGTACCGGAGTCGAAGGCGCTAACGTCGTGCTCCGCTGTCAGGTGCTCTGGAGCGCTAATGCCTACAGCACTCATTGCCCCCAGGGCGCTTTTCTAGAGAGAAGCTCCCGCAGACGCGGGTTTTCGGCGGGAGACGCATCCAGGGCAGCGTTGAACTTCGCGAACGCATCCCTGTCCAGCTGAAAATACCGCTGGTCGAGAAGTACAGTTGTCGCTTCACGGGTTGCTGCGTCCAGGACGAACTGAGTACGGTCCTTCCCGGCAGCTTTAGCGGCTCGATCGATGAGCGTGCGTCGCTCTTCCTCGATGCGGATGTTGATGGTTCGTGTCCGCGCGGTGGTTGCAGTAGCTGCCATGGTTTGCTCCGATGCGACGCCCATGTCGAGATGTCGATGTCCAACTTTAGCGTGCCGTATACACGATGTCAACACATCATGCTATCGAACCAACTACGGACATCTTCCAGTCCGGCCCTACTCACACAACGCACTACGAATCAATGCCTTGGCCGATGGCACGCGACGCGACACCTTAGAGACGCGCGTCGATGCGACAGTACACCTCGCGATCTTGCAGGAATGGCCGCCAGAAAAAGCGAGTCTGGCCTCGCTCGCCCTCGGCTTCCAGAGCTTCGCGATGTGGACACGCGGGCCACCTCGAGCTGCGCCGCTAGGACGAAGCAACTTTGCCGGAGCCGCCGCGGCCGGCTTCGGCGACGGCGGCATGCGCCATGGCGAGGAACATCTCGTGGACCCGCAAGTCGCCGGTCAGTTCCGGGTGAAACGTGGCGGCCAGCACCCGTCCTTGGCGCACCAGCACCGGCGCCCCGCCTGCGCGCGCCAGCACCTCGACGCCGGGCCCAATGGCATCGAGAATGGGAGCGCGGATGAAGACCATCTCCAGCTCGCTCGAGCCGTTCACACCCCAGCTCCCGCACCGGATCGAACTCTCGCGCTGGCGGCCGTACGCGTTGCGGCGGGCAGCCGCGTCGAGCACGCCGAGCGAGCGCTGCGCCGGCGGACCCGCCTCCCGCGCCAGCAGAATGGCGCCGGCGCAGGTGCCGAAGGCGGGCTTGTGGCGCACGAACTCGCCCAGCGCCCGCCAAAATTCCTCGTCCTCGAGAAATTTCAGCATGGTCGTGCTTTCGCCGCCGGGCAAAATCAGAGCGTCGGCGCGCGACAGCTCGCCGGCGTCGCGCACGAACAAATAGCGATCGCCGCCGCCGGGCGCCGGCGGGCGGAGGGAAACGGGCGGGCGCGGCAACTCGTCGGCGGGACGCAACGGCCGGACGCCGAGCCGCAACAACGCGCGCGCATGGGCTTCGAAGTCGCCTTGCAGCGCCAGAATGCCGATGACAGCCATGGCGGATCGAATGCGCCGCGCGCCGCCGCCGCGCGCTACCAGCCGCGGCCTTGCATTTGTTCTTCGGGGCGCAGCGCGGCCGCGTCCAGCCCGCGCATGGGCTCGCCCAGGCTCTCGGAAACCTCGAGCAGAACCTGCGGCTCGCGATAATGGGTGGCCGCCTGGACGATGGCGCGGGCGCGCGCCGCCGGATCTTCGGACTTGAAAATTCCCGAGCCGACGAAGACCGCCTCCGCGCCCAACTGCATCACCAGCGCGGCGTCGGCGGGGGTGGCGATGCCGCCGGCGGAGAAATTGGGCACCGGCAGCTTCCCTTCCCGCGCCACCCGCCGCACCACTTCGTAGGGAGCGGCCAGCTCCTTGGCGCGGGTGAAAAGCTCCTCTTCGCGCAGCAGCGTCAGCTCGCGCATTTCCTTGACGATGGCGCGGATGTGCCGCACCGCGTGCACCACGTCGCCGGTGCCGGCCTCGCCCTTGGTGCGGATCATGGCCGCGCCCTCGGCGATGCGGCGCAACGCTTCGCCCAAGTTGCGCGCGCCGCAAACGAAGGGGATGCGGAAGGCATGCTTGTCCACGTGGTACTGCTCGTCGGCGGGCGTGAGCACTTCGCTCTCGTCGATGTAATCGACGCCCAGCGCCTCGAGGATCTGCGCCTCGACGAAGTGGCCGATGCGGCACTTGGCCATCACCGGAATCGAGACCGCCGCCATGATCTCGCGGATCTTGCGGATGCCGGCCATGCGCGCCACGCCGCCTTCCTTGCGAATGTCGGCCGGCACGCGCTCCAGGGCCATGACCGCCGCCGCCCCGGCTTCTTCGGCGATGCGCGCTTGAGCGGCGTCGGTCACGTCCATGATGACGCCTCCTTTGAGCATCTCCGCCAGCCCGGTTTTCAAGCGCACCTCGCCGTGATCGTGGTTCTCCATGGCGCCGTCGGTCTCCTTCGCCCGCATGCTCTCATTATCCACGAGCCAGGCTTCCGCCGTCAGCCCGCCGTGGCGCCAAGCAACTCGATGCCCAGCGCCGTGGCGGCGCGGCGCAACTCGCGGTCGAGAGACGCCAGGGGCAAGGATCGAGCTAGCTTGTGGCGATAGGTGGGAAAATGGCGCGTGCAGCGCCACTCGCCCCCTCCCCACAAGCCGGCGCGCCGCCGCAAGCCGGAAATGACCCTGGATCGCCTGCTTTCGCGCCGCGGCATCGCCTCCCGCCGCGAAGCCGCCGAGCTGATCGCCGCCGGCCGCGTGCGCGTGGACGGCAAGCCGGTGCGCGACCCGCTGCACTGGGTGGCGCCCGCCACCGCCACCGTCACCCTCGACCGCTCCCCTCTCAAAGCGGCGCGCCGGCTTTATTTCGCCCTGCACAAGCCCAAGGGCTATCTCACCAGCCACGGCGACCCGCGCGGACGCAAAACCGTGTACGACTTGCTGCCACCTCCGCTGGCCGGGCAATGGCTGTTCCCCGTCGGCCGCCTCGACCTCGACACCACCGGCCTTTTGCTGCTCACCAACGACAGCGTTTTCGCCGAGCGCATCACCAACCCCGCCACCAAGGTGGCCAAGACCTATCTGACCAAGATCAATGGTTTGATCCGCCCCGAGGAACTCGACCGGCTGCGCGCCGGCTTGGATATCGGCCGCGGCGAGCGCTCCGGCCCGGCGCGCGCCGAGATCGTGCGCGACAACGGCCATTTTCACTGGATCGAGCTCGAGATTCAGGAGGGCAAGAACCGCCAGGTGCGGCGCATGTTCGCCGCCCTCGGCTACCGCGTGCTCAAACTGACGCGCATCCGCATCGGCAAGCTGAATCTAGCTTCGCTGACGCCGGGCTCGTTGCGCCCGATCGCCCCCGGCGACGTGCTTTGACGGCTTCGCCGCGCGCGGCTGGACGCGGGCGATCAGGCCCGCGGGCAGGCGCCAGCGGCGGCGGAGGCGCTCCTCGCGCCGGCGCATCCGCCCGCCGTCGCGATCGTGATCGTAGCCGGCCAGGTGCAACAGTCCGTGCAGCGCCAGAATGCGCACCTCCTCGCCTAGGCCATGGCCGAACTGGCGCGCTTGCCGCGCCGCCCGCGCCAGCGAAATCACCACGTCGCCGCCGCGGCCGGCGGGAAACGACAGCACGTCGGTGGCGCGGTCCACGCCACGAAAGCGGCGGTTGAGGCCGCGCAGCAGGGCGTCGCCGCCGAGCACCAGCGCAATTTCACCGCCGAGGCCCAGCTCCTGCCCCGCCGCCGCCGCGAACGCGCGCAGCGGCTCGTCTTGCTCGCGCCAGCGCCGCGACCGGCGCACGATCGCGATCTCCAGCATCGGCTCAGGCATTCTCGGCGGCGCCGCCCGGCAAAAGCGGGAGCTGCCGCGAGTCGCCCGCCGCATCGCCGCGATGCTCCTCGTAGGCGCGGATGATGCGCTGCACCAAATGGTGGCGCACCACGTCGCGCTCGTCGAAGTAGATGATCGAAATGCCCTCGATGCAGCCCAGGATCTCGACCGCTTGCAGCAAGCCGCTGGCCCGCCCGGCGGGCAAGTCGATCTGCGTGACGTCGCCGGTGATGACCGCCTTGGAGTTGAAGCCCAGGCGGGTGACAAACATCTTCATCTGCTCGGGCGTGGTGTTCTGAGCCTCGTCCAAGATGATGAAGGAGTCGTTGAGCGTGCGGCCGCGCATGAAGGCGAGGGGAGCAATCTCGATGGTGTTGCGCTCGAGCAGGCGCTCGACTTTTTCCGCTTCCAGCAGGTCGAAGAGGGCGTCGTAGAGGGGCCGCAAATACGGATCGATCTTTTCCTGCAAGGTGCCGGGCAAGAAGCCCAGCCGCTCGCCCGCCTCCACCGCCGGCCGCGCCAGGATGATGCGGTTGACGTCTTTGTTGAGCAGCGCGGCCACCGCCATGGCCACGGCCAAGTAGGTCTTGCCGGTGCCGGCCGGGCCGATGCCCAGCACCATGTCGTCGCGAGCGATGGCTTCCAGGTAGCGGCGCTGGTTCAGGCTCTTCGGCTGGACGGTCTTTTTGCCGAAGGCGCGCTGCCGGCCGCTCTGCGCCAGAGCATGGAAGCCCACGCGGGAATCTTCCAGCGCCACCCGCAGCAGGTCGTGCAGATCGCCGTTTTGGAAAACGAAGCCTTCGCGCCGCAGCCGCTGATAATCGGCGAAAATCTCTTCCGCCCGCGTCACCCCGGCCAGATCGCCTTCTAACTCGACGGCGTTGGGCAGCAAATGCACGCGAATGTGCAGCCGCTCCTCGATCAGCCGCAGGTTTTCGTCCAGAGTGCCGAAGAGGGACTCGATGCCAGACCCAAATTCAACCGTCTTCCTCATGAATGGGAAGTTAAAGGCAGCCTATCGCAGGCCTCCGTCAGAATCAACGGCAGATCGCGGGCCCGGCGATGGGTCGAGGGCGGCCGCCTCGGGAGGGAGCGGCCGACCGGCAAGCGGCGCGGCCAGGTATCGTACACTGGTAGACGTATGGCGAATCATGCTTCCGCCCGGAAACGGGTGCGCCAGACCCGGCGCCGCACCGAGCGCAATCGCGCCAGCACCCATCGCGTCCGCACCGCCGTCCGGCGTCTGCGCGACGCCGTGGCGCGCGGCGACAAGTCGGCGGCGCAACAATTGCTGGCCCCGACCGTCTCGGCGCTCGATAAAGCGATCCAAAAGGGCGTGCTGCACCATCGCGCCGCCGACCGCTATAAGTCCAAGCTCAGCTTGGCCGTCAATAAGCTGGCCTAGCGGCGGAAAGCGAAACCACGTTTCCCTGCCGCGGCGCCCTCCCGGCTCGCGGCACGGCAGTTCAGGCCTGGCCGGAAGACGGGGTTTGGCTCTGGCGCACCAGAGTCTCCATCTCGTCCTTTAGATGCAATTTGAGTTTTTTTAGGCGCATTTCCTGCGCCTCTTCGTCGGCGGTGAGGTGCCGACGCTGGCTGAAGCCGTTAAGTTGGGTTTCGAGTTCGGAATGACGGTGGGCCAGTTGGCGGAAGAGTTCGTTATGAGCCATCAATTCCTGGCGAATGACGGCTGCCGCTTCATTCATGGCGTTACCCTCCTCGGGCGCAGCCGGCCGCCGCTTCGGTCGCCGGGGGCCCGAAAACCGACTTCGCGCCCACGCTAGCACCGTTGCCGGGCCGGTTGCAAGGCAGGTGCCGTCCTCACGCCCGGTATCGCCAGCGGACTTTTTGCCTCAAAATTTGAAAGCGTGTCCGCTCTTGTCGTCGAGGCCGATAGCGGCGAAACCTTACTTGCGCGCGGTGAAGTCGAAGCGGCGATGAAGCAGTTCCGCGCCGCTCTCGCCCGTCATGCCGATGACGGCCCCCTCCTGCAGCGCCTCACCGAAGCCCTGGCCGTGGCCGGCTTGCTGGCGGAAGCCGCCGAGTTGCAGGCCGAGCGCTTCGAGCGCTACCTGGCGGCGGACCGGCAGCGCGAGGCTTGCGCGCTGTTCAACCGCCTCAACTGGCTGCATCCGCAGCCGGCGGAGCGCTGGCTGGCGTACGCCCAGGCGCTCGAGGCTACCGGGCAGAACGGCGAGGCCGAGCGCGCCTACCGGCAGGCTGCCGCCGCGTTTCGGCGCGACGGAGCGCGGAGACAAGAGACTGCGGCTTGGCGCGCCGTCTTCCACATCAACCCCAACGACTATTCGACCTGTTTGGAAATCGCCGCCCGCGCCGAATCGAGCGGCGACCAGCAGTTGGCCGGCGAGGCTTGCGCCCAGGCCGCCGCGCTGCTGCACGAAGATTTGACGCTGCTGAACCGCGCCCGCCGCTTGTTGCCCGGCGACCACGCCCTGGCGCTGCGCCACGCGCGCGCCCTGCTGGCCGCCGGCCAGGGCCCCGACGCCGTGGCTATCGTCGCCACTTTGGAGCCGGCTGGCGGCTGGGCGCAATGCAGCGACATGGGTTTACTGGCGTTGCGCGCCGAAAGTTTGTTGGCCAGCCATCGCGCGGAAGACGCCGCCGCGCAAATCCTGCCCCACTTGCAGCGCGCCGACTGGTTCGAGCGGGGCCTGCGCTGCCTGCACGCCCTGGCGCGGCAAAGCAGCCCGCAAACCGCCGCCTTCGCCGCCGAACTCGAGGACAAATCGGGGCTGGAAAAACGCCATCTGCAATGGGTGCGCGAACTGCACTTGCTGCGCGCCGAGGTGCGCGAGCCGGCCATGCTCGACTTTCTCGCCGACGCCTTCAACCGCGCCGGCGAGGAGCCGGCCATGCTCTGGATCCTGCATCAAAGCCTGGATATGGCCCTGGCGTCGGGCGATCTGGCCCGCGCCGCCGACCAGATCGAGCGCATTCTCGCCACCGATCCCAACGACTCCGAGCCGGCCGAACGCCTGCAGGAATTCGAAGGACGCCTGCCCAACGCGCGCTGGCAGCGCCTCAAGCTGGCGGTGGAACGCTCACGTCCCCGCTCCAACGCCGTTCCGGCCGGCGGGCGCACCACCACGCCCGTCGCGCGGCGCCGCGCCGCGGGGCGCGCCCGGCCGGCTCCGCCAACGCCGGTTGCCGGCGAAGTGCTCTCGATTTCGCAGATCACGCCGGTGATCCGCGCCCTCTCGCGCGAAACCACGCCGCGGCGCATCTTTTTCAGCGCCGTCAATCATTTCGGCCGCGTCTGGAACGCCGACCGCTGCTTGGCCGCCAACTTCCATTCCGGGCAGGAGCCGGTCAACGTGGTCGAATACTGCGCCCCCGGCGTGCCCTCCAGCTTCGCCGCCGAGACCACGAAGCTGCTCAACATGGTGGAAAAGCAATTTCGCCCGCCCGACGCGAAGGCAGTGATTTTGCCCCGCCCGAACCAGGACGAATCCATCCGCGCGCTCTTGGCCGAGCAAGGAATCTCCTCGTTGTTAGCTCAGCCGCTCAATGAAGCCGGCAGCGTGATCGGCGCGGTGGTGTTGCAGACATGCGCCCAGGCGCGCCAATGGGTCGAGCACGACCTGCAAATTCTCGAGGCGCTGGCCGAGCAGCTGGTGCTGGTGCTGGGGCATGCCCGCCTGCGATCGTTGCTGCAGCAGTTCACGGCGGTGGATGAGCGCACCGGACTGCTCAAGGTCTCTTCCATGCTCGAGGTGCTCGTCGCCGAATGCGCCCGCGCCCAACAGCAAGGCTCGACCGTGGCCGTGCTCTGCCTGGAGGCCGCGCCGCGCGACCGCGAGATCACCCAGTCGGCGGCGGTGCAAGACTGGATGCTCAGCGTGACCGAGCGCATGGGCGCCTATCTGCGCCCGCACGACGTGCTCACGCGCGTTTCTAGCACGCAGTTCGTGCTGGTGCTTCCGGACACCATCGTGCTCAACTGCCACGCCGTGTTTCGCAAGCTGCGCGCCGTCTTGCACGACCAGGTATGGCCCGACAAGCAGCCGCTGATGCTGCTGGCCGGCGCCGCCGAGATTGCCGCCGAGTACGGCTTGCAACCCGAGGATATCGCCACCGACGTGCTGGACCGCGCCTTGAGGGCGATGACGGCGGCGCGCCAGCAAGCGAACACGGAGGAGCCGGCGATCATCGCCGCTCGGCCATTGCAGGGCGCAGCCGCCGCCGTCGCCTAGCGCCGGCGGCTATTTGCCGGCCAGTTTGAGGTTGGTGCCGAGCGGCGCCAGGCCGCTGGTGCCGGGCGCTTTGTCCTCGGCGGCCAGGCCCAGCCAGCCGCGGGTTTCGCCCTGGTTGTCGAGGAAGGCGACGCCGGGGCCGTCGGGGCCGAGGCGAATCTGCGCTTGTGCGCGGCGATTGCCGGCAGCCAAGGTTAAGCGCGGGCCGCCGACATCCACCGCCAGCTCGGCGCGTTGGGAGCCGCTGGCGTCGAGCAAGCGCAAGCCGACCTCGTCGCCTTCCGCCACCCACTGCCCGTTCAGCCGCCCATCCTGCAACAAACCCAAGTACGAACCGCCTTCGGCGGTGATGCCGAACCAGGCGCGCGCCTCGCCGCTCGGCGCCAGCAGCGCGATGCCGGCGCCTTCGTCGCCCCAGCGCAACTGCGCCCCCGGACGCGCTTCCGGGTCGGCCAAGGTAACGTAGGGGCCGTCGCCATCCACCGCCATCTCGCCACGCAGCCTTCCCGCCAGGTCGAAGAGACTAAGACAGGGCGTATCGCCAGTCACGCACAGCCAAGGCCGCGCTTCGCCGGCGGCGTTGAGCAGCATCACGCCGCCCGCGGCGGCGTCGATGCGCGCCCGGCCGCGGCCGGTTTCGTCGCTGATGATAATGGTGGGGCCGTGCTCGCCGGTCTCCAATTTCCCGAGCAGTTCCTGGGCCGGGGAGATGCCCAGCGTCAAGCTCTCGGCCGCGCCCGCCAGCCACATTCGCGTCTCGCCGCCGGCGGTCAACAGCGCCAGCCCCGGGCCGTCGTCGCCCTGGCGGGCTTGCGCCCGTACTTGCCCGTCGCCGTCGCACAGATCGATGCGGCGCCCGCCGGCGCGGCCGGCGAGCGCAATGCGTGGCACGCCGCGCCCATCGAGCAAGCGCAGGTTCGGACCTTCCGCGGTCAAGCCCAGCCAGATGCGCGCGCCCCCCTCTTCGCCGGCGAAGAGCAGGTGCGGGCCTTCCCCGCTGGCGCGCACCTCGGCCCGCCCTTGCCGCGCGTCCCCGGCGATGCGCAGGCAGGCGCCGTTTTCATCCACTTCCAGGGCGGCGCGCAGCACGCCCTGGGCGTCGAAGAAACGCAGTTGCGGCCCCTCCGCGCCCAGGCCCAAATGCGCCTTGAGGGCCCGCCGGTCGTTCCACAGTTGCAGGCAGTCGGCGCGAATGCAGGCGCCCAATTCGCCGTCGGCGCCGATTAAGCTGATGCGCGGGCCGTCGTCCCCGGTAGCCAAGCGCGCCCGCGCCCCGGTCGCGCCGTCGTGCAAGGTCAAGATGGCGCCGTCGGCGCCGACTTCGAGCTCCGCCCCGTCCGCCCCTTCCGCATCCAACAAGCGCAGAAAGGCGCGCTCACCGCTCACTCCCAGCCAGCCGCGTGTCTCGCCGCCGGCGCCGAGAAACGCCAGCCCCGGTCCCTCCTCCGACATGCGCAATTCCGCGCGCTGCTGGCCGGTTTCGTCGGCCAGGCTCAGCACCGGCGCCTCGGCGCCCAAACGCAGCCGTCCGTGAATGTTCCCGCTCCCGTCCACCAAACCCAAATAGCCGGAATCGGCGGCCAGGCCCAGCCAGGCGCGCATTTCGCCGCTTTCGTCGAGCAGCGAGATGCCGGCGCCTTCGTCCCCCAGCCGCACCTGCGCGCGCGCGCGCCGCCGCTCGTCAGCCAACGTGATGCGCGGCCCTTCCGCGCCCATCGCCAGTTGTCCGCGCACCGTCTGGTTGGCGTCGAGCAGGGTGAGATAACTGGAATTGCCGGCCAAGCCGAGCCAGGCGCGAGTCTGGCCCTCGCCGGCTTGAAAGGCGATGCCCGGATCGTCGGCGCCCAATTGAATGCGCGCGCGCGGCACACCGCTCGCGGCGGCCGCCGGCAGTGTCCGCGGTCGCGGCGCGGCGCCGGTGGTTTCGGCGTCGCCGCTTAACGCATTTTCTGGCTCCTCGGGATCCATTGGAAATCGTCTATTAGGCCTTAAGAATTGTAGGTACCTCGGCACGTGGCCAGCAATCTTCGTTCGCGCGCTGGCCGTAATCAATCGAGCGCTGTACTAACGCCCGGTTTTTTCCCGTTCTCATACCGATACCGCCAGGCTGGTTAAGGTACTTGTCCTTAGTTTCCCCCTCTTTTCCTCGCTCACTGCGCGCCGCCGCAGCCACTTAAATAGTTGGCCGGGAGCCCCCGACGTCACGCCGCCCCGGCGCGCGGGCAGCCTGCCAAGGCAGAGCGCTGCAGTTGTTTTGCAAAACTCTGCAAACCAGTTCCGACGGCGGCTTCGAGGCGGATTCGAAGCTGGCGCGCTAACTATCGAACCCACAAGCGTTTGCCGCGACAGCCGGGTGCCGGCTGGCGGCGCTGGACATTGGCTGCGAAACTCCGAGCACTCCTATCGCCGCGCCACTTTCGTGATGATCGAAACGCAATTCCTGGTCGCCGACCGGCTCTTGCCCGCCCCCGAACTGCATGCCGCGCTCGGGCGTCTGGCTGCGTCCGGCTGGCGCGCGGCGCTGGCGGCGGCGCGGCAGGCGTTCCTCGAATCCGCGCACGTGTCGCAGCCCTTCGCCGCCGCCGCCGCGCTGTTGCCGGGTGCGAGCGGGGACGACCCGCGTCCGCCCGCCGCCGGCGATCTGCTATTTCGCGGCGACGATTTGTTTTACGTCATCACTAAGCCGCGCGGGCGGGCGACCTGGCGGCCGCCGGCAGCGGCCGCGCCGGCGCCGCCCGAGGCCGCGATCAACACGCCGGAGCTGGAGATCGGCCTGATTTCGCCGACGCGCTCCAGCGCCTCCTCGCGCCTGGCCGACTTCGCCGCGCGCGTCACGGAGGCATTGCGGCAGGGCGGCGGCGCCGCCGAGCTAGCCTGGCGGCGCCCCGCCATCGCGCGCCTAGAGGCGCTGCGCGGCCGCGGGGAATGGCGGCCGCCGCGCGCCTCCTTGGCCGATTTCGAGCGGGCGCAAGTGGCAGTCCAGCCGCTAGCGCGGCACCTGCTTGAGCGCTTGCAGCAAGAGGGCTTCGCTCGCGAAGCCGACCTGCTTGCCACCGCCGATCCCGAGCCGATGCGGCTTACGCTGGCGGGGCTCCAAGGCGCGCAGCTGATCCGCCGGGACTGGTTGATCCGCTGCCATCTGAGCCGCCGCCCCTTGCTGCTGTTGGCAGCGCCCGCGCAGCAGCAGAGCGAGGCGGTGATGGCGCGGCAATGTCCCGATTGCGGGCTGGGCTTCGGCGACGAGACGCTCGAGGCCGTCATTCAGGCGCAACCCGCCGCCAGCGGCGAGACTCCGCCCTGGCCGCTGCTGTGGCTGAGCGAACATTTGAATCGCCTCGGCACGCTGGGCCTGCTTTGGCATCGCGAAGCACCGGAGCTGGCGCCCTGGCGCATTGCCGCCGGCGAATTCGCCGGCCGGGTCTGGGCTTGGGCCGTGGCCGCGCAGCCGGTGGAGGAAGATCAGGCGCGCGCCCTGGATCGCCTGCGCCGCCGCTTCGCCCTCGAACGCCTGGGCGTGATCGCGCTGGCCGGGCTGGGGGCGGCGGCGCGCGCCTGGTTTGCGGCCGCGCAACCACCCGCGGTAGTCGCCGAAAGCTTCGCCGCCGCCGAGCCGCTGCTGGAATCGACGCTCGGCGATGCCGCGCTGCGCTACGCCGCCGCCCGCTTGCGGCCGCTCGAGGACAGCGCCGGCTTTCCCCTCATGGCTACCTTGCGCGCGCTCTACGCCCGCTGATCACACCGCTTCCGGAACCGCGCCGGGGCAACGCAACAGCGCGTCGGAATGATGAAACTGCTTCCCTAACTCGCAGGTCGGCTGTAGCATGTCCGCATGCAGCTCAGCGGCCTCGGTTCGCGGCTGTGGCAGACCTTGCGCATCTGGCGCCGCCACTGGCCGCCGATCGCCGCCGCTCTGATCATCTTCTCCCTTTCGGTTGGCGCCGGCATCGCCATCTACGACGCCGCGGACTCCTTGCTTTTGCAGCCGCTGCCATATCGCCGGCCACACCAGCTGGTCACGGTAACGGCGCAAATTTACGACGGCTACCATTACACCTTTCCCGACTCTGGACTGAACCGCGTGTTTTCTTCCTTCGCCGCGTACGTTGGCTTCGAAGGGGTTCTAGCGACCGATCACGGTTCCGAAGCCATCCACATCGCGGGTTCTTCTCAACCCTCGGCTTCCGATTCGCACTAGGCCGACAATTCCAGCCGGCTGAAATGCCGCGTTTCGACAGCTATTACAACTTCCCTCGTCCCATCGTATTGAGCTGGGGTCTTTGGCGGCGCGCAACCGGAGCGGATCCAAGAATCGTCGGCCGAGACCTCCAGCTCGACGGAAAACCCTACCGAGTGGTGGGCGTCCTTGAACCGGGCGTCCTGTTCCCCGTATCGGCGGACGCCTGGACACCCGTTTACCCGAACGCCGAGTCCTATTTCGGACAGGCAATCTCAAGGCCGCATGTCGTGGCCCGCCTCATTGCCGGCGAGCAGTTATCCCAGGCTCGTTCCATTCTTGCCATGATCACCGGCCATCGGCGGACCTGGCTCAAAAAATCTGACCCGCCCTACGCCGTACCACTGCGGCAATTCCTCCTGGGGAATCGCAGGCCGCTGTTGCTGGTGCTCGCCGCTGCCACCGCTTTGCTCGTGCTCTTGTCTTGCACCGCGGTCTCGAATCTGCTCTTCGCCCTCACCCTCGATCGTCGGCGCGAATGGGCCGTGCGCTCGGCGCTGGGCGCAAGTCCACGGTCGCTGCAGGCCCTGATTGCCGGCGAAACCGTCTTGCTCGCGGTTCCCGGCACCATCGGCGCGCTGCTGCTGGCTGCCTGGGCGCGCCAATTATCGGAGTGGTTTCGTCCCCCCGCCCTGCCCGCTGATCCGCACCGTGGCGCGGGGAGCCTGCTGCTGGCCGTGGCGCTGGCCGCGGCCTTCGCGACATTTGCGGCCATCTTGCCGGCGTTGCGGGCGAGCAAGGAAGAACCGGGGCGGGCGTTGAATTCCGTCGACTCCGCTGGACCAGCCAACTTGCGCGGCGCTCGTCGCCGGGCCCTGCTCGGCACCCGGGAAACACTTCTGGCAATTCAGCTTACGCTGGCGATGATCCTCGTCACCGGCGCCGCGCTCTTGACTCGCAGTTTACGAGACTTGGTCAACGCTCCGCTGGGCATCGAGACCCGCAATACCCTGATGCTCGACACCTACCTCCCCGCTCCCGGCGTCATCCCCGCAGCGACGACATCTACGCTGGGCAAATCGCTTTCGGGCTCGGTCCCAACCTCGACGCAACGGGCGCAATCCGGATCGCCTCTTGCTGTTTACGACCGAATCCAACGGCGCCTAGGCGCACTGCCCGGGGTCGTTTCCGTTGGCTTGATTACGCCGCCGCCGTTCGAGCAGTCGATGTATTCCGAGTGTGGTGTATCCACGGAGGGAGGACAAGGCCGACAAACTTTTCTTGCAGCGCGGTGCAGTCTCGTTGGCGCGGGCACGCTCCAGAGCTTGGGTGTATTTCTCACCAGCGGTCGCTATTTCGAAGGCGGTGACCAGGCTGGCTCACCCCTTGTTGGGATTGTCAGCCGTTCCTTGGCTCGGGCGTTTTGGCCGGGCGAGAATCCGATCGGCCGGTTCGTGAATCTAGGTCCGGAAAGCCAGCCGCGAATGGCCGCCGTCGTGGGCGTCGTTGCCGACGTGCGCCGGCCTGGGCTCGCGGCAGGAAGTTTCGTTCCACAGCAGCTGTACCTGCCGCTGCCGCAAACCGACAACGCGGTGCAGGCGGTGACGTTCACCCTCCGGACCTCAGCGGCTCCGCCCGCTGCCGCGAGCCTGCAAAGCGCCCTCCATTCCGTCGCGCCTCGCGTCGCCATCTCGCGAATCGTCGGCCTCGACCACGTCGTCGCCGGGATGATGGCCGGCGAGCGCTATGCCGCCGCGCTTTTCGCCGCGTTTTCGCTGCTCGCGATCTTCGCCGCCGTCGCCACCGCCGGCGCCTTGGCGTATCAGGATGCTGCCTGGCGCCGGCGCGAGTTCGCTATTCGCATGAGTCTGGGAGCGCGGCAGGGCCACATCGGCCGACTCGTCCTGTAGTCAAGGCCATTGGCGCCGGCCTCGCATTGGGCTCGTTCTCGGCTTGGATGCTCGCCCGTGGGTTGGTCCATTGGCTGGCTGTCGCGCCGAGCGACCCGCTAAGCTTTTTGGCCGCGGCTTTGCTCATGCTGCTGGCGGTGGCGGCGCCTGCTCTCCTCGTGGCGGTTCGCGCAGCTCGCGCCCACCCTGCCGAGAACTTGCGATTGGATTAGAACGCCGCCGCCCGCTTGCGGCCGCTCGAGGACAGCGCCGGTTTTCCCCTCATGGCCACCTTGCGCGCGCTCTACGCCCGCTGATCACACCGCTTCCGGAACCGCCCCGGCGGCGGGCGCGGCGGGCATCCGTGCCTGCCAGAAGCGGAAGGCCAGCGCCACCGCCAGCGCCTCGGCGATCAGCATCAGCGCCACGCAAGCCAGCCAATGGAAGCGTGCCCAAAAGATGCCGGGCAAGATGCCGCCCAGGCTACCGCCCACGTAATAGAGCGAGGCATAGAGCCCGGCCGCCGACGAGCGCGCTTGCCGCGCTTCGATACCGAGATAGCCGGTGGCCGCCGCTTGCGCCGCGAAGAGCCCGCCCGAGCACAGCGCCAAGCCGGCCAGGATCGGCGCCAAGCGCGGCCACAAGGTCAGCAACGTGCCGGCGGCGGTGACCGCGAGCGCCGCCACCAAAGCCTTGCGATGTCCCACGCGTCCGGTCCAGCGCCCGGCGCGAGGCAGAAACAACAGGCTCGGCAAATAGGCGAAGTACACCATGCCCAGCGCCGCCGCGCCGAGATGAAAGGGCGGTGCGGCGAGCTCGAATACGACGTAGGTGAACGCCGCCACCAGAGCGAACAGCAGATTGAAGCCGATCGCGAAGGTGGCCAGCAGGCGCGGGTTGCGCAAATGGCCGGCTGCCGCCCGCAGCGTCGAGCGCCAATCGGCGGCGCGCGCAAAGCGCCGCGCCCCGGGCAGCCACTTCCAAGTCAACGCCGCGCCCAGGATCGTCAGCAGGCCGAGGGCGGCAAAAGCGGCGCGCCAGCCCCAGCGCGCGGTGATCAAACCAGCGAAGAAGCGGCCCGAGACGCCGCCGAGCACCGTGCCGACCACGTACACCGACATCGCCAGCGCCGCCCGCTTGGCTTTCCATTCCTCGGTGACGTAGGCGATCGTCACCACGAAAATCGCGGGCACGAACAGGCCTTGCAGAAATCGCCAATGCACCAGCGAAGCAAGGCTCGAGGCTTGGCTGGCCAAAATCGTCGGGGCCGCCAGCGCCAACATTCCGCCCACAATCACCCGCTTGCGGCCCACGCGGTCGGCCAGCAATCCAGTCAGGGGCGCCGCCAGCGCGATGGCCAGGGTGACGGCGCTGATGGTAAGGCTGACGGCGAGTTCCGAGGCGCGATATTGGCGGCTCAACAGCGGCAGCAGCGGCTGCGTAATGTAAACGTCCAGGAATGCGAAGTAGCCGGTCAGTCCGACGGCCAGCATGTGGCCGAGATCGGAGCTGGGGGCACCGCCCGGTGTGGTCTCGCCCGCCCTCGTTTCGAGTTCCCTTTCGTCCTTCATGCCTGGACGCTGCGCAACGATCTGCGAGGGGCGGTCATCTTCCCGATGATAACGGCGGCGGCCGGCCCGCTCGCGCGTCGCTTCCTCGGAACGCGCCTCCATCTGCTTGCATTTCAAGCAGTTGCACCCTTATCCGAGGAGCCATTCGCGGTCCGTTCCCGGCTGCTCGATGGTGGATTGGCACCGTTCGCCACAAAGGCGTTTCACGCCCACGCGGCGCTGCGTAGCCTGAACTGCGGCGGATAGTGTGCCGCCCGGCACCGTGGGCCAGGCCCGCGCGCCGCCAGCGTGGAAGGAAAAACGAGGAACGCCATGAGCACGCAGACATTCTCCCCAATGAAGCGCGCCGATTTTCATGTCATGCAGCCGGAAATCACCCACTCCGGCTCGCGCATTGACGCCATCCACAAGGGTCTGCCCAAGATCACGCAATCGCTGTGCCCGGAGTGCACGCGCGTGATCGAGGCGCGCGAATTCGAGGAAAGCGGCGCCGTCTTCATGGAGAAGACTTGCCCCACGCACGGCTACTTCCGCGACAAGATCTACGCCGACGTCAAGCTCTATCTCAAGATGGAGCAGTGGTACTTCGGCGACAACCGCGGGTTGTCGAACCCGGCCATTCCCAACGCCACCCGCTGTCCCGACCAGTGCGGCCTTTGCTCGATGCATACCAGCCACACCGGCCTGGCCAACGTGGACCTCACCAACCGCTGCAATCTGACCTGCCCGGTCTGCTTCGCCAACGCCAACGCCGCCGGTTATCTCTACGAGCCCAGCTTCGACCAAATACGCAAGATGCTGCAGGCGCTGCGCAACGAGCGCCCGGTCTCGGGCCGCGTGGTGCAGTTCTCGGGCGGCGAGCCGACGATCTATCCGCGCTTCCATGACGCGGTGCGGCTGGCCAAGGAGATGGGCTTCAGCCACATCCAAGTCGCCACCAACGGGGTGATGTGGAACGATCTGGATTTTTGCGAAAAGGCGCGCGACGCCGGCCTGCACACGCTGTATTTGCAATTCGACGGCGTCTGCGACGACATCTACAAGCGCACCCGCGGCGAGTCGCTCTTCGACAAGAAGCTCAAGGCCATCGAGAACGTGCGCAAGGCCGGGATCATGAAGATCGTCTTCGTGCCCACCATCGTCAAGGGCCTGAACGATCATCAAATCGGCGACATCATCAAGCTTGCCCTCGACAATATTGACGTGGTCAGTGGCATCAGCTTCCAACCGGTGACATTCACCGGCCGCATCTCGCGCAAGGAACTGGAAGCCAAGCGCTTTACGCTGGCCGATGTGGCGCACGCCGTTCATGAGCAGACGGGCTTGGCCGACCCTTACAACGACTGGTTCCCGCTGGCTTGCGTGACCCCGTTCTCCAAGCTCATCAGCGCCCTGCGCGGCGAGGAAACCACCTCGCTGA
>JBOGKX010000200.1:0-11107 GCA_050746125.1 Terriglobales bacterium | reverse complement strand
GGCCGGCCGGGCTGCGCAGCGTACACGGATGTACGTGAGCAAGCCCGGCCGGCCGAGAACGAAGCCCGGCGACGCTTATCACCCAGCCCACTTCTCCACTGCCGCCGGGGGCGCGCCCGGCTCACAGCGACTCCATCAGAGCGGGGCGAGAAGCCAGCAGCGCGAGGCGCCGGGAGCGAGGCCGACTGAGCGTACCCCGATGTACGTGAAGGAGGCCGAGCGACCGGCAACAAAGCGATGCGACGCTTATCACCCCGCCCACTTCTCAGAAGCTCAGGTTCGCCGTCACTTCAATCACCCGCGGCGAAGCGTCGCCGCCCAAAAACGAGCCCAGGATGCTAGTCGGCACGCTTACCGTGCTGATCACCTGCCCGAAGCTCGGGCTCGACAGGTCCGCCGGCGGAATGTCGAAGTTTGGGTGGTTGAGCAAGTTGAAGAACTGCAGCCCAATGCCCAACTGGCCCCGCTCCCAGCCCGGAATCTGCGTCTGCTTCTGAATGCGCAGATCGGTGTCGAAGAAACGCGGCCCACGGAACTGATCGCGGATCTGATTGCCGAATGCCGTCGGCGTCGTGGTCGAGGGCGAAAACGAAGTCGGGCTGAAGCAGGGGCTGGAGCGGATGCCGCAGGGCGAGGTCATGTTCTGGTCCAGCTCGTTGCCGAAGACCGTCGCGCCATAGTTGAACCCCGCCAGCGTGCCCGTCGCTGCCCCGTCGATCACCGTTACCGGCAAGCCGCTGCGCACGAAGAAGGTTCCCGCCAGTTGCCATCCTTCCCACAACTGCCGCGGTCCGAAGTGGAAGTAGCTGCTGAAGGGAACTTGCCAGACGTAATTGGCGCTGAAGTAGTGCCGCACGTCGTAGTCGGCGTTGCCGCGGTTGAAAGCTTTGACGTTGAACGGGTCCTGCGGGAACAAAATGCTGGTGTTATTGGCGGTGAAGTTGAAGGGCAAGATCCCGCCGTTCGAGACCCAATCGATGGCGTGGCTCCAGGTGTAGCTCATCTGCATCTGGAATCCCGCCGCGAACTTGCGCTGGAACGACGCCGTCAGCCCGTTGTAGTTCGACGTGCCTTGGCTCGCCAGTTGCGTGACGGTGCCGAAGCGGGGGTCCGCCGGCGCCGTGGGCAGCCCGGTGAACCCGCCCGGGCAGGCCGAAGCCGGGCAAAACGCGTTGAAGCCGGCGTTCGTGAAGGCTTCGTGCACGCCATGGTTGCCCACGTAGTTCAGCGAGAACGAGGCGTTCGCGCCCAGCAGTTGCGCAATCTCCAGGTTCCATTCCTGATAGCGCGGGATCTCCGCGATCACGTCTTGCGTGAAGAAGTTGGGCGGCACGAACGCCGGCACCGTCGCGCTGATCGAAGCCAGCGTGCCGCCGCTCGCGAAGCCGTTGCGGAAGGCCGTGTTGTTGGCCGCGCCGCTGGCGAACATGTTGCCCGGCGTCGCCGGCGAAAGCGGCACCCCCGCCACCACGAAGGTGTTTTGGTTGGGCGGATTCTCCGCGAAGCTTTCCGCCGTGGTGGACGGGAACGTGTCGTCGAAGAGCCCGAAGCCGCCCCGCAGCACCGTGCTATGCCCGCCGAAGGGCGTAAAGGCGAAGCCGAAGCGCGGCTGGTAGCCCCAATGCCGATAGCCCGTCAGCGCCTGCGCCTGCCCGGGCAGGATCGCCTGGTTGTAAGGAATCGTCGCGTCGTGATTGAGGTAGGTGAAGGGCAGCGCCATGTGCACGAAGCAGTTGTGCGGGCAGGTGGGGTTCGAGTTGTGATCCAGCCGGAAGGCCAGCGTCAGCTTCAGGTTGGGCGTAGCCGCCCACTGGTCCTGGATATACGCCCCCAGCCCATAGACGTTGATCGGCTGATTGAGCGCCGTCGGGAACGACTGTTGGAAGGCCGTGGCCGTGCCGTTGAAAAAGTCCGTCAAACTCTGGGAAAGCGTCTCGCCGCTCGAGAGAATGCCGAAGTCGTGGTCGTTCGTCAGGTCGCGGATGAACGACACGCCCACGCCGATGTTGTGCGCTCCGTGGATCGAGGAAACATCGTCGGAAAGCTGATATTGCGTCACCTTGCGTCCTTGCGGCCAGTCGTAGTCGATGCCCCCCATGTTGGCGAGTGCCTGCCCCGCGAAGCGCAGCGTGGTGGGAAATGCCGCCAGCGTGGCGCTGAGATTCGCCGGCTGGAAGATCGCGCTGTACCACAAGAACGAAGTGTTGAATTGATTCACCGTCTCGGGACTGAAGACGTGCGTCTCTTGCAACTGTCCTTGATACTGCGGCTGATTGCTCTGCGCGTTGAAAATCGGATTGATCGGGTCGGTGTAGGTGGCTTGCAGCCCGTGGTCCGTGCCGAACTGCCCGAACAGCTTGTCCGAGCTGCCGATGACCTGATCGACGCGTGCGTTCAGCAGCCATTCATGCGTGAAATTGCCCGCTACCGACCGCAGTTGCACCGCGCATACTCCGCCCGGCACCAGGCTGGGGCTGAGATCGGCGCAGCCGCCGCCCGCCAGCGTTGCCCCCGGATTGCCCTTGGCGCCGTTGTAGAGATTGAAGATCGTTTGATAGAACGGCACCTGCGACGGGCTGGTCGCCGCCAAGTGCGCCAGCGTCGCGCTCTCGAAAGCCGGCGTCGGCACGTTGAAGGGCGTGTTCGTCGGCAGTACCACCCGCAGCCCTTCTTGGTTGACGAAGAAAAATGTCTTGTCCTTGATGATCGGCCCGCCCAGCGACAGCGCCCACTGGTTGGCATTGTCGAACGGCCGGGGCGTGCCCGAGGCGTTGTTGAAGAAGTTGTTCCCGTTCATCACCCGCCCGTTCCAGTTATAGACCGCGTTGCCGTGCCAGGCGTTCGAGCCCGCCTTCGTCACGTAATTGACATTGGCGCCCACCAGCCGCCCGTACTGCCCGGTGTAGCCGTTGTTGACCACGGTGGCTTCCTGAATGTCGTTCGTGCCCAGCAGTAGGTTGGTGGCGCCGGAATTGTTCAGGTTCAGGAATGGATCGTTGTTGGCCATGCCATTGATGGTGAACAGATTCGACGTCGCCGGCAGCCCGTAGGTCTCGAAGTTCCCGTAGCCGGCTTGGGTGTTCATCACCGCCCCCGGCGTCGTTTGCGCGATCGCCGTCAGGTCGTTGCCCGGGTTGGGCACCAGCGCGATCTGCTGCTGCGTGAAAGTGGTCGAGACGTTGCCGTTGTTGGTCTGCACCAGCGGCGCTTCCGAGCTCACCGTCACGGTTTGCGTCGCCGCCCCCACTTTCAATTGCAGGTCGCCCCGCGTGCTCTGCCCGATGCTCACCGCCACCGTGCGCACCGTGGTCTGGAAACCGCGCGCCGTGGCGCTGACCTGGTACTCGCCCGGTTCCAGCAGCGAAAACTGATAGCCGCCTTGGCCGCCGCTCGTCGTGGTCTGCGACGCGCCGGTGGCTAGATTGCGCAGCGTGACCGTTGCGCCGGGCAAGACCGCGCCCGAAGGATCGCTGACCGTGCCTTGCAGCGCGCCGCTCGTCGGCGTCTGCGCCTTGGCCGTGATCGCCAGGCCCAAGATAACCAGCATTGCGAGGCAAAGGGTAAAAATCCGACCCGTCCAAATGGTTCGCATGGCGGAAGCACCTCGGGGGCAAATGCCCTTCCGTGCTTTGCCACGCAATCGGTCGGCCTTTGGCGAGTAGCGGAATTACTCTCGAAATCGGCCCCTGGCGCGTCAGGTCCACTCGCATTAAGCGAAGTACCTAACCCATACCCCGCCTCGTTCTACGCCATTTGGAATCCCGCTCGCCCCCGCCCTGAGCCCTGAGCCGTGAGCATCTCGCGGCAACTTGGAGAGGCCCTGAGCGGCGCGGGCCTCCGTTGCCGGCCGTCGAAGCCGGGCCGCAGCCGCGACCAACGGGAGCGGCGTCCAGAAAATGGGCGGCCCCGCCGCTTTCTAAGCTCCCGCTTCCGCGAACACCCCCAACACCGCCGGCTCCGGCGCCTCATAGCTTTCCGTGCTTTCCGTCGCGCGCCGGCGCGCCTGCTTGACCCAATCCCAGGCGATGTCGGCCTGCAATTGCTCGCGCAGTTGGCCGGCCCGCGCCTCGAGCGCCAAGATCTCCTGCCAGCGCGCCGCGAACGGCGCGGGCGGCCGGAACTCCGGCTCCGGCCGGGGCGCCGGCGCTAGCGCCGCCGTCCACCGCCGTTGTCGCTTCTCCCCTTGGTCCCGCTCCCCCTCCAGCCATTCGCGCCGCCGCTCGCACTTCGGACAGTACTCGCGCGGCTGCCCGCGTCGCAGCAGCCGTGCCACCAAGGTGTGGCGGCGCTTCGGCAGCCCATACTTCCACAGCAGGCTGGCCATGTGTTCGCGCACGCTCGGTTCGGAAAGCGCCAGCGCCTGGGCGATCTCGGCGTTGCTCATGCCTTCAAGCAGCAACCGCAGCACCGCTTGCTCGCGCTCGGATAAAGGATGGCTGGGAGTCACTGCCCGGCCCTTCCCGCTGCATCGGCGTGAATCATCATCCCTCCTGGAGCGCTCGGCCTTGGAGGCCGGCGCGGGGGACGAAGTGCGGCGCGTCAGTGACTGTAAGTGCGGCTGACTACCCGCCGCTATCGGGCGAATGCCCTACCAGCCACCAACCGTGAACCGAAAACGATATTACGCCAACTCGAGGCCTTGTGTCTCCGGCAGCAGCACCGCGGCCAGCGCCGCCAGCGCGAATGCCGCCGCGCAGGACAAGAAGGCCCAAGACAGCCCGTGCGCCGCCCCCAGCGCGCCGATCGCCAGCGGCGCCAGCGCGCTCAGCCCGCGCGCCACGTTGTAAGAGACGCCCAGCGCCGTGGCCCGAATCGGCGTGGCGAAAAGTTCGCTGCCCACGATCCCCGAGCCGGTAAAAAATCCCGTCCCGAAGAACGCCACCAGCGAAGCGGCCAGCAGGATCATGCCCGGCCGCCGCGCCGCCGCGAACCACGGCACCAGCGCCGCCGCCGCCGCCAAATAAAAAATCAGCGTGCGCCGCCGCCCGAAGCGGTCCGCCAGCAGTCCGAAAAGCAAGTAGCCGGGCAGCATGCCCGCCAAATTCAGAATCACCAGGAACGTCGTCACGCCCAGCACGTGAAAGTCGCGCCCGCCTTGTGTGCTGGGCAATTCGAGATACGCCGGCACCCAAGTAAATAGCCCCCACCAGGCGAACATCCCGAACGTGTTCATGGCCAGCAGCGCTGCTAGCCGAGGCGCGCTCGCTCGCCACAAGGCCGCCTGGCTCGGGCGTTTCGCCGCCGTCGCGCTGCGCGCCCGTTCCTGCCGCCACATCTCCGGCTCCGGCACGCCGCGCTGGATCCACAAGACCACCAGCGCCGGCAGAACGCCGGCGAAAAACACCCAGCGCCAGCCCGCGCGCGGCAGAATCAGCCCCGCCACGATCGCCGCCAGCGCGTAGCCGATCGCCCAGCTGCTTTGCACGATGCCCAGCGCCCGTCCCCGCCATGCCGTCGGCCAAGTCTCCGCCACCAGCGCCGCGCCGGTGTTCCATTCCCCGCCCATCCCCAAACCCAGCAGGAAACGAAAAATTGCCAGCACGAAGATCGACGTGGCCAGGCCGCAGGCGAACGTGAAGATGGAATAAAGCAGAATGCTCAGGCTCAGCATCCGCCGCCGGCCCCAGCGGTCCGCCAGCACGCCCAGGATCAAGCTGCCCACCGCCGAGGCCGCCAGCGTCAGCGAATTCAGCAGGCCCGCCGTCGGCTTCGACATGCCGAACTGGCGCATGAGCGTCGCCAGCACCAGCGAGTAGAGCATGACGTCGAAGGCGTCCAGCATCCACCCCAGGCCGGCCGCCACCAGCGTGCTGCGCTGCGCCGCCGTCGTCGCGCGCCAGCGCAGCGGCGGCGCCGCATTCGTGGCTGTGAGCCCCGCCTCGTTCACGCCCTAATGGTATGGGAAAAGCCCGCCTCCGCCCCCGGCGACCCGTGACCCATGACCCATGAGCCATGAGCCATGCCCCGTGACCGGCTCCGCGCCGCCCTCTGCTACTCCCTATCCCCTGCGTTCTCGCATCCCGGCAGCCGTATCGCCCCAATCCGCGTGCTATACCCTTTCGCGCCGCGCTGGTGATAGTCGCCGACATACCAAAACGTGCAGCCGTCGCTCGGGTCGAGGTCGAGCGTCGTGTAGTCCTCCCAGCGCACGGTGCCCGTCTGCGCCGCTTCGCCGCGCGCCAGAATCGTCTCGCCCAGCGTCATCTGTCCCCTGGGATCGTCCGCCAGCCGCCCCGTCAGCCGCTGCCCGGCGAAGTGCTGCGCGTCGCCGTACGAATACCCCATGGCGATGTCGCCCTTGCGGTCGATGCCGAGGCTGCCCATCCAGCGGAATCCGCCCCCGGGCGCGTACGTTCCCTGCTGCTCGAGCGTCGGCAGGTGCTGCCGATCCAGTCGCATCTCGTACCAGCGCACGCCGCCGCCCCCGCCCCGCGTGTTCACCGATTGCATCGCGGCGATAGTCTCCTGCCGCCCGCGGCGCCGATAAACGACGCGCTGCATCAGCTTGTCGCCCTGCGCGTCCAGCCGCCGTTCGGTCCCCGGCTGCGGCACGCAGCTTGTCAACTGCCCGTTGCAGAGATAGTGGTAGGGCGCCACCGCGATCTCGAATGGCCCCGTCACCCGCGACTTCTCGGGATGCTTCCAGTCCACGTGAAAGCGGTAGTAGTAAATCGCGTCGGCGTCGAAGATCTTGTGCAGTTGCGTTCCGCCTGCCGCGAAGATCAGCTCCGGCTCGCCCTTCGCCGGTTCCTGGTGTCCCTCCACGTCCGCCGGGTTCAAGAAATTGATCCCGTCGATCACCGCGCACTGTTCGCTCGCCGCCGCGCCCCGCAGCATCGCCGTCCGGTCGGCCACGCAGGCGTGCTTTTGGATCACCGTGTCTCCCGAGCTCGTTCCCAGGTAATAGCCGTCCCGCCACACTCCTAACCGCGGGTAATCGGGGAAGAGCGGCCGCTCGAACTCATAACGGTAATAGCTCCCCAAGAGATTGCTCGTGGCGCTCACCGCATAGCACATCGCGTAGGGAGCCTTCGGGTCCTTCGACGGCCGCCGAAAGATCGGCAGCACGAAGACCCAGCGCTGGGCCAATTGGTCGTAGCGCGCCACCGCGTCGCCGAAATCGGTCTTGCCGCACGCCCCCTGGAAGCCCTCGAAGATCGTCTTCGTCGCCACCGGCCCGTACTGCGCTTGCCCCGCCTTGTTGTAGATCGCGAACCGCGAATTCACCACCTGTACGATCTGCTGCGGGCCCACCGCCAAGCTGTTGTCCGACGGATTATGAAACTGCGCGGTGCCCTGCGGTCCTCGGAAGTCCGCTCCCAGCCCCTCGAAGCTCGCGACCAGCGCCGCCGCCGGCCGCGTCCCGATTTCCGTCTGCTCGACGGCGGCCGCTCCGGCCGCCACCGGCGGCGGCGACACCGGATCGGGAATCGGCGGCGTGCCCGGCCAGCTCTTGCCCTCGCGCGCGTACTCCGCCTTCATCCGCGCCACGAACGCCGCCCGCCGCGCCGCGCGTTGTGCCGCCGTGAGCGGCGGTGGCGGTGGCGGCGCCTTCGCGATCATCGTCGCCAGCGTCGGCGAAGTGTCGTGCAGCGCCGCCGTCACCGTCGTTTTCCACGTCTGCGGCGCCTGCGCCCAGCCTACGGTCGCCATCGTTGTCGCGAATGCCAGCGCCGCCCAGCCCGCCGCCACGCTCCCCGCCAGCCGGCGCCGCCCGCCGCTCCGCCCGCGCACCGCGCTCGAGCCGTTTCGATTCCTCATGTCGGCATACTTTATTTTGCATGCACTCGCCTGTCAACCCGCCCGCCCGCGCTGCGTGGCGGCCGCTTGGTCGTCTCCGCTGGGCGACGGCACCCCCACCGCCAGCATCTAGCCGGCGATGGACCCCGAACCTAAACCCATTCGCGAAGGCGAGTTCACCAAGAGCGTGGAATCCCGGACTGCGCGCATCCCCTCCGCCGGCTTCCTCGGCGCGGCGCTATTTTCGATGGCGATCTCCGCCGGACTGAAGCTCGCCGGCAAGGGCGAGACCGCGTTGTTCGTCGGCCAGTGGGCGGCGCCCCTGCTATTGGTGGGAATCTATAACAAGCTGGTCAAGCAGCTCGGCTCCGAAGCCGAATCCGATCTGCGCCGCGCCGCCTGAGCCGCGGCCGCCTCCCCGCCGCCCTTCGCGAGCGCGGTACGCGCGCGGACCATGTGACCCCTGCTGCGCGGGA
The DNA here is from genome assembly GCA_050746125.1 of Terriglobales bacterium. Lineage (GTDB taxonomy): Bacteria > Acidobacteriota > Terriglobia > Terriglobales > SCQP01 > JAJPKR01. The sequence continues at coordinate 2,891 of JBOGKX010000200.1, read as the reverse complement.
TTGCTGCGCGGGGCGATCCCCCCACCGCGGTTCGCCTGCCTAGGAAAGGAATTTCCGGTCGCAGCCGCCTCGTGGCCGCCGGTGGCGCCGGGGCACAACCCTGTCAACCGTCCCCGCCTTCCCTCGGCGTGGGCATGCTTCTCGCTGGCGGTTAAGCAGGTATCCCATTGAAAAATTTAGCTATGCAAGAACTTTGCGGAGATTGGCCCGCCAATTCTCCGTAATTTATGCGGAGAACGTCTGGTCGAATGCGGAGATTGCAGGGTATAATATCCGCATAAGATGCGGAGAATGTATATCCACGAGCTGGACGACTGGCCCTGGTTCCGCTGGAGCGCGGCAGCGATTGCCGAGCCTCTCGCCTCCGTCCGGCACCGACAAGGGCGCCTGATCGGGCATATGGAGGCGCTGGGATTCAGTCTCCGGCAGGAGGCCGTCCTGCAAACCCTCACCGCCGACGTTCTAAAGAGCAGTGAAATCGAAGGCGAGAAGCTGGATGCGGAACAGGTCCGCTCTTCCATTGCCCGACGTCTCGGCATGGACATCGGCGCCCTGAAAGCCGCGGACCGCCACATCGAGGGCGTCGTCGAGATGATGCTCGACGCCACGCGCCATTACGACCATCCGCTCACCGAGGAACGCGTGTTTGCCTGGCATGCCTCTTTGTTCCCCACCGGGCGCAGCGGCATGACGAAAATCAGCGCGGGGGCCTGGCGCCACGACAGCGCAGGGCCGATGCAGGTCGTCTCCGGTCCCATGGGAAAGGAACGCGTCCATTTTGAAGCGCCGAAGGCGGAACGTGTGCCGGGCGAAATGAAATCTTTCCTCGGCTGGTTCGCGGGCCAGGACCCGATCGACCCGGTCCTGAAAGCCGGCCTCGCTCATCTGTGGTTCGTGACCATCCACCCGTTCGACGACGGCAACGGCCGCATCGCGCGCGCCATCGCCGACATGGCGCTGGCGCGATCGGAGCATAGCTCGCAACGGTTCTACAGCATGTCCGCGCAGATACGGCAGGAAAGGGACGACTACTACGAAATCCTGGAGCAAACGCAGAAAGCGACGGTGGATGTGACGCCTTGGATGGAATGGTTCCTCGGCTGCCTGGGCCGAGCCATTGACGGAGCTCAGGAGACGCTAAGCGCCGTGCTCGCCAAGGCGCGGTTCTGGGAGCGCATCAAGGACGTTCAGCTCAACCGCCGTCAGCGGCTGGGGATCAACTGTCTGCTGGACGGTTTCGAAGGCAAGCTCACGAGCTCCAGATATGCCAGACTCGCGAAGTGCTCGCAGGACACCGCCCACCGTGACATTCTCGCGCTCGTGGGGCATGGCGTTCTCGTTCAGAATCCCGCCGGCGGACGCAGCACGAGCTATTCGCTCGCGCCGCTGCAATCGTAGGGCATCGGGTCGGTTGCTGTGGTGCCCGGGGCGGGAATCGAACCCGCACGGCCCTTGCGGGCCTCGGGATTTTAAGTCCCGTGCGTCTGCCTGTTTCGCCACCCGGGCATTGAACTATAAGTCATTATTGCACAACAGCTTGCGTCTGTTTCGGCGCCTGTCTGCCAGCGGGCCCAAAACCGCCGTAGCCCCCGGCAGCCTCAGCTCGGAAGAGCGCGTTGCGGCGCGGCGGTTCCCGAGGCTTGCCATTTAACGCCATGCGTTATAGCCTATAGCCGTGATTCAGTCGTTCCGTTGCCCCGAAACGGGGCGGCTGTTCAGGGGCAACGGGTCAGGCGGTTCGAGGCGATGGAGCGGGTAGCGCAACGCAAGCTCGCGATGCTGGACGCGGCGCATCGGCTGGATGATTTGAAAGCCCCGCCGGGCAACCGGCTGGAGAAGCTAGGCGCGGACCGCGACGGCCAACACAGTATCCGCATCAATGACCAATGGCGGGTCTGCTTTGTCTGGCGCGAGGGCAATGCCTACGACATTGAGATCGTGGATTACCACTAGCGGAAGGAGGATCAGCGCCATGCCACGCAAACTCAACCCGGTGCACCCCGGCGAGATTCTGCGCGAGAGCCTAAGCCAGAACAAGCTGGCGAAGGCGCTGCGCGTCCCGACGCCGCGCATCGGCGAGATCGTCAATTGCCGCCGCGCAATCACCCCCCGTACCGCCCTGCGGCTAGCGCGGTTCTTCGCCACCACGCCCGAGTTTTGGGTGAATTTGCAGACCCGCTACGACCTGGAAGTGGCGCGGCTGGAGGAGGGGTCCGTCGTTCGCCGCGAAGTACGGCCCGTGCGTGCGCTAGCCGCCCCGGGTTGAGTGCTCGGACGGTTAGCGCCGGATCGCGGCAACTTGGAGAGGCCCTGAGCAGAGCGGGCCTCCGTTGCCGGCCCAGGAATTTCCGTCAGGAAATTCCGCCAACCAAGGAATTTCCGCTAGGAAATTCCGCCATTATCGCAGCCGGGCCGCAGCCGCGCCCCGCGGCTGCCGGTGAGGCCAGCGGCGTCCAGAAAATGGGCGGCCCCGCCGCCTATTGGCGGAGGCGCTGGAGCGCGGCGGCAGCGTTGTCGCGCGCGAAGGCGAGTGGGGCGGTGCGGGCGGCGCGTTCGATGGTTGGCTCGAATTGCCGCAAGCGATACGCGGCGGCCACATCCTCGCCGCCCATTCGCACGAGCAAGAAAGGATCGGCGAGCGCGGCGCCCGCGATCGCATTCAACTCCTGCCGGCGCCCCGGCGCGATGCTGCCGCCGAGCGAGGCCAAGTCCTCGAGCGCGGCGGCACGGATACGCTCGGGCACGCCCGGGCGCGCCTGAGGATTCTTGCTCGTGGCCAGAGCCGCGAGCGCGGCGGTCATGACGTGCGCCTCGGGGCGCGATCGCACCGTCGCGCGCAGCGCGGCGAACGCGCCGGGAGCGGCGCTGCCCTCCAGCGCCCGCGCCGCCGC
>JBOGKX010000199.1:0-7037 GCA_050746125.1 Terriglobales bacterium | reverse complement strand
GGGCGGCAGCGACGGCGAAGCCGACAATCCAGGCGCGCGCGCGGCGGCGCCGATAGGGCGGCGGCGGCGCGGGCGGAAGGGCGGGCGCGGCCGGCAGGGACGGCGGCGCGGGCGCGTCTTCGTTGCGGAGGCCGCGCAGGTCGCTGAACGTCCCGGTTATCAGGTAGGCGCCCAGGGCGATCAGCAGCGGCAGCGCGAAGATGAGAGCGGTAACGCCGCCCGAGACGCGGAAGTAGGCGTTCGGCGAGCGCAGCAGCAACAAGGCGGTATAGAGCGCATCCACCGTGTAATGCCAGACCACGGTGGTGAGGATCCCGAATCGCACCATGATCCAGCCCAAAACCACGCCGCCGATGCCGACCTCGACACCGCGAATGAAGAAGGGCTCGTTGGGATAAGTGGAGTGGCCGAATCCCCATATGAAAGCCGCGGCCACTACCGCGATCCAGAGCGTCCAGGAGCGGAAGGAAAGCCCGCCGCCGCGCGCATCGCCGCGCCGCGCCAACCAGCCCTCGAAGAGTGGAATCGCTCCCATGCGAAACATGAACTCCTCGAAGATGGCGGGAAAGAAGCCGCCCAGCAGGACGAAGATCCAGGGGAAGCGCGTATTCAGCAGCGCATCGTAGGGCACGTCGGCGGGCGCCCAGGCGCCCAGGTGGTTGGCGATCAGATAAAAGACGGTCTGGTAGGCAAAAAAGAAAAACGCCAGCATGATGCCGAGGATCACGCTGCGCAAGAAGACCTTGCTGCGCACCCCGCGCCAGCTCAAAAACGAGCTCAGCAGCGGCTGCGCGAGAAAGCGGCGGCGATAGAGCGGTTCGGCCGCGGCCGTCAAGACGGCCAAAAAGACTCCCACGGCGAGCGCGTCGAGCACGGCGCTCAGGAGGGCACGGGTGAAAAAAGCGCTGTAAGACTGGGTGGTGGCGTAAGCGAACCGGTCCTGGGAGAGGCCGTTGAGCGCGGCCAAGAACGACAAAACCGCGCCCGCGCCGCCCACCCAGGCCGCAACCCGCCAGCGCACGTCGCCGCGCCGCAGGCGATCGAAGAGCGCGGCGAGCAGGGCGAGGCCAAGCAGGACGATGAGGGCCGCGTCGATCTGGCCGGCGGTGTCGTTTTGCGAGCGCAACTGCCGGTATCCGCGCAGCCAGGTATCGGGCACATGCAGGAACTCCCGATAAGCGCCGATCGCATCGCCTTGCACCCGCACTTCGCGGCGATACTCGGCCGCGGCGACCTCCGGCGGCAGGTTGGGACCGGAGGCCAAGGGCGCACGGTCGCGCCAGGTAAATAAATAGTCGCTGCGGTTGGGCCTTTCCAACCGGGAGGAGCCGATGAGGCTCAGTTGGTCGAGGTTCAAGCCCATGCTTTGCGTCAGGAAACGCTCGGCCAGGGCCTGCGCCGCCGCCGGCGCCAGGCGGGCGCCCGGCGCCGCCTCGGCGATGGGATGATCGAAGCCCACGACCTGACCGGCGGGTGTGACGTCGACGCGCATCTCCTCCCGCACCAGCGGCTGAAACCAGCGTTGCTGCCAGCGCCATAAGTGCACGCGGGTGCGCAGCACGTCGGCGGTGCGCGCCATGCCCAACTCCCGCTCGAGAAAGACCTTGGCATCGTCGTCGTAGTTGAAGCGGGAGGCGTGGCGCCAGCCGGCGGTATGGAGGCCGCGTCCGGCCAAAAAGGCGCGGGCGATGCCGGCCGCTTGGGCGTCAGTGACGCGAAAATCGATGGAGGCTTCGGGAAATGCGAGGTGAAAGTAGCGCAGCGCCACCCACAGAGATGCGGCGGCGATTACGACGGCGATGACGATCAGGCGGGCATCGCGCCGGTCGAGGCGGATGCGCGGCGGCGGCGCGGTGGGCTCGACGTTCATGTCAGGGTGGAGCGGCGCTTCAGCCCACCTTACACGGCTTCGGCCCCGTCTGGAAAGCGGGACGGAGGCTGAGTGGCAAGGCTGGCGGCGCTGCGCGCGAAGCGGGCGCGCCAGCCGGGTGAGAGCTGGGCGAGGGCGGCGAGGGCCAGCATGGCGGGGCGGAGAGCCTCGAGGACGCGAAAGTCGCCCTGGCGATAGAAGACTTGGTTCACGCGGGCGACGGTCCAATCAGGACAGGGGCGCGCCAAGCGGACGATGGCATCGCCGGCCGCGACCTCGCCCGGCGCCAGCACGCGCACGTACCAGCCGGTGCGGCCGGTGTCGCGCATGAACTGGTCGAGGCCGGGGATTCGCCAATAGAGAGCGGGATTGCGGCAGGGCTCGCGGGGCTGGGAGACTTCCACGAGGGCGGAGCCGATTTGCCAGCGATCGCCGATGCAGACCTCCGTCTCGCCGGCGCCGGCGACAGTGAAGTTTTCTCCGAAGCCGCCAGGGGGCAACTCGCGGCCGAGTTCGCGCGCCCATTCCGGATAATGGGCGGCGGCGTAGGCGAGCGCGGCCTTGTGCGGGCCGCCATGACTCTTGCGATCGGCTTGCTCGTCGCCGGCGAGCCCTTCGGTTCCCAGTCGCAGCGGGACGGCGACCGGCTGCTTGGCGATGGCGCTGGTCCAAGTATCCCTGCGGGTCCCCTCGGGGGCGGCATAGGTGCGCGGCCGGCCGACTTGCACGGAAGCGATGCGCATCATGGGCGATGGAAAAGCAATAGATAACGATCGCGGCGCCAACGGGGAATATTCTCGCGCAGCTCGAAGCCGGCGGCGGCGAGCTCGCGCGCCGCCAACTCGGCGCGAATGCCGTGGCCGCCGCGGTCTTCGGGGACGCCGCGAGGGCGGCCGAAGAGCGAGAGCAAGCGCCGCGGCGGAAAGTCCTCGATGACCAGGCGCCCGCCAGGCCGCAGCGCGGCGTGCAAATTGGCGTTGAAAGCGGCGGCGCGGGTGAGGTGGTGGTAGACGCCGCGCAAGAAAACGACGTCGCATTCTCCTTCCGGCAAGCCGCACTGGCGATCGCCCGACGGCACGGGGGCGATTTCGGGCGCCAGGCGCGCCAAGCGGCGGCAGAGGCGGGAGAAACGGAGCCCCGGCGCCTCGGTGACGAAGACGCGGCCGGTGGGATAAACCTGGCGGGCGAGCGCCAGGGCGAAGTCGCCGTTGCCACCACCGACATCGGCCACGGTAAGGCCGACGGCCAAGCCGCAGCGGGACGCCATGCGTTCGGCGTCGCGGCGAGCGGCGCGACGGCTGCCAAACAGCACGGGCGGCGCGATGGTCGAGCTCATTGCGGCGGGGCGCCTCCGGATGGGGCGGAAGCGGGAAGGCCGATGGCGGGGATAGCGCTGTCGCGAATCCGCCGATTCAGGCGCGCCAGGTCCGTAGACTGGAGCAATTTCCATTGCTCAGCGAGCGCCGCCAGATCGGTGCGCGTCCCCTGATAGGCAGCCTGCGCTTGAGCGGTGGGGGCGGCGTCGGCGCTTTCGACCACGTTCATCAGGTCGGAGAGGTCGCCGTTGACGCGCTCGAAGCCGGCGCCCAGGGCGCCCGTGCCGAAGGGCGAGGCGCTGGAACCGGCCAAAACTTGCGCCTTGGCGTCGAGCGCTTTCGCGGCGGCGACGATGTCGCGGGCGGCATGGTTGTCGGCCAGGCGCGCTTCGAGCGCCGCCAACTGGCGATGCAAATCGCCAATGGCGCGAATGGCGCCGGCGCTGGTTTCGATACCGGCGGCGATCTGTTGCTCTAGCGTCAACTGGGCGGCGAGCGCCTCCTGCGGCACTTGGACGCGGGGATCCAGCTTGACCTCGAGCGGCTGCGTGAAAGTCTGGCCGGCAGCGGTGAGCTTGAGCTGATAACGGCCGGGCAACACCAAGGCGCCTTCCGGGGTTTGCTCGGCGTGATGGGGCGTGGCCCAGATACCGAAGTCGGGAGCGAGCGCCGACGGGGTGGGATAGCGCAGGTTCCAGACGAAGCGGTTCAGGCCGGCGCGCTTGGGCAGCGGCCGCGGCGGCGGGAACCAGTAGGGCGCAATGGCGGTCGGCGCGGGCGGAGGCGCCGGCTCGGCCACTTCGCTCGAGAAGCGCCGCACCAGCCGGCCTTGCGCGTCGTCAATTTCCAGCGTGACCACGCCGTCGGGCGCGGCGGGGAAGTAATAGTCAATGATGGCGCCGTCGGGCGGATTGTGACCACGAGGCTCCTCGGGAGGCAGCGGCGTGTCCTGACCTTCGTTGGCGCGGATGCGGATGGCGGTTTCGGGCGGGAAGAGATAGGGTTGGCCGGGATTGACGGCGGCGGCGATCTGGCGCAGCGGCGTGACGTCATCCAAGATCCAGAAGGAGCGGCCGTGGGTGGCGACGATCAAATCGTTGTCGTGGACGACCAAGTCGCGAATCGAGGTCACCGGCAAGTTCAGTTGCAGCGGCTGCCAATGACTGCCATCGTCGAAGGAGACGAAGACGCCCTTTTCCGTGCCGGCATAAAGCAGGCCCTTGCGCTCGGGATCGGCGCGCACGGCATGGACATAGTCATCGTCGGGAATGCCGGCGACGACCGCTTGCCAGGTGCGGCCGAAGTCGTGGGTGCGATAGATGTAGGGCTTGAAGTCATCCAGGCGATGGCGATCGACGGCGGCGTAAGCGGTGGCGGGGTCGAGGCGCGAGGCGTCGATGAGGCTGATCTTGCTCCAGGCAGGCAGCCCGGAAGGCGTCACGTTGCTCCAATGCTGGCCGCCATCTTGCGTGATCCAGACCAGGCCGTCGTCGGTGCCGGCCCAGATCAGGCCGGCTTTGGCGGGAGAGGGGGCGATGGTGTAAACGACGCCGCGGTTTTCGCCGTTCTTGTAGTCCTCGGCCGCTAGGCCGCCGGGCGCCGCCTCGCCGGTCTGATATTGGGTGAGGTCGGGGCTGACCGCCTGCCAGCTCTGGCCGCCATCATGGGTCGCGAGGACATACTGGGCACCGACGTAGAGGGTGCGCGGGTCTTGGGGCGAAAAGACGATGGGAAAGGTCCAGGTGAAGCGGTATTTGTCGGCGCCGGACCAGGGCGAAACGTTTTGCGATTGCCCGGTCACTTGATTCCAGCGCATGACGATGCCGCCAGTCGAGCCGCCATAGACGATATCGGGGTGCAAGGGATCGGGGGCCACGTAGCCGCTTTCGCCGCCGCCGATGGGGTGCCAGTCGCGAAAGCTGATCTGGCCGTAGTCGCCGCGGCTGACCACGGCGGCCGTGCCGCTATCCTGCTGCGAGCCATAGACCCAGTAGGGGAAGCGGTTGTCGGTAATGACGTGATAGAACTGCGCGGTGGGCTGGTTGTACCAACTGGTCCAGGTGTGGCCGCCATTGATGCTGATGGCCGCGCCTTGATCGCTGCCGAGGATGACGCGGCGGGAGTCGTTGGGGTCGATCCAGAGGGCGTGGTAGTCGTCGCCGCCGGGCGAGCCTTTGACGACGCTGAAGGTTTCGCCGCCGTTAATGGAGCGATAGAGCGCCACGTCGGCGATATAGAGGACGTTGGGATCGCGGGGATCGGGATAGACGCCGCTGAAGTACCAGGAGCGGCTGTCGATGCGCGGGTCGGCGCTGACGCGCTTCCAGGCCTGGCCGCCGTCATCGGAACGAAACAGGCCGCCTTCCTTGGCGGCGATCAGCGCGAAGACGCGGTTGCCGCCGGCGGCCACCGCAATGCCGACTCTTCCCCAAGGCGCATCGGGAAGGCCATGACCGGAGATTTGGGTCCAGGTCAAGCCCTCGTCGCTGGAACGGTAAATGCCGCTGCCCGGGCCCTGGGTCGGCGGATATTGATTCCAGGGCGGACGGCGCGTATTCCAGAGAGCGGCGAAAACGATGTGATCGTTCGTGGGATCGAAGGCTAGGTCAATGCCGCCGGTATTTTCGTCTTTGTAGAGAACCTTGCTCCAGGTGCGGCCGCCATCGGCGGAGCGATAGATGCCGCGGTCGGGGCTGGGGCCGTAGGCGCGCCCGAGCGCGGCCACCAGCACGAGGTTGGGGTCGCGCGGGTCCACGACGATGGCGCCGATATGGCGAGTAGCGGCCAAGCCGACGTGGGTCCAAGTTCGGCCGGCGTCGGTGGATTTATAGACGCCGTCGCCGAAGGAGATGTCGGAGCGCATGTCGGCTTCGCCGGTGCCGACATATATAACGTTGGGATCCGATGGGGCGACGGCCAAGGCGCCGATGGAGGCGATGGGCTGGTGGTCGAAGATGGGGCGCCAAACGCGGCCGGCATCATTGGTTTCCCAGACGCCGCCGCCGACGGCGCCGAAGTAAAAGCGGTTGGGTTGTCCCGGGACGCCGCTCACTGCCAGCACGCGGCCGCCCCGAAACGGACCGATCATGCGCCAGCGCAGGCCGGCATACAGCGAGGGGCTGACTTGGCCGACCGCCAGCACGGCGGTGGCGGCGAGTACAAGGGGAATTACCACAAGGCGGCGCAAGGCGAGCAATCCCGAGTGCATGGCGTGAGCATATCAGGGCGCAGCCGCCCGGTTCCACGCTTTGGGGTGGAGAGCGAGAGGGCCGCGGCGGCGGCCAGCCGACGTCGCCGGCACTACGGGAAGGTTAGTCATGAAGCGACTCAAGGTACGAAAAGTTTGTCTCACGGCGCCGAGTTTCGCCCCGCCCGAGCGGGGGGACTGGCGAAGCAAAGAAAAGAGTTGGCGCGGGCGAGGCGTGAGACAGCAATGAGCTGCTTCGAAAAAGCGAGAACAGATCACGATGACACACCGTTTTGGGGGGAGGGCGCGCGGTAAATCGGTGAGCGGCTTTACGATAGCTGCGATTGCGGGCTTGCGCCAAACTAAAAATGTGTGCCACCACTTTGGGGGGAGCAGCGCTGGGAGGAGCCGGTGTTCGGCGCGGCGATGAAAGGAGGCCACCTAAAGTAGGATGCAGAGTTGCCGGCCGGAGTTGGCCGGGCCGGAGGTGGCGGGGCCGCCCATTTTCTGGACGCCGCTCCCGTTGGACACCACCCGGCGCCGTTGCGGCGCTTGATTCGATAATCCCGGCCTCCAGTTCCGAGTAGAGTGGTACGGCCAAGTTGCCATCCCTCGGAAACAGGAGACCGAGATGAACATTGTAATCGGTTGCGATTTTCACAGT
>JBOGKX010000198.1:0-3316 GCA_050746125.1 Terriglobales bacterium | reverse complement strand
GCGCGCCGCAATCGCATTCACCAATCGGCGGCGCGCTGGTGCTACGCGAAAATTCCGCTCGACGACCTGTGCCGCGCCGGCGCCGCGCTCGGCTTGGCCGGCATCGATCTGCTCGGCCCCGACGAGTGGGACGTGCCGCGCCGCCACGGCTTGATCTGCACGATGGGCTATGCCGGCGCCAACGACATTTACAACGGCCTCAATCGGCCGGAGAACCTGCCCCCCATCGAGAGCGCTTTCGCCAAGAACCTGCCATTGGCGGAGAAGAGCGGCGTGCCCAACGTGATCTGTTTTTCCGGCGCCCGCCGCGGCATGCCCGACGACCAAGGCGCCGACAACTGCATCGCCGCGCTGCGCCGCCTGACGCCGATGTGCGCCGACCATGGCGTGACGCTGTGCATGGAGATCCTCAACAGCAAGATCGACCACCCGGACTACATGTGCGATCACGTGGCTTGGGGCGTGAGCGTGGCGCGGGCGGTGAACTCGCCGCGCCTGAAATTGCTTTTCGACCTTTACCACGTGCAGATCATGCAGGGCGACCTGATCCGCACGCTGCAAACCAACAGCGCCTGGATCGGCCACTACCACACCGGCGGCGTACCCCACCGGCACGAACTCGACGGAACCCAGGAAGTCCGCTGGGACGGGGTGATGCGGGGCATCGTGGCCAGCGGCTTTGAGGGCTACGTGGCGCATGAGTTCTTGCCCACCCGCGATCCGCTCACGTCGCTGGGGGAAGCGGTGGCGCTGTGCGACGTTTAGGGGGATGGCAATGAAGCGACGCGAATTCGTGACAGCGAGCTTGGGCTGGGCCGCCATGGCGGCGGCTGCGCCGGCGTGGGGCCGCTCGGCGGCCGCGGCGCGGCATCGGCTGGCGTGCAACTCATGGCCGTTCCGCGGCTACTTCGATACGCCGGAGATGCACCACTACCGCGATCCCAAGCTGCCGCTGCTCGACCAGGCGGAATTTCCCACGTTTCTGGCCGACACGTTCGGCATCCACGCGGTGGAGTTCCTGCCACAGCATTTCGCCGACACCTCTCCCGATTACGTGGCGCGCGTCAAGGCCGGCGTGCGCAAGGCGCGCTCGCGAGTCGTGAACTTGATGGGAGTCGAGCTGCCCGGCGGGGTTTACAACCCGCACCTTGACGTCGCGCGGGCGCTGGCCGCCGGCCGGCTCTGGATCGACATCGCCGTCGCGCTCAACGCGCCGAGCGCCACCTTCGTGCTGGGCGGGCCGCCGCCCTTCGACACCCGCCGCGCGGCCGAGCATCTGCGGCCGATCCTCGATTACGCGCGCTCGCGGCGCGTCAAGATGCTTTTCCACAACGACGACATCCGCCGCGAATCGGCGGATCAAATCCTGGCCGTTCTCGCCGCCCTCGACAGCCCCGACGCCGGCACCTGCCCGGACTTCGGCAATTTCGCCCCGAAGAGCGCGGCCTACGCCCTGGAAACACTCAAGCGCCTGATCCCGCACGCCTCGAACATCTGCCATGCCAAGGACGGCATCGCCGAAGGCGGCAAGTTCTACGCCGACGATTTCGCCGCCTCGATGCGCGCCACCGAGGCGGCCGGCTTTCGCGGCCATTATTCGCTGGAGTTCGAGGGGCTTGGTCCGGCCATTCCCGGCGTGCGCGCGCTGCTGGCCAAGACGCTGCGCTATCTTTGACCGCGCCCGCCGCGGGCGCCGGGCCCGACGCAGGAGCGGGGTACGCTACTGGCATGGGATCGAGCGCGCCCACACTCGCGAGCTCATGGCGCAATTTGCGCCGCGCGCTCGAGATGATCAAGATCGAGCACTCCGTTTTCGCCCTGCCCTTCGCCCTGCTGGGGGCGCTGTTGGCGGCGGGCGGCTGGCCCACCGCGCGGCAGCTGTTTTGGATCGTCGTGGCCATGGTGGCGGCGCGCAGCGCGGCGATGACATTCAATCGCCTGGTGGATCGCGACCTGGACGCCGCCAACCCGCGCACGCGCGGCCGCGCCTTGGCGAGCGGCGCCCTCTCTTCCCGCTTTGCGTGGATTTTCTTCGCCGCGAGCGCGGCGGTTTTCGTGCTGGCCGCCGCCAGCCTCAACCGGCTCACGCTCGAGCTTTCGCCGGTGGCGCTGGCTTGGGTGCTGTTTTACTCCTATACCAAGCGCTTCACCTGGCTTTCGCATCTGGCGCTGGGCGCGGCCCTGGGCATCGCGCCCGCCGCGGCCTGGATCGCGGTGCGCGGCAGCTTGGCACCGCGCATTCTGCCGCTCTGCGCGGCGGTGACGTTGTGGGTGGCCGGCTTTGATATTCTCTATGCCTGCCAGGACTTCGATTTCGATCGCGCCCATCCACGCCTCCGCTCCATTCCCAAGCGGCTGGGCATTCGCGCCGCGCTGCGCTGGGCGGCGGTGTTGCATGCGACCATGCTGCTGCTCCTCGCCTGGCTGTTGTGGCTGATCCCGCTGGGCTGGCTGGGCGTGGCCGGCCTGGCCGCGGTGGCGGGGCTGATCGCCTACGAGCACTCGCTGGTCAAGCCGGACGATCTCTCGCGGCTGGACGCGGCGTTTTTCACCGTCAACGGCTATATCGGCATTCTGCTGCTGGCCACGTGGGGCGCGGCCATCGTCTGGCGTTGAGGGCAAAATAGACGAATGACGTCACCGGCGCGGGAAGAGGCGCGCGTGCGCGAGGCCAACCGCCGCTTCTATCAAGCGGTCGAGAATCTCAGCCTCGAGGACTTGGACGCAGTTTGGCTGCCCAGTGCGGTGTGCCGCTGCGTGCACCCCGGCTGGCCGCCGGTGGCCGGCTGGGAGGCGATCCGCGACAGTTGGAGTCGCATCTTCGCCCGCACCGACAATCTGGAAATCGCCCTCGATCAAATCACGGTGCACATCGAAGGCTCCGTCGCCTGGCTCAATTGCTTGGCGCGCGTCAACAGCGCCGGCGATGCGCGGCTGGAAACCGCCCTGCTGAGCAATTCGAACCTTTTCATCTTGCACGAGGGCGATTGGCGGCTGGTACTGCATCATGCGTCGCAGTTGCCGGACCCGATGGAAGCTTCCCCGACCGACCTCATCCAGTAACGCGGGCGCGGCGATAGGCGTCGCAGAGCTTCGTTGTCGGGCAGCCGGGCTTGCTCACGTATATCCGGATACGCTGCGCCGCCCGGCTGCCCTCCGCCTCGCTCTGCTCGCCTCTCGCCACGCTCGGATGTTGTTATGGGCACAGGCGCGCTCTCGGCGGCAGTTGAGGGGCGGGCGCGACCAGGGCACATGAGTAAGACCTCGGAGCCTTCTGCTGGTCAGTCATTATAAGCAGGGCGCGAGTCACCTAGAG
>JBOGKX010000197.1:0-8543 GCA_050746125.1 Terriglobales bacterium | reverse complement strand
GGCCAGGCCCAGGCCGGCGGCCCGAGCGCGGGGCCGAAGCCGCGGCGCCAGCGAGCGGTTTCGGTGCGCCCCCGCGCGGCCTGCTTGTGCACGTAGGCGGCGATCACCTGGGCGGCGATATTGGCGGCGTAATATCCCTCGGCGCCATGCTGAAAGAGCACGCTGACCACGATCTGGGGATTATCCAAGGGGTAGACGCCGACGAACCAAGCATTGTCCACGAACCGATGCTTGCGGCCGGAGGCGGCGAAGTTTTGCTCGGAAACGGTTTGCGCGGTGCCGGTCTTGCCACCCCAATCCACGCCTTGGAGGTGGGCGCTGGCGGCCGTGCCGGCGGGGCCGACAACGCCGCGCAAGCCGTCCTTGATCAGTTGCACGGTGGCGGGGCGCAACGGAAAGCGCGTCTCGGCGGGCGCGCGCGACTGGGCGGCGGCGGGCAGCTCATCGGGAAAGACCAGGTGGGGACGGAAGAACTCGCCGCCCAACACTATGCCGCCGATGGTATGGGCCAGCTGTAAAGGGGTCGCAATGAGGGCCCCTTGCCCGATGGCCACGTTGAGGGTTTCACCTTTGTACCAATTGCGATGCAACCGTTTCTCTGCCCATGCGGGCGACGGCACCAATCCCGCCGCTTCGTGCGGCAGATCGATGCCGGTCGGCGCGCCCAGGCCCAGCGCTTGCGCATAGTCGTCGATCTTGTCGATGCCCAGGCGATCGCCAAGCGTATAAAAGTACACGTCGCAGGATTGAACGATCGCCTTCTCGATGCCCGTAATGCCGTGCACGCGATGCTCGCGTGACACCCAGCACTTCTTGTACTGGCCGTAGAAATAGGCGCCACCCTGGCAGTTGACCTTCATGGTCTCGGCCATGCCCAGTTCGAGTCCGGCCACGCTCATCACGATCTTGAAGACCGAGCCGGGCGACAATTGCGCTTGAATCGCCTTGTTGAGCAGCGGGTGTTCGGGATCGTCAACCAGCTTTTGCCATTGAGCGCTGCTGATGCCGAAGGTGAACTGATTGGGATCGAAGGTCGGCCGGCTGACCATGGCCAGCACTTCCCCATTGCGCGGGTCGAGCGCGACGATGGCGCCGGGGCGCTGGCCCATGGCCTCTTCGGCGGCGTCCTGAATGTCTTTGTCGAGGGTCAGGCGGAGATCCTTGCCGGGCTTCGGGGGCAGATCGGCGATGTCGCCTTCGACCCGGCCGCGGCTATCCACGATCACGCGCCGCAAGCCGTCTTGCCCCATGAGCACGGAGTTGTAGTACTGCTCGAGGCCCGACTTGCCAACCAAGGTGCCGGGAGCGACATGCAGCTTTTCGATATCGGACTCGGTGGCCTCGCCCACGTAACCGATCACGTGCGTGGCATAGCCGTCGCTAGGATAAAGCCGGCGGCTAACCATCATCGTCTCGAGCTCGGGAAACTGATCGCGATGGGAGTCGATATAGGCCAGGTCGCGGGGCGTGATGTCTTGCTTTATGATGACCGGCTGATAGGAGGGGGCGGCGGCAAACCGCTCGAGGCGCGCGTCGATGTCGGCGGCGTTTAGTCCCAAACCGCGCGCGATGCCGGGCAGATCGCCCGCGAGATCGCGAGCCTGATCGGGCACCAGCAGGGCGCTGAAGGAGGGGTAGTTATCCACCAACAACCGGCCCTGCCGGTCCAGGAAGCGGCCGCGCGGCGCGGGGATTGGCTCGGTGCGGATGCGATTGTGTTCCGCCAGCGCCTCCCAATGCGATTGCTGCAAGATCTGCAACTGCCAGAGCCCGTAGGCCAAGAACATAAAGGCAACGAGGAGCACCGACTGCACCAGGACGGTGCGGGCGGCGGGCAGCTTGCTATCGGACCAGGCCATGCCTCAACGCATCCGGCGGAAGCGATCGAAGACTCGGAAAATCAGCACCGCAGCGATGCCGTTGAGCAAGCCGGCGACCAGCAGGCGCGAACCCCACCACAATACCGGGCGCGCCATGAGGTCGCGCTCGATGATAAAGACCACGGCAGCATTCAATTCATAGAGGGCGAAGATGACCAAGAAGCGGACGCCGGCATGTTCGGCATCGAGCTTGCCGCCCAGCGAGGCGGCGACATAGCCGACCAGCGCCTTGGCAATGCCGTTGAGGCCGAGGGCCAAGTGCGCGACGCTATCCTGCAAAATGCCCAGCACCGAGCCGGTCAACACCGAGCCCACCGCATGGCGCGAGTTCAGGGCGTAGTAGATGACCACCAGCAGCGGCAGATCGAGATACACCGCCAGGTGAAAGAGCAGCGGCAAGTAGGCCTGCAACGCCAGGGCCAGGATCGCTACCGTGGGATAGAAGAACGACGGGAAGCGATAGAGGTCGATTTCGGCGCGCGCCGTAAAGAGTTCATCCACGGTGGGGCTCACGGATGAGGAATCGCTGCCGGGGCGGGACCAGGCGGCGTTTTGGACGGCTGCTTGGCGGCGCCGCCGGCCGGCGGGAACGCGGGTTTGGCGGCGGCTGAGCCCCGGGGCGGCGAGGGCAAGGGATGGGCGGCGGTGGCCGGTTTGCCGCCGTGCGCGGCTGGGTCGGCGGCCGCCGGCGGCAGCGCTGGCTTGGCCTGCTGCGCGCGCGCCTGCCGCGCCGCCAACAAATCGGCGATCATGGGCGGCGGCCCGCTCGTGGGATTGAACGGTTCAACGGGAATTTTCGGGAGCTGCTCGTCGTGCAGTTGCGCGGCGCTCAAGCCGGCCACCGCCGCCGGGGCCGGTTCGGCGGCAATGCGCGTGGCGACGAGCACGTCTTCGATTTGCGCCAAGTCCACTTGCGGGCGGACCTCGATGACCTGGAACGGCTGGTGAGCGCGCACCGAGGATACGGTGCCCAACACCAGGCCGCGGGGAAAAATCTGGTCTTCGCCGGAGGTGACGACGTGCATGCCGGGCGACACTTTTTCTTCGCTCGTCACGAAGCGCAGTCCGGCGTGGTCCGGGCCCATGCCCCAGAGAATGCCGTGCACATGGTTTTCGGCCAACATGGCGCCGATGCCGGATTCCGGATCGGTGAGCAACAGCACTTCCGCCGCGCCCGGAAAGACTTGCGTAATCTTGCCCACCACGCCGCCGGGGGTGAGCACCGGCATGTTGCGCGCCAAGCCGGCCTCGACGCCTCGGTTCAGATATATAACCTGGGAATCAGGCGAGGCGCTGCCGCCGATGACCTGGACGGGCAGCACGCGCTCGATGACCGGCACGCGGAAATGGAGCAAGGCATCGAGCTGGGCCACGGGCTGCGCCGAGGCGCGCAGTTGCATGTTCTCGAGCTCGACGGCTTGCAGACGGGCGCGCAGCCCGGCCTCCTCTTGGCGGGCGCCGCGCAACATCACATAGTCGTGCAGCAGGGCGCGGGTGCCGGCCACCGTCGAATGCGTGGCCCGCGCCACGGGCACGATGGCGCGGATCGTCCAGAGCCGCAACAGCCGCACGCCGCCGGCATCCGGGCGGCGCACCTGATACGCCAGCAAGAGCAGCTGGGCCAGGATCACCACCCCGAGCAAAGTCAGATTGCGATACCGAGTAAACATGCACGCCCGCGGCGGCGCCCTTCGTACGATCGCGCAGTGCAACTGGCGGGAAACCGCACGCGCGTCCTCCGGTGCGATCGGCTAGCGGCGAACGGGAGGCCGCTCGCAGCCCGCTTCTCTCGATTCTAATGCCGCCACCCCGCCGCGAGTTGCTGGCCGGCGGCCCGAAGCCTGCGCCGTGGACCAGGTCATTCGACGCGAATCTTCCGCAGCAGGTTGAAATCGCTCAACATCTTGCCGGTGCCCAGCACGACGCTGGCTAGCGGATCGTCGGCGATGGAGACCGGCAGGCCGGTTTCTTCGCGGATGCGCTTGTCGAGATTCTTGATCAGCGCGCCGCCGCCGGTCAGCACGATGCCGCGGTCGCTGATATCGGCGCTCAGCTCCGGCGGCGTGCGCTCGAGCGCGACACGGATGGCATTCATGACGGTGGCGATGCACTCGCCGAGCGCCTCGCGAATCTCGCCGTCTTCGATGGTGATGGTTTTGGGCACGCCCTCGATGAGATTGCGGCCCTTGATCTCCATGGTCAACGGTTTGTCGAGCGGATAGGCGGAGCCGATCTCGATTTTGATCTGCTCGGCGGTGCGCTCGCCGATCAGCAAGTTGTATTTGCGCTTCAGGTAATTGGTGATGGCGTCATCCATCTCGTTGCCGGCGACGCGCACGGAGCGGGAATAAACGATGCCGGAGAGCGAGATGACGGCGATGTCGGTGGTGCCGCCGCCGATATCCACCACCATGTTGCCGCTGGGTTCGGTGATGGGCAGGCCGGCGCCGATGGCGGCGGCCATGGCCTGCTCGACCAGATGCACCTCGCTGGCCTTGGCGCGATAGGCGGAGTCCATCACAGCCCGCTTTTCCACCTGCGTAATCTCGGAAGGCACGCCGATAACGATGCGGGGATGCACCAGCATCTTGCGGTTGTGCGCCTTCTGGATGAAATAGTTGAGCATTTTCTCGGTGACTTTGAAGTCGGCGATCACGCCGTCTTTCATGGGCTTGATGGCCACGATGTTGCCGGGCGTGCGGCCGACCATTTCCTTGGCCTCTTTGCCCACCGCCTCGACCTCGCCGGTGACCTTATTGATGGCCACGATCGAGGGCTCGTTGACCACCACGCCCTTGCCCTTGGCGTAAACGAGTGTATTGGCGGTGCCCAGATCGATGGCCAGGTCGCTCGAGAAAAGACTGAAAACAGTACGTACGCTCATGGAGTTGGCGATTCTTTCGCGCTCGAAATCCTCGATGGATTCCTAAATATCGTCCATCGGCGTTTTCCCTTCAACCAGCAACTCGTCGGGCGCTGTTGGCGGCCTGGGCACGTTGCACGCTTGCACAGGTGCGTTTCCACATTGAGAACCGGCACGGGCCATGATCGAGCGCGATGGTGGCGAGAATTCCGAAGGCGTAATTTCCTTCTCTGATAGTACACACAACGAAAACAAAGGACTTATGGCGCACGATTTGCATGGATCAAACCGCGCGAGCGGAGAAAATCGCGGGCGACGGTGGCGATGTCGCGGTGTTGGGCCACCACCTGATAATTCAGCGACCGCATGGTGGCATCGGAGATGGCGCCGGCCAAGGCGGCCAGCGCGGCGCCCACCTCGGGATGGCGCGCCAAGGTCTCCTCACGCACGATCGGCACGGCCTGGTAAGGCGGAAAATAATGTCGGTCGTCGCTCAGGACGACTAAATCGCGGGCCGTCAATAGGCCGTCGGTCGAGTTGCCGGCCACCAGATCCACCTGCCGATCGAGCAGGGCACGGTAGAGCAGGCCGAGGTCGAGCACGCGCGGCCGCGTGGCAAAGTGCAGGCCGTAGGCACGCGCCCAACCGGCGTACCCATCCGGGCGGCTGAGAAATTCATAGCCAAAGGCGGCGCGCCATTGCGGGGCAAAGCGGGCGGCTTGGCTGATCGTTCGCAGGCCTAGGCGGCGCGCATCGGCGCCGCGAACCACGATCGCAAAGGTGTTGTTGAAGCCGAGCGGCGGCAGCACGGCGAGACGAAAGCGGCGCTGGTATTGCTTGCGAACCTCGGCCAGCACGGCAGCCGGGTCGTGGCTGGTGGGTTCGTGCAAGATGGCGGTGAGGGCGGTGCCGGTGTATTCGACGTAGGCGTCGATGCGACCGGCCAAAATCGCCTGCTGGCAAATAAAGGTTCCGGCCAGATAGAAGCGGCGTTCGACGCGCAGACGAGTATGGGCAGCGATTTATTGCGCGAGGATCTCGCCCAATAGCGCCTGCTCGGGAAAGTTCTTCGAGCCGATGACGATGGTATCGGCGCGGCGTCCGCAGCCGGCGGCGAACAGCACGGCGAGAGTCACCGCCAGAAGCGAGGCCCTCACCGCGCCTCTCCGGCCATGGCCAGCGGCGCCCGGCGGCGCGGCGGCGCGCCGCCCATGCGCCGGCGCAGATGACGCTCGAGCAGCCCGAGCAGCAGATCCGCCGCCAGGGCCAGGACCGCGGCGGGAATGGCGCCGGCCAAGATCAGGCGATCGCTGACCATGGCCAGGCCGCGAAAGATGAACTCGCCCAGCCCGCCCGAGCCGACCGCGGCGGCAATGGTGGCGATGCCGATGGTCAGCACGGTGGCGACGCGAATGCCGGCCAGCACGGTCGAAGAAGCGAGAGGCAACTCCACGCGCCAGAGCACCTGGCGCTCGGTCATGCCCATGGCGCGCGCCGATTCACGCACAGCGGGATCGACGCTGGCCAGGCCGGCGGCGGTATTGCGAATGATCGGCAGCAGGGCATAGAGGACGAGCGCGGCGATGGCCAGGCGATCGGCGCGCGCACCCAGCCAGGGCAGCGGCAGCAAGAAGCCGAAGAGCGCCAGGCTGGGGATCGTCTCCGCCACATTGGCGCTGCCCAAGACGGGTTTGGCCCAGCCCGGACGGCGCGTGACGAGGATGCCGAGCGGCAAACCGGCGGCGGTGGCGATCACCATCGCGGCCACGACCAGCCAGAGGTGATGCCCGGTGGCGGCGAGGATTTCCCACCCGCTGGCGCCGAATAACGAGGTTCCATTCATGCTTCTCTCTCCATGGCGCGGCCGGCGCGCCAGGCCTCCAGGTATGCGGCCGCGAGTGGATCGGCGGCGCGCAGAAATTCCGGCGGCGCGTAGGCGCCACGCAATTCTCCGGCTTCGAGCAAGGCGATGCGATCGCCCAAGCCAAGGGCTTCGCCGAGATCGTGGGTGACCAGGATGACGGTTTTGCGCAGCCTCGCCTGCAGCGTCTGGAAGGCGCGCCGCACTTCGCTGCGCGTCAGCGGGTCGAGCGCGCCGAAGGGCTCATCCATCAACAAAATGGGCGGATCGGCGGCCAGCGCGCGCGCCAGGCCCACGCGCTGCCGCTGGCCGCCGGAAAGCTGGCCGGGATAGCGTGACGCGAAGTCCTCGGGCGGCAGGCCAACCATCGCCAACAGTTCCGCCACTCGCGCTCGCACGCGCGGCGGCGGCCACCCTTCCAGCGCCGGCACCAGGCCGACGTTACGCGCCACGTCGTAGTGGGGAAAGAGGCCGCTTTCCTGGATCACATAGCCGATCCGCCGCCGCAAGGCGATGGGGTCTTGGTCGAGCGTGGAACGGCCCTCAACCAGCACTTCTCCGCCGCTCGGCTCGAGCAAGCGGTTGACGAGCTTGAGCGCGGTGGTCTTGCCAGCCCCGCTGCGGCCCAACAACACCAGCAACTCGCCGCGGGCGACAGCCAGATCAAGGCCAGCGAGCACGACGCGGCCATCAGCGGCGACAAAGCGCGCTTGGCGAAAGGCAATCAGCGCGGCCGAGTCGAGTTGCTGGAGCGTTGGCATGAGAGGGCGGCAGACAAGGCGAAGGCGCAAGGTCCAGACGGGCGGGCAGCAGCCCGAATCCGAGTGTACCGGCGGACTAGGGTTTTTACCTACTTACCCCGATGGCTTCTCCTAATAGTTGCGCGGCGGAGGGCACGCTTACGCTTGCGGGAACTTGCTCGCACAACCCACCACACCGTTGTTCCGTCACTTCCGCGCGGTCGGCCGCCATCTGCGCCCTTACGCCAAATGGATCGCCGTCGCAGGATTGCTGGGAGTGCTCGGCGCCTGCGCCGGCACCATCGATCCGCTCTTCTATCGTTACCTCTTGGATTTGGTGGTGCGAGCGGCGGCCGGCCATATCGCTCGCGGCGGCGCCCTGCGGGCCGCCGAGTGGGCGGTGGCGGGATTGCTGGCAACGAATGCGCTGCAGCAAGGCTTGCAAGCGGGGCTGACCTGGGCGGCGAACAAGGTTCGCTTCGACGCCAGCTTCGCGCTCTCGCGGCAGTCGCTGGCGAGGGTGTTGAACCGGCCGTTGAGCGAGCACCTGAACGCCGGCGAGGACCAAGGCGCGGGCGCCACCATGACCCGCATGGATCGAGGCGTGGCCGCGCTCGGGCAGCTGACCGGCGAGCTGCTCCAGTCGCTGCTGCCCAATCTAGCCAATCTGGCGATCTTGGCGCTGCTAATGTTCCGCCTCGCGCCTCGATTAGGCTGGGTGGCGTTTTCGCCCTTGCCGTGCTTTTTATGGGTGAGCTGGCGCGCCACCGCCGCCGGCGTGGCGGCGGAAGAAGAGGTGCAAGACGGCTGGCGGCGGCTTTACCGTCGCATCTACGAAGTGCTGGCGGCGATCAAGACGCTGAAGTCGTTGGGCGGCGAGCGCGCCGAGGTGGCGCGATATGAAAAAGGCGCGACGGCGATTTTCGCCTGCCTTTGGCGGCAGATGCATCTGGATACCGGCTATGGCGCCGCCCGCGGGCTACTCGCCTCGGCCGGTCGCGCGGCTGTGTTTCTCTACGGCGCGGATCTGGCGCTGGCCCATCGCATCACACCGGGAACCTGGATGGCGGCGGTCACTTATGCCGGCATGATCTACGCGCCGCTTGCCGGCCTCACCGGACTCTATACCTCGCTCTCGACCAATCTGGTCACGGCGGGCGCGGCGCTCGATATCCCTGCCAACGCCGAGGAACTTGCGC
>JBOGKX010000196.1:0-30285 GCA_050746125.1 Terriglobales bacterium | reverse complement strand
GGCAAGCAGAGCGAGGCGGAGGGCAGCCGGGCGGCGCAGCGTACACGGAAGCGCAGCGCAGCGGAGCGCCAAGTGATGCCTCGCGTGAGCAAGCCCGGCTGCCCGACAACGAAGCCCTGCGCCGCCTATCGCCGCGCCCTCGTTTTTACCGCTTTGGCGCGGAGCGTAGTGGCTATATCCTAGTAGGAAGTCTGGGGCGGGCGGTTCACGCCTCCAGGCCGTCGCGCGGCCCGCCGCCGGCAATCCCAGAACTTCACGAGGCCCTTCTCACCGTGTCCCAGCGCCGCCTTTTCACCTCCGAGTCCGTCACCGAAGGCCATCCCGACAAAATCGCCGATCAAATCTCCGATGGCGTGCTCGACGCCGTGCTGGCCCAAGACCCGCGCGGCCGCGTTGCCTGCGAGGCGCTGCTGACCACCGGCCTGATCGTCGTCGCCGGCGAAATCACCACCGACGCCAAGATTGACTACCAAAACGTCGCCCGCGAGGCGGTGCGTAACGTGGGCTATTGCCACTCCAGCCACGGATTCGACTGTGACACTTGCGGCGTGCTGATCAGCGTGCATCAGCAATCCGGCGACATCGCATTGGGCGTGGATCGCGACGGCGCCGGCGACCAGGGCATGATGTTCGGCTATGCCTGCGACGAAACGCCAGAGCGCATGCCGTTGCCTATTTCCCTGGCTCATCGGCTGACGCGGCGCCTTTCCGAGGCGCGCCGCAATGGCGAACTGGACTTTTTGCGCCCCGACGGCAAAAGCCAGGTGACGATCGAATACGTGGACGGCCGCCCGGCGCGCATCGACGCGGTCGTCATCTCCACCCAACACTCCGAATCCGTCGCCATCGAAAAGCTGCGCGAAGCGGTCAAGCAGGCGGTCATCGTCCCGGTTTTGCCCGCCGGCATGGCCGACCGCGGCACCACCTATCACATCAATCCCACCGGCCGCTTCGTCATCGGCGGGCCGATGGGTGACACCGGCGTCACCGGCCGCAAGATCATCGTCGATACTTACGGCGGCATGGGCCGCCACGGCGGCGGCGCCTTTTCCGGCAAGGATCCCAGCAAGGTGGACCGCTCCGCCGCCTACATGGCTCGCTACATCGCCAAAAATATCGTCGCCGCCGGCCTGGCCAAGCGCTGCGAAATCCAGCTCGCTTATGCCATCGGCGTCGCCGAGCCGGTTTCCGTGTACGTCGACACCTTCGGCACCTCCGCCGTGGCGGATGAAAAGATCGCCGCCGCCGTTCGCGACATCTTCGTCCTGACCCCGCGCGGCATCATTGAAAGCCTCCAGCTGCGGCGCCCGATCTATCGCAAGACGGCCGCCTTCGGCCACTTTGGCCGCAACGAGCCGGAGTTCACCTGGGAGCGCGAGGATAAGGTCGAGGCACTGCTCGCCGCAACCGGCGTCGGCGCGCTGGCCGGCGCCGCGCGCCTCTAACTCGGCGCGGCCCATTCCCACCGTCGCTCGGAACGCACATGGAAGACTACGCCGCCTGGGCCCTCGAGGCCGCCACCGACCCAGGCATTGAATACGCCGACGTGCGCGTCATAGAAGAGCGCCATCGCTCGCTGGCCACCAAGAACGGCAAGCTGGGCCATGCCTCCGACCTGGAGACGCTCGGCATCGGCATCCGCGTGTTGCGGCACGGCGCTTGGGGATTCGCCGCCACCGACCAGATGACGCGCGCCGGCGTCATCGCCGCCGCCCGCCACGCCGCCGCCATCGCCGCCGCCTCGGCGCGGGTCCAGCAGCGTGGCGTCGCCTTGGCGCCCGAGCCGGCCCATCGCGCCGCATGGGAGTCGCCCTGCGAAATCGATCCCTTCGCCGTTCCGGTCGAGCGGCAGATCGGGCTGCTGCTCGCCGTCGATGCGGAGCTGCGCGCCGTCCAAGGCGTCACCCTGGCCGAAGCGGAGATGGATTTTCGCCGCCAAAGGCAGCTCTTCGTCTCCAGCGCCGGCTCCCAAATTCTCCAAACGCGCGTGCAAAGCGGCGCCGGCTACGCGGCCACTTCCTTCGGCGAGAACGAAATCCAGCGCCGTTCGTACCCCAACTCCTTCGGCGGCCAGTTCCAGTTGTGCGGCTACGAGCTGATCGGCGGCCTGCGCCTGGTCGAAAACGCGCGCCGCGTAGGCGAGGAGGCGGTGGCGCTGCATCGCGCCGCGCAGTGCCCGCAGCTGACCGGCACGCTGATCCTCGACAGCTCGCAGCTTGGCCTGCAGATTCACGAGTCCATCGGCCACCCCATCGAGCTCGATCGCGTGCTCGGCGCCGAGGCCAACTTTGCCGGCATGAGCTTTCTGACCCTCGACAAGCTCGGCCATCTCCGCTACGGTTCGCCGCTCGTCAACGTCGTCGCCGACGCCCGCCTCGCGCACGGGCCGGGGCTCGGCACCTTCGCCTTCGATGACGAGGGGGTGCCGGCGCAGTGCCTCGATATCATCCGCGGCGGTGAGTTCGTCGGCTATATCAGCAGCCGCGAGACGGCGAGCGCGATCGGCCGGGAGCGTTCCGGCGGCTGCATGCGGGCCGAGTCCTGGAATCGCATCCCGCTCATCCGCATGACTAACATCAGCATCGTGCCCGGCCCCCAGCCGCTCTCCCCCGAGCAGCTGATCGCCGACACCGAGGCCGGCGTCTACATGGAGACCAATCGCAGCTGGTCCATCGACGACAAACGCTACAACTTTCAGTTCGGCTGCGAGATCGGCTGGGAGGTGCGCGGCGGCAAGCGGGTGCGAATGCTCAAGAACCCCAGCTACTCCGGCATCACCACCGAATTTTGGAGTTCGCTCGACGCGATTTGTTCGCGCCCGCATTGGACCCTATGGGGAACGCCCAACTGCGGCAAGGGCCAGCCCCAGCAAACCATGGGCACCGGCCACGGCGCCGCCCCCGCCCGTTTCCGCGACGTTAAGATAGGCACAGCCTATCGCCAGGAATGATCGGCGCGGCCTATCCCCAGGCAATGACAGGCGCGGCCTATCCCCAGGAATGACAGGCGCACCGCCGCCGGACTATACCAGGAGCCCGCGATGACCGCCGACCTGCCGCAGTTGGAACTCGAGCCTGCCGCCGCGCGCGACGTCTTTCGCCGCGTGCTCGCCGCCAGCCGGGTGGAAGAGACCGAGCTGATGCTGCACGCCACCATCAGCGAGCTGACCCGCTTCGCCAACAACGCCATCCATCAGAACGTGGCCGAGCGCCAGCTCTCTCTTTCCGTGCGTGCCGTTCACGACGGCCGCACCGCTCGGGCTTCGACCAACCGCCTCGATGACGCCTCGATCCGCGCCGTGGTCGAGCGCGCCGAGGCGCTCGCCCGCAGCCAGCAGCGCGATCCCGACCTGCTCCCCATGGTCGGCCCGCAGTCCTATTCGCCGGTCGCGCGCGAAAGCGGCGCCACCGCCGCCCTCACGCCCGAAGCGCGCGCCGCCCGTGTCGGCGAAATGGTGGCCATTGCCCAGGACGTCGGTCTCACCGCCGCCGGCATCATGGCCAACAGCCATTCCGCATTCACCATCATGAATTCGCGCGGCCTGGAAGCTCATTACCGCGACACCAGCGCCGAATACTCCGTCACCATGCTGGCCGCCGACAGCTCGGGATGGGCCAAGGGCAACTCGCCTGACGCCGCCAGCCTCGATCCCGCCGCCGGCGCCCGCCGCGCCGCCGAGAAGGCGCGCCTCAGCGCCCAGCCCGTCGAACTCCCGCCCGGCCGCTATCCGGTGATCCTCGAGCCGGCGGCGGTGCTCGACCTGCTCGGCTTTTTGTTCTGGGACTTCGGCGGCCTGGCGGTGCTCGATCAGCGCAGCTGCCTCACCGGCCGCGTCGGCGCCGAGCTTTTCGGCCACAACATCAACGTCATGGACGATGCCTATCATCCGCTGCAATCCGGCGCCCCTTTCGATGGCGAGGGCGTGCCGCGCCAGCGCGTGCCGCTAATCGAGAACGGCGTGGTTCGCGGACTGGTCTATGCCCGCCCCACCGCCGCCCGCATGCAGCGCGAAAAACCCGAGCTCGGCGCTCAGGCGACCGGCCACGGCTTTCCCTTGCCCAACGAATACGGCGAAGCGCCGATGAATATCGTCATGGCGGGCGGCGATACGGATCTCGACGCCATGATCGCCGGATTGTCGCGCGGCATCCTCGTCACGCGGCTGTGGTACATCCGTGAAGTCGATCCCTACCGCAAAATCCTTACCGGCATGACTCGCGACGGCACGTTTCTCATCGAGAACGGACGCCTCGCGAAAGGCGTGCGCAACTTCCGTTTCAATCAAAGCGTGATCGAGATGCTGCGCCAGGTCCAGGCGCTGGGCCGCTCGGTTCGCGCCAGCGGCGAGGAGAGCTTCGACATGGTGGTGCCGCCGCTGCTGGTCGCCGACTTCAACTTCACCGAAGTCACCAAGTTCTAGCAGCGGGCGGCCGAACCGCGGAGGCCCTATCGCCGCGCCCCACGCGAAATGCCCGGCGGTTCGTCTTCGCTATCCTCCCGCGTCAAAATTACGCTTAATACAAGGAAGCCCAGCCCGGCGGCCAATAAGGGCACGTTCAGCCATGCCTGCGGCAGGTGGTAAATCCCCCAGAGGATGAGCCATAAAACCAGCAGTGTGGCGCCGGCCGCAGCCAACATGCCGGTGCAGATGCGCCCGCCAGCCCCGGGGTTAACTTCGCCCGCGGGTTGATCCTCTCCGGTATCTCTTAGGGATTGTCCTTAGGAACGACTCCGGCTATATTGGCCCTACCGGCTAGGGGCGGCCACCCGGCGGCCGAGTGCCGCCGCTTTCGAGCGCGTTGGGGAGGAGGAATCTCGATGGCCGATGGGAAAGGACCGTGCGTCCTCCTGATCGACGACGAGCCGATGGTTCGGGAGGCCATCCGCGAGCACCTGGAGTTGCGGCAATACCGCTGCTGCGAGGCGGGAAACGGCCTGGAAGCGCTGCAAATCCTGCAAACGCTGACGCCCGACGCCATCGTAAGCGACATCGCCATGCCGCGCATGAACGGCATCGAATTCGTGCTGCGCAGCCGCGCCCTGGGCTGCCGCGCGCCCATCATCCTGCTGACCGGCATCCAAGACTCCTCCGCTCGGGCGCTCGGCACCGACGCCGGCGCCTTCCATTGCCTGTCCAAGCCGCCCGACTATAACGAACTCGACCGGCTCATCCGCCGCGGCATCGAGCTGCGCGTCGCCGCCGAACCCGTCCCCGAGCCTGCCGGCGAAGAGAGCTAGGCCCGGCCGGCGTTCGCGCCGCGCACTGTAATGCGTCCGAAATAGGAAATAATCTCCTAGGGACCGCCTGTGACCGAGTTGAGCCAAGTCGCCGTCATCGTTCGCCCTGAAGCCGACAACGTGGCCGTGGTCCTGGCCGACCGCCTCGCCGCCGGCACCCCACTGCGCCTAGCCGGCCGCCTGGTCACCCTGCCGCAGGCTCTCGCCAACGGCCAGAGCTTCGCGCTGCGGGAAATCGTCCGCGGCGCGCCCGTCATCTCCCTCGGTGCCCCCTTCGGCGTGGCCCGCCGCCGCATCCCCGCCGGCAGCCGCGTGGATGCCGCCAACGTCGCCGTCGAGCTGCCGCGCCTCGCCCCCTCCACGCGCCGGACGCGCCGGCCCGCCGCCGCCCCGCGCGGTCCGCGGGCGCGAGGCGCGCAATTCAATGGTTTCGTTCGCCCCGACGGCCAAGTCGGCGTTCGCAACTATGTCGGCATCGTCACCTCCGGCATGTGCGCCGCCAGCGAGGTGCGCGAGATCGCCCAGCGGGGCCAACGCGAGGTGTACTCGCGCGCCAAATACCCCAACGTGGATGGCGTCGTCGCCATCGTCCAGGAATCCGGTTGCGGCATGCCCGATGGCCGCGCCGTGGCCTTGTTGAATCGCCTGCTGGCCGGCTGTCTCAATCACCCCAACTTGGGCGCGGCGCTTTACGTGGACCTCGGCTGCGGCAAGACCTGCCTGGAGTGTTCCGTTCCCATCCATCGCCAATTACTGCCCGCTTACAGCCAGCGAGTGATGAATCTCGGCATCCAGGCCAGCGGCGGCACGCGCAAGACTATCGCCCGCGGTCTGGAGATGCTCGAGCTGGCCCTCGGCCGCGCCAACCGCGCCGCGCGCCAGCCGGTTTCCGCCGACCGGCTCTGTCTCGGCGTCAAGTGCGGCGGCTCGGACCGCTGGTCCGGCATCAGCGCCAACCCCGCCCTCGGCTGGGCCGCGGACCAAATCGTGGCGGGCGGTGGCGGCGTGCTCATCGGCGAAATTCCCGAGCTGCAGGGCGCGGCGCATCGGCAGTTGATGAGTCGCGCGATCGATCCCCGGATCGCCCGCAAGCTGGACCGGGCGCAGCACCGCTACCAGCGTTATGTCGAACAATTCGGCGACGACTTCCGCGAAAACCCCTCCCCCGGCAATATTGCCGGCGGCCTGGCCAACGTCTATTTGAAATCCCTCGGCGCCTTGGCCAAGGCCGGCGAATCGCCGCTCAGCGACGTGCTCGACTACGGCGAGCCGCGTGGCGACCGCCGCGGCCTGATGGTGGTGTACTCGCCCGGATACGACCAGCTCTCCGTCCCCGCGCTTTTCATGGCTGGCGCGCAAATTGTGGCCTTCACCACCGGCCGCGGCACGGGCATCGGCTCCGCGCTCGGCCCGGTGCTTAAGATCGCCTCCAACTCCGCCCTCGCCGCCAAGAACGAAGACATCGACGTGGATGCCGGCGTGATCCTGCAACCCGCCGCCGATGGCGCGGCCGGCGACGGCCTGCACCGCGCCGCCATCGAGCGCGTCGGAGAGGAAATCCTCGATCGCGTCCTCGCCATCGCCAATGGCGAATTCGTTCCCCGTGCCGAGGCGAGCGGTCTACATCAAGAATTTAAGGTTTGGGAATCGCTCTGGCCCGCGCTGTAGCGGACAGCCGCGCTAATTACCGCCGCCCGCCGCGGCGGCCTCCCGCGCTTGCCGCACCGCCATCACGAACTCCGCCGCGCGGGCGGTGATGGCGGCCGCATCGCCGCCGGCCAGCGCCGCCGCCGGAATCAACTCGCCACCCACGCCCAGCGCCGCCGCCCCGGCGCGAATGTAATCGGCGGCCGTCTTGAGATTCACTCCGCCCGTCGGAATCAAGTCGATCTGCGGCAACGGACCTTTCAGCGATTTGATATAGTTCGCTCCGCCCACCGCCCCGCAGGGAAAAACTTTCACGAAGTCCGCCCCCGCCCGCCAGGCGGCGATGATTTCGGTCGGGGTCAGCGCCCCGGCCACCATCAACACGTCGCTCTCGCGCGCCAGTTGCACGACCGCGGCGTCGAATCCGGGGCTGACCAGGAATTGCGCGCCCGCATCGCGACATTGCCGCGCCGCCGCCGCGTCGAGCACGGTGCCGGCGCCGACCAGCAATTCCCCGTCCTGCCGGCTGGCCAGCCGCTCGATCGCGCCCAGCGCGCCGGGCACGGTCATGGTCACCTCGACCACCGAGATGCCGCCGGCGCGCACCGCCTCCGCCGCCGCCAGCGCTTGTTCCGGCGATGCCGCGCGAATCACCGGCACGATGCCCACCCGCTCGATCCAGGCTCGGACGCGCTTCTTTTCCATGGCGGCGCTAGCGCGCGATGCGCGCTCCCACCCCCTGCATCAAATTCAGCACCTCGGCCAGCGTCGCCATCGACGTGTCGCCCGGCGTGGACATGGCCAGCGCGCCGTGCGCGGCGCCGCACTCGACCGCCCAGCGCGGGTCTTGCCCGCTCAGCAGGCCGTAAATCAGGCCCGAAGCGAAGGAGTCGCCGCCGCCGACGCGGTCGAAAATCTCCAGACCTTCGCGCCGGCTCGCCTCGTAGGCCGTGCCGTCCAGGTGCAGCACCGCCGACCAGTCGTTGCGCGTCGCCGTCGTGGCGCGTCGCAGGGTCGCCGCCGCCGCTCGCACCGAAAACTCCCGCGCCACCTCGGCCAGCATCCGCCGATACCCTTCCGTGTCCAGGCTGGCCAGTCGCTCGTCCACGCCCTCGACGGTGCGGCCCAGCGCGACGATGTAATCTTCCTCGTTGCCGAGCAGCACGTCGGCCAGCGGCGCCAATTCGCGATTGACCTCTTGCGCCCGCTTCCGCCCGCCCTGCGCCCGCCACAGCGACTCGCGATAATTCAAGTCGTAGGAGACGATCGTGCCGTGCCGGCGCGCCGCCCGCATCGCCGCCGCCGCCACCGCCGGCGTGCCCTCCGCCAGCGCGCAAAAGATGCCGCCGGTGTGAAACCAGCGCGCCCCCGGCCGCCCGAAGATCTCCTCCCAGTCGAAATCCTCGGGCCGCAGTTGCGACACGGCGGTGTGGCCGCGATCCGAGCAGCCCAGCGCCGGCCGCGGCCCGAAGCCACGCTCGGTGAAATTCAGCCCGTTGCGCACGGTTCGCCCCACGCCGTCGTAGGCGAGCCATTTCACCAGCGACAGGTCCACGCCGCCCTGCAAGAGCAAGTCTTCCAGCAGCCGCCCGACCGGATTGTCGGCGAACGCGGTCAGCAGCCCAGCGCGTAGGCCGAAGCAGCGCCGCAGCCCGCGCGCCACGTTGTACTCGCCCCCGCCCTCCGAGACCGCGAACGTCCGCGCCGTCCGGATCCGATAATCGCCGGGGTCGAAGCGCAGCATCACCTCGCCCAGCGCCAAGATGTCCCAGCGGCTAGATTCCGGCGGCTTCGGGGTGAGCACGATCGCTTCCTTTCACGGCGAGTTGCGCCGGCCGCAAGGTGGGCGCCAGCAGATAAATCACCAGCAGCGCCAGCAGGTAAGCGCTCGCCGCCAGCGTGAAGACCGGCGCGTAACTATGCGTCGTGTGCAGCAGGAAGCCCACGAAGAGCGCGATCAGCGCCCCGCCCACGGCCCCGAAGAATTGCCCGAACCCCACTACCGAGGCCACCGCCGGCTTGGGAAACATGTCCGAGGCGAGCGTAAATAGATTCGCCGACCAACCTTGATGCGCCGCCGTCGCCAAACTGATCAGCCCCACCGCCCCCCACAGGCTGTGCACGCCCGCCGTCGCCAAAATCGGCACTACCGCCAGCGCGCAGATCAGCATCGCCGCCTGTCGCGCGCGGTGCCGCGGCCAGCCCATCTTCATGAACCGCGCCGGCAGCCAGCCTCCGAGAATGCTGCCCACCGTGGCCGCGTTGTAGATCACCACCACCGGCAGCCCCAGCTTGCTCACCGAAAGCGGGGGCAAATGGAACTTCGAGGTGAGGAATGGCGGCAGCCAAAACAGGAAAAACCACCAGATCGGATCGGTCAGGAATTTGCCGATCACGAACGCCCAGGTCTGCCGATGGGGCAGCAGCTGCAGCCACGAGACCTTCACGTTCGCCGTCGGCGGATCGCTTTCGATATGGGCCAGCTCCGCCGCCGAGAGCCGTTTCTTGAGCCGCGGCGGCCGGTAAATCGCCAGCCAGCAAACTACCCAGATGGCGCTGAATAAGCCGGTGAGCAAGAACCCGTATTGCCAGCCCAGCCGCGCCGCCACCGCCAGCACCACCAGCGGTCCGATTGTCGCCCCGACGTTGGTTCCGGAGTTGAAGATCCCCGTCGCCAGCGCCCGTTCCTTGTTGGGGAACCACTCCGCCACGGCCTTGATGGCGGCGGGAAAATTGCCCGCCTCGCCGATGCCGAGCATGAAGCGGGCGATGCCGAACTCCGTCGCCGTCCGCGCCAGCGCATGGCCCATCGCCGACAGCGACCAAATGGCGATGGAGATCGCATAGCCGATGCGCACCCCGAGCCGGTCGATGAACCAGCCCATCCCCACCGCGCCAATGGCATAAGCCGCCTGAAACGCGCTGACGATATAGCCGTACTGGAGGTCGGTCCAGCCGAGCTTGTGTTGCAGCGTCGGCTCCAGCAGCCCCAGCACCTGCCGGTCCACATAATTGATCGTGGTGGCGAAAAAAAGCAGCGCGCAGATTCCCCAGCGGAAGGCGCCGCCGGCGCCGAGTCCTTCACTCTCACCGCCGCTGATGCCTGCCGCCGAAGATGAGCTCATAGGTGACCGCTTCTCATTGATTCACTCCGCTGGCGAGAAATCCGCCATCCACCGCCAGTACCTGCCCGGTGACGAAGCTGGCCGCATCGGAAGCGAGAAAGACCGCCGCTCCCGCCAGTTCCTCTAGTTTGCCGAAGCGGCGCATCGGCGTGCGCAGCAAAAACTCCTGGCCTCGCGGGCCGCGCAGCAGCTCGGCGTTGAGGTCGGTCTGAAACACCCCGGGCGCGATCGCGTTCACGCAGACTCCCCGCCCGGCCCACTCGATGGCCAGCGATCGGGTCAGGGAGGCCACCGCCGCCTTGCTGGCCGAGTAAGCGGCCACCTCGAACAGCGCCACGAAGGAAGACAGCGAAGCGATGTTGATGATCCGCCCATAGCCCCGCTCCAGCATCGCCGCGCCGAAGATCTGGCAGGCGCGCAGCGTGCCGGTCAGATTCGTTTCCAAAATATCGTTCCAGTCCCGCTCGGGGAAATCGAGCGTCGGGGCGCGCCGCGTGCGGCCGGCGCAGTTGACCAAAATGTCCACCCGGCCAAAACGCTCGCTGGCGGCGCGATGCAGGGCCTCCACGCTGTCGCGGCTGGTTACGTCGCAGGGAAATTCCAGCGATTCTCGGCCCAGCGCCCGCACCGCCGCGGCCGCGGCCTGCACCGCGTCCTTTCGCCGGCCGGTGGGAACCACCGCCGCGCCGGCCTCGGCCAAGCCTCGCGTCAGCGCCAAGCCGATGCCCGACGTGCCGCCGATCACGACCGCCGTTTTTCCCGCCAGATCGAGTCCGCTGAATGCCATCGCCGTCAACCGAGCGGCGCGCCGCCCACCGCCGCAACCACGTTTGTCACGCGCCGAATCCCTATCCTAGCCGAGCGGCAGCCGCGATTCGGCCTTCGCTGCCCTTTTCCCGCGCCGGCGCCGCTCGGGCCCGGCCGGCGTGCCGCCCGCTTATTCCTTCGGCGCCGCTCCGGCGGCGGCGGGAAAGGCGAAGTAGCGCTCCGCGTTGTCATGGCAGATGGCGCGGATCATGCCGCCCACCAGCGCCTCGTCGCCGGGCAATTCGCCGCTCTCCACCTCGCCGCCGATCAGATTACAGAGGATGCGCCGAAAATACTCGTGCCGCGGATAAGACATGAAGGACCGCGAGTCGGTCGCCATGCCCACGAAGCGCGACAATAAGCCGCAATTCGAGAGCGCGTTCAACTGCCACTCCATTCCTTCTTTTTGATCGAGAAACCACCAGCCGCTGCCCAGTTGCAGCTTGCCTGGTTCCCCGCCCTGGAAATTGCCGGTCAGGGCGGCAAAGGCGTAATTATCGGCGGGGTTCAGGTTGTAGAGAATCATCTTCGGCAGTCTTCCTTCGCTCTCCAGTGCATCGCAGTAGGCGGCCAGGGCGGCGGCCTGCGGCTCGTCTCGCATCGAGTCGAAGCCGGTGTTGGCGCCCAGCGCGTGCTCCATGCGGCTGTTCGCGTTGCGCAGCGCGCCCAGGTGCAATTCCTGCACCCAGCCCTTTTCCGCATCCAGGCGGCCGAAGAACAGCAGCAAGTTCCCGGCGAAGGCGGCGCCCTCTTCGGGCGTTAGCGCTCGCCCGCCGCGCAGCTTGGCGAACCAGGCCTCCGCTTCGCCCGCCGTGGCCGGCGGCCACGGGCAGTGGTCGAGCCCGTGATCCGAGGCCCGGCAGCCCAGGGCGTGAAAGGCCGCGTGCCGCCGCTCCAGCGCGTCGAGAAAACTCGGCAAGCGGCGAATCTCGACGTCTGCGCTCGCCGCCAGCCGGTCGGTCCAGGCGTTGAAGGCGGCGGCGTCCGCCGTCTTCATGGCCGCATCCGGCCGGAAGGCGGGATAGACCCGCGTCGCCAGCCCGCTGCCCCGCAAGCGCTCGTGCTCGTCCAGCGAATCGGCGGGATCGTCCGTAGTGGCCACGGCGCGGACCGCGAACTTGCGCAAGATGCCCCAGGCCGAAAACTCCTCCGCCGCCAGCATCTCGTTGGCGCGCCGCCAAATCCCCGGCGCGCTGCCCCCGTCCAGCAACTCGGTGATACCGAAGTAGCGCCGCAGCTCGAGGTGCGTCCAGTGGTAGAGAGGATTCCGCAGCAGTTGCGGCACCGTGTTCGCCCAAGCCAGGAATTTCTCGTAGGGTTCGGCGTCACCGGTGCAGTAGAGCTCGGCCACGCCGTTGGCGCGCATCGCCCGCCATTTGTAGTGATCGCCCTCCAGCCAGATCTCCGCTAGGCTGCGGAAACGGCGGTTGCCGGCTACCTCGCTCGCCGGCAGATGGCAATGAAAATCCAAGATCGGCTGCGGCGCGGCATAGCTCTCGTACAGACGCCGCGCCGTGCCGCTGCGCAGCAGGAAATTGTCGTCCATGAAAGGCATCGCGTTAGAGTTCTCGGCTTTTCGCCGCCCCTTCCCCCTCGCCCCCTCCCGGCCCGCCGCTCGCCGTCTCGCCCGCTTTCATCGGCTTGCCGTTAACCCTCACTTCCAGTAGGCGCAGGCCGCGCACGTCGCGAATCACGCTCGGCTCGTCCGCCTCCTGGAAGACGCAGTCGGAAAGCACCACGTCCTCGATCGGCGCCCGCGGCAGCCCGCGCAACTCGAGCGCGCGCCGGCAGCGTGCCGCGGTCATCTTCTCGACCCGCACGTGGCGGCAGACCGGCGTGTACGGCCCGGCCGCGCCCTCCTCGTAGAGAAAATCAATGGTAATACCCGCCTCGAGCGTCCGCAGCACCGAGATGTCGCGGGCCCGGATGTTTTCGATCCAACCGCCGCGCATGGCGTTGTTCTTCACCCGCAGCGCGGTCATTACCGCGGCGCCCACCCGGCAGTCCGCGGCCAAAATGTTCCGCGCCCCGCCGCTGATCTCGCTGCCGATCGTCACTGCGCCGTGGCCGCGCTCCATGCGGCAGTTGCGGATCACCACGTTGCGTACCGGCGTATGCAGCCGCCGGCCGTCGGCGTTGCGGCCGCTCTTCAGCGCGATGCAATCGTCGCCGGTCGCGAAGCGGCAATGTTCGATCAAGACGCCATCACACGACTCCGGGTCGCAGCCGTCGGTGTTCGGGCCGGCGCTCTCGATATCCAGCCCGCGCACCGTGACGTTCCGGCAAAGCACGGGGTGCAGATGGTACATCGGCGAGCGCCGCAGCCGCACGCCCTCGATGAGCACGTTTTCGCAGCGGTACGGCTGGATGAACTGCGGCCGCAGGTAGTGCCCGGGGCCGAAGACGCGCCGCTCGACCGGCACGCCTCGCTCCGCCATCCGCCCCAGCAGAGCTCGGTCCGCATCTTGCGTTCGCGGCGAAAGGCCGCCGCGTTGGGCGCTGGCCGGAGCCCGCGCCATGCCTCGATCTTCACCCGCGTGCTTGCCGGTCCAGTTCCACCAGTGGTCCCAATCGGCGCCGCCATCGAGCGTGCCCGCGCCGGTAATCGCGATGTCGCGCTGCCCGTAAGCGCGCACCAGCGGCGCGTAATTCATCAACTCGATCCCCTCGTAGCGCGTCAGCACCAACGGGTAGCGCCACGGATCGGTGCTGAATCGCAGCGTGGCGCCCGCCTCCAGGTGCAGCTCGACGCCCGCCAGCAACTCGATCGGCCCGGTCGCGAACTCTCCCTCCGGCACCACCACCCGTCCCCCGCCCGCACGCTGGCAGGCGGCGATCGCCGCGGCGATCGCCGCCGTAGCGTCGCTCGAGCCGTCGCCCTTGGCGCCGAAGCGTGTAATCGGAAAGTCGCGCGGCGGAAATTTCCGCGGCCGCGCGCTCGCCGCGATCACCGCGCCGGCCAGCGCCGCGCACCCCTGCACCATCCGCCTGCGGCTCAGTGCCATCGCCGTTTGCGCCCCTACAGCGCGCCCTCGCTCAGCGTGGCGATATCGCGGTCGGGAACGCCGCGACTGCGATGCACGCTGAAGTCGCGCACGTCGCGGAGCACGAAGGCGGGCACGCCCGCCACCCGCGCCGGCCGCACGCGAAAGAACTCGGCGTTTTCCACGTCTTGCAACACGAAGGCCGGCCGCTGGTCGGGCGCCGTCGTGCGCAACTCCACGTCGCTCACGTCCAGTCCCCGCGCATGGCGCACGAAAAAGCCGTAGGCGGGCATCGGGCCGAATTCGCCCGGCTCCGGGTAGTGGTTCTCTTGCTCGGCCGGCTGCAAGGCCGCCATCGCCGCCGTGCCGCCGCCATCGGCGTTCACGTGGATGCCGCGCAACTGTACGTCCTCGATGGCGTGGCCGGGAATGCCGCTGAGAATCGAGCACAGCCGCGTTGCCGAACCGTCCACCACGAGATTGCTGATCTGCACCCGGCGCAGCCGCCCCACCGCCGTGCCCGCCGGGCCGCGCATCCGCGCGCCCAGGCGAAAAAACAGCGGCGCCGAGGTGATGTTGCGCATGGTCACGTTTGTGACCACCACATTCTCGAGCAGCGCCCCATCCACCGTCTCCAGCGCCAGCCCCTGGCAGCCCTCGAAGATGCAATTGGCGATCGTGATGTTTTGGAAGCCGCCGTTCGATTCCGTCCCGCACTTGATCCGGCCCGTGCGCGGCACCCGCTGCCCGGCGGGAAACGCCCGAAAACTCCCGTCCAGCACCGAGCCCAACTGGTAGCTGCCGCTGACCAGGCAGTTTGAGATGGTCACGTCGTCGGTGGGCCGCGCGTAGCCCAGCGCGTAGGAGCTTTTCGGGCAGATGCCGTCATCCCAGGGCGAGTTCACCGTGCAGTTCGAGACGCGCACGTTGTGGCAGCAGTCGATGTCGATGCCGTCGCGGTTGGTGTCGATGGTTAGATTGTCGATCGTCAGGTTGTCCACGCCGGTGGCCAAGACCCCGAAATGGCCGCCTTGCAGAATGGCGAAGTCCCGCAGCGTGACGTTGTGGCAGTTCTTCAGCGCCAGCGTCTTGTCGCCCATGCCGGGCTCGGTCTCGCCCCGTCCCCGGGTAAGGCCCCGCCCGTGGAGCAAGCCCGGCCCCGCGATCGCAACGTCATGCAGCCCCTCGCCCCACAGCAGCGCGTTGTGCCAATGGCGGTGGCCGAAGTCTTCGTAATTCGCCGCGGCGGCGTTCGGCTCGGCCGCGTCGTAGTCGCCCGGGCCGCCCAGCGCGCGGCAGGGCGCGGCCAGAATCGTGGCGCCGGGCATGAACTGGAGCGAAACCTGGCTGGCCAAATGAATCGAATAGCAAAGATACGTGCCGGCCGGGAACCGCACCGCCCCGCCGCCATCGCGGGCGGCGGCGGCGATTGCCTGGTTGATGGCCGGCGTGTCCACGTGCTGGCCATCTCCGGCGGCGCCGAAAAATCGCACGTCATAGAGGCCCGCCCGCGGTGCTGCCGGCGCTGCCGGCCTGCCTTCCGCCCGCGCGCGCGGCACGGCCGCTAGGCCCGCGCCCGCCGCCAGCAGCCCGCCGATCGCGCGCCGGCGCGTCCAATCGCTGCCGATGTTTTCGTTCAAAGTTTCCCCTTCACCCGGATACCGGCCCGCATCGCTCGGTTACCGCGCCCCGCACAGCTTCAAAATTCGTATTTCAGCGCGAACTGCATGATGCGCGGACCGCTGGCGCCGGTGATCTGCCCGGGGAACTTATCCGTGAGGCTCGCTTGCGGGTTGTCCAGATTCGCGTGGTTCAGCAAGTTGAACGCCTCGGCCCGCACTTCCAGCCGCTGTCCTTCGCGCACCGGGAAAAACCGGCTCAGCCCCGAGTCCAAATTCCAAGACCCGGGACCATAAAGAAAATTCCGGCCCGAGTCGCCGAAGCCGTCCGGGCCCGCGTGCGTCGAGCAGTCGGCTTTGCCATCCGGGTAGCTCGTGTAGCCGTTGCAGGCGAAGGCCGCGGCGTTGAACCACTCGTCCGCCGACGGATCGGCCACCGTGGGATCGCCGATCAGATTGGCGCGCTGGCCGCCGGTGCCGCTGCTGACGTAATCCTTGCCCGAGCTCACGCTGAAGGGCTCTCCGCTGTGCACCGTGAGGATCGTCGAGAACTGCCAGTTCTCGAGCGCCGCCCGCGTCCAGCCCGTGCCGATGCTGGGCGTCGAAGCCACCAGCGAGGTGTTGAAGACCTGGCGCAAATCGAAGCCGCAGCTTCCGTAGTCCGCATTGCGGTCGAACGGATTTTGATAGGACTGGCCCGACACTTCGCCGGCGAAATCCGTCGTGTCCAGGCAATGCGACCACGTGTAATTGCTCAGCAGCGTGAAATTGCCGCTGAAGCGAAGGTCGAGCGAGAGCAGCAGCCCATGGTAGTTGGCGACGCCGCCGTCGTCCGCCGTCGCTAGGCTCGAATACGCCTGCCCGAATCGCGCGCCCGGGTTGGCGAGGTACAAAATGCGCTGGTTATTTTCGTTGCTC
The DNA here is from genome assembly GCA_050746125.1 of Terriglobales bacterium. Taxonomy (GTDB): domain Bacteria; phylum Acidobacteriota; class Terriglobia; order Terriglobales; family SCQP01; genus JAJPKR01. The sequence continues at coordinate 13,947 of JBOGKX010000196.1, read as the reverse complement.
GTCTTGTCGCAATTCTTGAGCGCGATCCCGGCGCCGGCGCACTGCGCCGCCGTCAGCCATTGGGCCGAGTTGGTCTCGCCTTGCAGCCATAGGTGGTTGGTGCGGTTTCCCAAATAGCTGACCTCCGCCCGCCAGTTGCTCCCGAATTGCCGCTGCACGGTCAGGTTCCATTGCTGCACGTAGGTGGGCTGGATGTGGGTGGGCAAGTTGACGTACACGCCGAAGGCGGGAAAGAACGCGTTGCGGCCGGGCGGAAACGGCAGCGGGAAGGGATCGCCGCCGGGAAATGTCTGATAGGGGTTGGTGAGCCCACCCGCCGGGCGTGGAATGTCGATCGAGCTGCCGAAAGGCGCGTCGTCGGCGAAACGGTCGAAGAAGAATTCTTCCGGATAGTCGTAGAAAAGGCCGTAGCCGGCCCGCACCGTCATGCGGCCGTCGCCCGCCGGATCCCAAATCACGCCCAGCCGCGGCGCGAAGTCGGCCAGGTGCCGGCTGGTATAAGCGGGCGGCGTCTGCGGATCGCCGAAGAAGAACAGCCCCGCCGGCGCATTGGCGTACACCGCGCTGAATTGGCCGGCGGCGAAGGCCGCCGGATCGAAGTGGTTGCCGCGATGGTACTTGTCGATCTCCGGCATGTAGGGGTCCCAGCGCAGACCGGCATTGAGCGTCAGCCGCGGGCTGGCGCGCCAGTTGTCCTCGAAATAGAGGCCGACGTAGTTGTCGCGCCAGTTTTCTTCCTCCGCCATGCCCTGCGTGAAGTCGCTCGGCAGGCCCAGCAGGAAGTCGGCCAGTTCGTTGCCCGAGGTCTTGCCGTCGAAGCTCAACTGCCCGTTCGATTTGAAGTTGCTCAGCTCGTTGGTCTGGCTGCGAATCCAGTCGACGCCAAAAGCGATCTGGTGCGCCCCCACTACCCAGGTCAAATCGTCGGCCAATTGCACGCCGTTGGTGTTGAAGTGCCCCGGCGCGCAAGTCCCGCAGCCGGAGCTGAAGTAGTGGCTGACGCTGAAATTCAGGAAATCGGGCACCAAGCTGTGAATCTGCACGCCGAATTGCGTCGGATTGGGCACGTTCGTCGCCCCGCCGCGGTTGATGCGCAGCCGCGTCCCCGTCAGATGAAACGTGTTGACCACCGTCGGCGAGAGCACGTAATTGTCGCCGAAGGCGGCCGATTGGCTGCGAATCCCCTGCCCCGCTTGCGTCGTGGTCAGCAGATCGCCGGCGTAGGTGGGCGGAAGGCTGTAGGGCACCAGCAGATAACGCCCGAACATGGATTGCCGCGAGCTGTGGATGTAATCCACCCGGCCGACGTACTGCTGCTCGGACTCGTTGCCCGGAATGCTGTAAAACAGCAGCCCGCAGGGATCCGAGGAGACCGGCACCAGCTTGATCATCGCCAGCGCCGCGCTGTTATAGGCGCCCGGATTGATCATGTTGCCGGCATAGGGCGCGCTGAGCGTTTTCGCCTTGCCGCCGTTGCAGGCCGCCGATTCCATCGCCGTCCAGTCGCCGGCCAGCGTCGCCGCCGTCGCCACGTGCGTCGTCTTGGTGGGCGGGTTGCTGCGCAGGATCGTGCCCTGGAATCCCCCGAAGAAAAACAGCTTGTTGCGCACGATCGGCCCGCCCAGCGTGCCGCCGAATTGGTTGCGCTTCAGCGAATCCCGGCCCTTCACGAAGTCCGCCGGCAGGCCCTTGTAGTTGACGATGGTGGGCGCGGCGTTGAAGCGGTAGTTGCGCACGAACTCGAAGAGATCGCCATGGAATCGGTTGCCGCCGGAGCGGGTGACCAGGTTCACCGCTCCGCCCGGATGCTCGCCGTACTTCGCCGAGAGATCGCTGGTCTGCACGCTGAACTCCTGCAGCGCGTCGGGGAAGGGGAAGGGCAGGTTGACGTTGGTGAAGTGATCGTTGTTGTCGGCGCCGTCCAGCAGGAAATTCGTGCCGTTGCCCTGGCTGCCGGCCACCGACATGGTCTTCGATTCGTAGTTGAAGTTCTTGCTGCTGTTGATGTCGCCGGAGCCGCTTTGCGCGGTCGCCGCGCCCGCCAGCAGCACCAGGCTGGCGGCGTTGCGGCCGTCGAGCGGCAGCGCCATGATGCGGCGCTCGTCGATCACCTGGCTGACCGAATTGTCGTGCGTCTCGACCATGGCGCCATTCGCCGTGACCTCGACTTCCTGCGCCACGCTGCCGACTTTCAGGCTGGCGTTGATCGCCGGGTTCACGCCCACTTGCAGCACGATCCCGTTCTGGATGTAGGTGGAGAAGCCGGTGGCGCGCACTTCCAGCCGGTAGGCCCCCACCGGCAGGTTGAGCAGTTGGTAGGCGCCGCGCGCGTCGGTGACGGCTTCGATGTGCTGGTTGGTGCTGGTCTGGATGGCGGTCACGTGCGCGCCGGCCACGGCCGCGCCCGAGGGATCGGTCACCCGCCCCGAGATTTGCACCACCGCCGTGGTTTGCGCCCCCGCCGCCAGCACCGCGGCCAGGGCCAAAAGCAGCGTCCGCAAGACGCACCGCCGCCCCAGCCGCGGCCGGCGAGCGGAGATAGCGGCGTGCGGCCGCGGCGAGAAACCGACCAAGGACTGCGCCATGTTGTGCTCCTGAACGCGAACGGAATCGTCCACACCACGTCGGGCCGGCGGCCGCGGGCCCGGGCTGCCCCGCCTTCCCTGCCCAGCGCTGCGGGTCAATTAACCACGCGCCCGGAAATGCTGTCAAGAAAAAAAGGCAGGACTTCATGAAAATTTACACGGCGGGGTAGGCTATAAAAGAGGCAGCCCCACCCGCGCAAAATGAAACGCCGCAAGCAAGTCCGCCTGACCGACGTGGCCCGCGCCGCCGGCGTCAGCACGGCCACCGTATCCCGGCTGGCCAACGGCAAGGCGCCGGTCGCGCCCGCCACCCGCCAGCGCGTCCTCGCCGCCGCCGCGCGGTTGGGCTTCGACTTGGGGCGCAGCCGCAAGTCGCGCATCATCGCCTTCCTGCTCGGCAATCGCGGCGTGCTGCATCCCTTCCATTCCGCGGTGCTCGTCGGCGCCGAGGCCTACTGCGCCGAGCACGACTATGCGCTGTTGTTCCTGCCCTTCCACTACCCCATCGGCACCGCGGCCAAGAAACTCAGCCTGCCGGAGATTCTCCACAACCGGCGCACCGTCTCCGGCGTGATCGTGGCCGGCACCAACTCGCCCGGCCTGATCGAGCTGCTGACCGCGCGCGGCATGCCCTGGGTGGTGCTCGGCAACAATCTGGTCGGATCGCAGGCCGTCGCCGCGCACGGAGCCGTCTATTTCGACGACGTGGGCGGCGCCGAGCAGATCACCAAGTACCTCATCGGCCTGGGCCATCGCCGCATCGGCTACGCCGGCAATCCTCGCCTGCCCTGGTACGCGCGCCGCTGCCAAGGCTACCGGCGGGCCCTGCAAGCCGCCGGCCTGACGCCGCTGCTCGGCGAGGTGAGCACGCGCGAGGGCGAGGAGATGGGCTATTTGGCCGCCAAGCTGCTGTTGCAGCGCCCCGCGCCGCCCACCGCCATCTTCGCCGGCGACGATTCCGCCGCGCGCGGCGTGTACATGGCGGCGCGCGACAGCGGCGTCGAGATTCCGCGCGAGTTGAGCGTGGCCGGCTTCAACGACAGCCCGGAAGCCGGCGCCCTGCATCCCAAGCTGACTTCGGTGCGCGTCTTCACCGACGAGTTGGGGAAGCAGTTGGCCGAGTCGCTGCTGCACCGCATCGAGCGTCCGGATCGGGTGCCCGAGAATCTGACCCTGCCCACGCTGTTGGTCAAGCGCGAATCGTGCGGCGCGGCTCCGGGCGGCCGCCAGTTGTCGGTGGCGCGCTAGAGCAGGCTGGCGTCGAACTCGGCGTCGAATTCATGCGGGCCGAGCGCCGGCCGCTCCCGCGGCCCGCGGGCGGCGCCCGCCGCCGCTCCGCCCAGGTGCTCGCGCAGCTCCTCGAAGGAATCGAAATAATTGCGCACCAGCCGCTCCACCGCCTGCGCCCGCATGTTCTCCCGGCTGATGGCGGCGTGGAAAAGGTAAACTCGCCCCACCTTGCGCGCCGCGATGGCGCGCTTGCGCAGCAGCCGTTGCAGCACCGTCAGGATGGTGGTGTGGGCGAGGCGGCGGCCGCGCTCCGCCAGCGCGCCGCGAATCAGCGCCGCCGAGCACTCGCCCTGCCGCCACAGCACGCCCATGCAGTCCAGCTCCAGTTGCGGCAGCTCGGCGCCGTGCCGCGGCGTCATGGCCGCTCTCCGCGCAGAGCCGCCGCCAGCCGCGCCGCTTGCGCCTCCAAGTCGCCCGCCTCCCCTGCCGCCGGCGACGCCGGTGTCGCCAGCCAGCGATCCAGGTGCAGCAGAGTCCGCTCCAGGGCGGCGTTGTAGCCGGTCCACGCCCCCGGCTGCGCCCCGTCCCGCCGCTGCTGCTGGGCGATGGCTTGCATCTTGGAGTCGAGGTCGTCGAGAAAATGCAGCAGCACCGCCTCCGCGAACATCGGCAGCTTGGGCGAGCCGAATTCGTAGCGCCCGTGATGGCTGATGATCAAATGCTCGAGCGCGACCTGCAGCGGACGGGGAAAATCCGGCAGCCGCGCCAGTTGCTGGTGCAGCATTTGCAGCGCCAAGACCATGTGCCCGAGCAGTTGCCCCTCGCTGGTGTAGGCGAAGGAGCGCTCGTAGCTCAGCTCCTCGATCTTGCCCAGGTCGTGCCAGAGAATGCCCGCCAGCAGCAGGTCTGCGTTGACGCCGGGGTAGTTTTGCACGATCAGCCGCGCCGCCCGGCACAGCGAGCGCACGTGTTCGAGCAGGCCGCCGAAAAAGGCATGATGCAGCGTCTTGGCCGCCGGCGCGCGCTTCAGGCGGGCGGCGATGGCGGGATCGTCGAGCACCGCCAGGCACAGCGCCCGCAAATGCGGATCGCGGCAGTCCGCCGCGTAGCCGCGCACCTCGGCGAACATCGCCTCCACGTCCTCGCCGGTGGCGGGCAGATAATCGGCCAGCGTCACTTCGCTCTCCGCCACCCGCCGCAGCTTCTGGATCGTCAGTTGCAGCCGATCGCGAAATACCCCCACCGTGCCCCGCACCTTGATGAAGTCGTCGCGCTCGAAGCCGGCCTCGACCTCCGCCACCCCGTCCCACATCTTGGCCTCGATCTCGCCCGTGCGGTCGCCCAGGATGAGCGACAGATAGGGCTCGCCGTCTTTCTTCAGCCGCAGTTCCTTGTGCTTCACCAGGAACGCCGCCGTCACCCGCTCGTTGGCCTCGAGCTCGGCCACGAAGCGCGCCTTGAGCGGCTCGGCGGCGGGTTGGTTTTGGGCGGCGGGAGTCAAGCGGTACGTTCCTTGGCGCGGGCCGGCGCCAGGCTAGAGGCCGGGCCCCGCTGCCCCGCTCAGGCCGCCGCTGCTGCTCGGCTTTTCCGTCGGCTTCGGCAGGTCTTGCGGCAGCACGCGCTCGAAGCGTTCCAGATTGACTCCGGTCGAGGCGCTGGCGCCGGTATCCACGTAGCCGCTCGCTACCTTGATATAAGCCTGCGAGCGCAGATGATTCAAATAGTCGCGCAGCTCCGGCTGCAGTCTCTGCTCGTAGAGCAATTGCTGCACCTGGTTGCGCGCCTCGTCGAAGCTCTCCTGGCCGGCGTGCTGGATCGCATTGACGCGGTAGATCAGGTAGCCGCTCGCCGCCGCGAGCACCGGCGTCACGCTGCCGACCGGCGTCTTCGCCAGCGCCTTTTGCAGCTCCGGCGACAAGCTGCTTTGCTTGAAGAAGCCGATCTCGCCGCCGTTCGCCGCCGTCGTCCCCTGCGAATAGCGGCTGGCCAGCTTGGCGAAGGCCTCGCCCCGCGCCGCCCGCGCCCGCACCTGATCGGCCAGATCCTTGAGCCGCGGCAGCGCGCTGGCCGGCTGGTCCTTGGTCGAGATCAGGATCTCGCTCAGGTCCACTCCCGCCTGGCCCACGAACTGCGACTTGTGCTGGTCGTAGTACTTCTTCACGTCCTCGGGCGCCAAGGTGATGCGCGGCGCCACGTCCTGCTCGATCACCATCTGCTGCAAGATGCCGTTCTTGATCTGCCGCTTGAACTCCTCGTAGTCCTCACCCTGCGCCTCCACCGCTTTTTGCAGCTCTTCCATGCTGGCCAGGTTCATGCTGCGCCGGATCTCGTCCAGCCGGCGGATGGTCTCCGTCTCGGCGCTGTAGCCGAGGTCCGAGGCGCGCTGCAGCAACAGTTGCTGGTTAATCAGGTCGCGCAGCAGGTCCTTCTTGGCCTGCGCCGCCTCCTGCGGCGCCGGCGGCGGCGTCTGGTTCTGCAAGTCGGCCACGAGCTGTTTTTCCGCGTGCTCGACGTCCACGCTGGTGATGATGGCGTTGTTGACCCGCGCCGCCACCGACTCGACGGTTACGGCGGATTCCTTGGGCGGGGTCTTGGGGTCGTCCGGGGTGCGCTTGCCCGTGGGCGGCGCGGCGAAGGCGGCCGTCCCGAGCAGCAGGCCGGCGACTCCGGCGGCGGCAAGGCGATGCATGGCGGTGCTCCTCGTAGGCAATTCTAGCGCAGCGCCAAGCTCGTGCAGCGCCGAGCCGTCTCTCTGCTAGTCCCTAGTCCCTAGCCCCTGTACTTGCGGCGCCGCATCCGTCTTCCGCGGACGCCGGTTCGCGGCCAGCACCTTCTTGCGCAGCCGCAGCGACTGGGGCGTCACTTCCAGGTATTCGTCGTCGGCGATGAACTCGATCGCCTGCTCCAGGCTGAGCGTGCGGTGCGGCACCAGGCGCACCGCCTGGTCGGCGGTCGAGGAACGCATGTTGGTGAGCTTCTTCTCCTTCACCGGATTCACGTCCATGTCGCCGTCGCGGGCGTTTTCGCCCACGATCATGCCCTCGTAAACCTCCACCCCCGGACCGATGAAAAGCTCGCCCCGTTCCTGCAAGTTGTGCAGCGCGTAAGCCGTGGTCCGGCCGGCGCGGTCCGCCACCAGCGCCCCCGTCAGCCGATGGGGAATGGTGCCCCGCCAGGGCTCGTAGCCGGCGAAGATGGCGTGCAGCACGCACGTGCCGCGCGTGTCGGTCAATAGCTCGCCGCGCAGCCCGATCAGCCCGCGGCTCGGCGCCAGGAACTCGATCCGCACCCGCCCGTAGCCGTGGTTGTGCATCTTCTGCATCTCCGCCCGCCGCATGCCCAGCTTCTCGATCACCACCCCCACGAACTCTTCCGGCACGTCCACCAGCAGCCGCTCGATCGGCTCCAGCACCTGCTCGCCCTCGCGCTTCAGCAGGATTTCCGGCTTGCCCACCGTCAGCTCGTAGCCCTCGCGCCGCATCGTTTCGATCAGGATCGCCAGTTGCAGCTCCCCCCGCCCCATCACCGTGAAGCTCTCCGCCCCGGCGCCCGGCTCGACCCGTAGCGACACGTTGGTCAGGAGCTCGCGGTCCAGCCGCTCGCGCAAATGGCGCGAAGTCACGTAGGTGCCCTCCCGCCCGGCGAAAGGCGCGTTGTTGATCGTGAAGTGCATCGCCATTGTCGGCTCGTCCACCGGCACCCGCACCAAGGGCGCCGGCGCGGCCGCATCGGTGATGGTGTCGCCGATGGTGATGCCCTCGACGCCCGCCACCGCCACGATGTCGCCCAGTTCCGTCGCCTCCACCTCGACCCGCTTCAGTCCGGCAAAGGAATAAAGCTTGGTGATGCGCACCTTGGCCAGCCCGCCGTCGCGTTGCGCGATGCCCACGTCGTCGCCCACCCGCAGCGTGCCATTGAAGACGCGGGCGATGGCCAGCCGCCCGAGATAATCGCTGTAGTCGAGGTTCGCCACCAGCACTTGCAGCGGCCCCTCCGCCTCCCCGCCCGGCGCCGGCAGCCGGCCGACGATGGCCGCGAAGAGCGGCTCCAGATTCTCGCCTCGCTCCTCCGCCGTCGTGCTCGCCTGGCCCAGCTTGGCGTTGGTGTAAAGCACCGGAAACTCCAGTTGCTCCTCGTTCGCGCCCAGATCGATGCAGAGGTCGTAGATCTCGTCCAGCACCGCCTGCGGACGCGCGTCGGCGCGGTCGATCTTGTTGATCACCGCCACGATCGGCAGCCGCGCCTCGAGCGTCTTCGCCAGCACGTAGCGCGTCTGCGGCAGCGGGCCCTCCGCCGCGTCCACCAGCAGCAGCGCGCCATCCACCATCGCCAGCGCCCGCTCCACTTCGCCGCCAAAGTCGCTGTGGCCGGGCGTATCCACGATGTTGATCTTCGTGCCGCGATAATCGAGCGCGGTGTTCTTGGCCAGGATGGTGATGCCGCGCTCGCGCTCCAGCTCGTTCGAGTCGAGCACGCGCTCGGCCACGGCTTGGTTGGCGCGAAACACGCCGCTCTGCCGCAGCATCGCGTCCACCAGGGTCGTCTTGCCATGATCCACGTGGGCGATGATGGCTACATTGCGTATGCGGGAATTCAAGGGAAGTTCTATTATAAGGCGGTGCTCCGGACAGCCCTGCCCTTCGCCCTCGCCTCGCTCGCGTTTTGCATCGCCGTCGTCGCCCAGCGCCCCGCTCCGCCGCCGCCCTTAAAATCCCCCGAGGTGAATGCCGATCGCACCGTGACCTTTCGCTTTCGCGCCCCCGGCGCCCGGCAAGTCGAGCTGCAGGTCGAGGGCGAGGCCAAGCCCGAGCCCATGCAGCGCGACGCCGCCGGCGTCTGGACGCTCACCGTCGGCCCGCTCCTGCCCGAGTACTACGGCTATTCGTTTATCGCCGACGGCGTGCCGCTGATGGATCCGGGCAACCCTCTCATCAAGCCCAATCTGCTCAATCCGCAAAGCATGGTGCTGGTGCCCGCCGCCGACCCCGAGCCCTGGGAAGCCACCGACGTACCGCACGGCGTGGTCGAGCACCGCTTCTATCACTCCGCCGTGGTCGGCGACAATCGCGACTACTACGTCTACACGCCTCCCGGCTACGACGCCCGCGCCAAGACGCGCTATCCGGTCCTCTATCTGCTGCATGGCTACAGCGACGATGCCAGTGGCTGGACCTCGGTCGGCCGCGCCAATTACATCCTCGATAACCTGATCGCCCAAGGCCGCGTCCAGCCCATGGTCGTGGTCATGACCCTCGGCTACGGCACGCCGCAGATGCTCAGCTACGGCTGGAATTCGTGGTCGCATCCCGAGTTGGTCAGCGAAAATTTAGTCCGCTACCGCCAGGCGCTGTTGACCGAGGTCATCCCGCAAGTCGAAGCCGACTATCGCGTCAAGACCGATCGCGGCGACCGCGCTATCGCCGGCCTTTCGATGGGCGGCGCCGAGTCCCTCTATGTCGGTCTGAACGACCTCGACCGCTTCTCTTGGATCGGCTCGTTCAGCGCCGGCGGCCTGGCGAAGAACTTCGCCGCGCAGTTCCCCAACCTCTCCGCCGCCGCCAACCAGCAGCTTCACCTGCTCTGGATCGCCTGCGGCACCAGCGACGCCTTGCTCGCCCCCAACCGCGCCTTCCGCGCCTGGCTCACCTCGCTCGGCATCCGCCACACCGACATCGAAACCCCCGGCCGCCACACCTGGCTGGTCTGGCGCGACAACCTGGTCCACTTCCTCCCCCTCCTCTTCCGCCACTAGCCGCCCGCCGGCGCGTGAGACAGGCGCTGGCCGCCCCTGCGGCCAGCCAGAAGCAGCAAGTGCCTACATGAGAATTGTTTACCGCCGCTGCGTTGTCCTGCCGCACGATTGAAAGTTTGTCTCACGATCCCCCCGCTCGGGGGGATCCATGCAAGCCTGGAACAACAACAGCAATCGGGGGCTGGGCGGACACACTGAACCTCACCCTAACTGGATGCATGACTCGCCTCGCGAGTTGCCCTCGACGTGTGGGTGGGCCTGATCGGCTTTCAGGCCTCGTCCTATCGGCCGATCAAGGTTCGCCCGGCCGCACTAGCGTGCCCGCGGCGTAGCAAAGGTCGGCGAAGATGCGAGCGCCATAAACGTTGGGCGCAGCAGCCTGCGCCGTCAGCGCCGGGAGCTGCCGCCGCAGTCGGCGATAGGCGGCGAGCATCGCCGGCACGCTCGGCCTGCCGCTGGCGATGAACGCGTTGCAGAGCTCGCGCATGACGCCCTCGATCGTCCCCCCGTGAACGTGAACGTCCACGCCGCTCAGGTCGCTGAGCGATTTCTGCAATCGGTGGTCTTTCGCCTCGAAGAGGAACCAGCGGTTTCGCCGGGCGCTTACCCGCGCAACCGCCATCCCGAGCTCGAACGGCATGTTGAAGCGAGGCGTGCGCGGGGCTCGGGGGTCGAGTTGCACGCGGGAAAGGTCGTGGATCGAATACGCGCACGAATCGAGCATTCCCAAGATTGTGCTCAGTCGCTGCCGGCCCCCGGGCATGCCAACGGCGGCGCAGGGGCGCAAATTCAATGCGCTCAAGCCAACTATGTAGGCCAGGTACAACCGCTCGAAGGCGGCGTCATACGGAATATTGAGGAATACTGCCGGCCTACTTCGCCTTGCGCCGGGCAAGCCTCACCTGTTTCGGCGATGCCTTGATCACCAGGCCCTTGGCGTAGGCCCTCTGGCGTCTCGGGGCGACTATCCTCTCGATCACTCGCCGCCGGGCCTTGGGAATGCCCAGCCGGTCGCCCCATTGCTGAAGCGATTCCATGGGGAAATTGAGCTTGACCGAGGCCATGGCTAATTTTAGCGCGGAAATGGCGGCGCCAGCGCCCGGCAGCTTCTCCGCATCCGACTTAAGAGGTCGCCGGTCCCGCAATGAAGTCCCCGCAGCCATGGCCGCGGCGTTCCAAATGGAAAAAGCTGGCCAGCTCCCTCGGCCCCGGCTTGGTCGGCGGCGGCGCCGACAACGATCCCGCCGCCATCACCACCTTCACCGTCATCGGCGCCAGCAGCGGCTTCTCCCACCTTTGGCTGATGGTGATCACCACCCCCATGGAGATGGCGGTGCAAACCGTCTGCGGCGTGATCGGCGCGGACAGCCAGCACGGCCTCGCCAGTCTTCTCCGCCTGCGCTTCGGCTGGGCGACCGGCTTCATCGCCACCTTGGCCTTTCTGGTAGGCAGCTTCACCGCCCTCACCGCCGACGTGCGCATCCTGAGCGACGCCCTGGCGCTTTTGACCGGCGTGCCGAGCTACTACTTCCCCGTGCTGCTGATCTACGTCTGCTGGAACCTGCTCGTCTTCCACAGCTTTCGCAAGACCATCAGCACCCTGCTGATCCTCAACGTCAGCTTTCTGGCCTACCTCGTCACCGCCTTCGTCGTCCATCCACACTGGGGCGAAGTGCTGGCCAGCACGCTCTGGCCACATTGGACGCCGCGCGGCGGCGACACCGAGGTTTTTCTCGCCAACGCCGCCGCGCTGGTGGGCACGCGCTTTTCCCCCTACATGTTCTATTGGCAATCGAGCGCCGAAACCGAACGCTTCACCGAAGTGCGCGTGCGCGACCAGGCCAAGCTCGACATCACCCTGGGCATGATCCTTTCGAACGCCATCGGCTACTTCATCATCCTCACCACCGCCGCCACCCTCTACCTGCACAATATGCGGCAAGTTGCCACCGTCACCGACGCCGCCGCCGTGCTGCGCCCGCTGGCTGGCGATGCCGCCGCCCTGCTCTACACGCTGGGCATTCTCGGCTCCGGCCTCATCGCCATTCCCGTGCTCGGCGCCGCCGCCAGCTACGCCATCGCCGAAACCATGTCCTGGCGGCGCGGCCTCGAATTCCGCCCCTGGGAAGCGCGCCGCTTCTATATCGTGGTCTCGGTCGTGTTCCTGATTGCCGCCGGCCTGAGCTACCTGCCCTTCAACACCATCTCCCTCGCCTATTGGTCGCAAGTGTTTTGGGGCGTGCTGGCCCCGCCCTTGCTGGTGCTGGTTTTCTTTCTCGAGCGCCGCCGTTCCACCCGCAAGATTCGCATTCCCGTCGGCCAGCGCCTCTGGCTGGCGGGAGCGGTAGTGCTCAGCGCGGTCGTGGCCGTCCTCATGGTAGCGACGCTCTAGTCACGATCGGCGGCCCCGCCGCCCGCCCGGGCCCCGGGCCATACTAGAATAAGTAGCCTATGTACGAAGACTTCCATGCCACCGATCCGCTCGCCGGGCACGAATATCACTGCATGTTCCAATGCCTGATCGTCGGCATCGCCACCCGCCACAGCGACACGGTGGACCTGAAGTTTCTCGTCAACGGCGCCGGCGTCTGGGTGGGATTGCCCCACCCCGCCTGGGTCGAGTTCAAGTTGCGCACCGGGCAGGCGCTCACCGATCGCATGGCCGTGGATCTAGCTGGCTTGTATTTGAAGCACGCCATCGAGAGCGGGCGCGGCATCGATCTCGGCCCCGAGGATCCCGGCGACTGGGCCGATCCCCTCAACCCCAACCCGGTCACCGTGCACACCGAGCGTACCCTGCACTGGAACGACCTGACGGTGGATGAGACCCTGGCGCTCTGCGCCGAGATGGGCTGGCTGGGCGACCTGGCGGCCGGACCGGCGCCGCCCGAAGCGCAAGCCTGGCGCATGAAACCCGCCGCCGACGAGACTCAGGCGCCGGCTCCGCCGCGCTGATCGCGGCGGAGCGGCGGCTCCGCATGTTCCGCAAGATCCTGATTGCCAACCGGGGGGAGATCGCGCTGCGCATCGCCCGCGCGTGCCGCGAATTGGAGATCGCGAGCGTCGCCGTGTACTCCGACGCGGACCGCCTCGCCCCGCACGTCCTCTACGCCGACCAAGCCGAACCCCTGGGCGCCGCCGCCCCCGCCGAAAGCTATCTCGCCATCGAAAAAGTCATCGCCGCCGCCCGCCGCGCCGGCGCCGACGCCCTTCACCCCGGCTACGGGTTCCTCTCCGAAAATCCCGCCCTGCCCCGCGCCTGCCAGGAAGCCGGCCTCGCCTTCATCGGCCCCTCCGCCGCAGCCATGGAACGCATGGGCAGCAAGACCGCCGCCCGCGCCCTGGCCGCTGAATGCGGCGTCCCCATCCTCCCCGGCTCGCCCCGCGCCCTGGCGTCGGCGGCGGAGGCGCGCCGCGCCGCCGAACGGCTCGGCTATCCCGTCTTGCTCAAGGCCTCGGCCGGCGGCGGCGGCAAGGGCATGCGCCTGGTCGCCCGCCCCGAGGAGATGGAGAGCGCCTTTTCGCTCGCCGCCACCGAAGCCGTGAACGCATTCGGCGACGGCACCATCTACCTGGAAAAGGCGCTCGCCGCTCCCCATCACGTCGAGATACAAGTGCTCGCCGATCGCCACGGCGACATCGTCTACCTCGGCGAGCGCTAATGTTCCGTGCAGCGCCGCCACCAAAAAGTTCTCGAAGAGAGCCCTTCCCCGCTGCTGACCGCCGATCTGCGGCGGCAAATGGGCCAGGCCGCCGTCGCCGTCTGCCGCGCCGCCGGCTACACCAACGCCGGCACCGTCGAGTTCCTGGTGGATGCCGCCCGCAACTTCTACTTCCTCGAAGTCAACGCCCGCTTGCAAGTCGAGCACCCGCTCACCGAGTGCGTCACCGGCCTCGACCTCGTCCATCGCCAGATCGCCATCGCCGCTGGCCGGCCCCTCGGCCTCCGCCAGGAAGATATCCACCTGCGCGGCCACGCCATCGAGTGCCGCATCTACGCCGAGGATCCCGAGCAAAACTTCTTTCCCTGTCCCGGCACCATCACCCGCCTCGTCCATCCCTCTGGCCCTGGCATCCGCGAAGATTGCGGCGTCTACGCCGGCTGGACCGTGCCCCTCGAATACGATCCGCTGCTCTCGAAGCTGATCGCCTGGGGCGAGGACCGGCCGCGGGCCCTGGCGCGCCTGCGCCGCGCCCTCGAGGAGTACGAGCTGAGCGGCATCCGCACCAACCTCGATCTGTTCCGCCGCATCCTCGCCGATGCCGAGTTCCTGGCCGGCGCCGTGGATACCGGCTATTTGCCCCGTCTGCTGGCCGCCGCCCCCGCCGCCGCCGCGCCCGACTGGGAGCCGCTGGCCGCCGCCGGCGCCGCCCTGGCGG
>JBOGKX010000195.1:0-69537 GCA_050746125.1 Terriglobales bacterium | reverse complement strand
TCGTGATCGAGGCGGTGGCCCCGGCGGTGGATGACGGGCGGTTCGCGGTCAAGCGGCTGGCGGGCGATCGAGTGACGGTTGCGGCTGATATTTTTGCCGATGGGCACGAGGCGCTGGCGGCGGCACTGCTGTGGCGGCCGGCGGACACCGAGCAGTGGCAGCGCGAGCCGATGCGGCCGGTGGTGAACGATCGCTGGGAAGCGGCGTTCACTCCGGTGCGTGTCGGCCGGCACTGGTTCGCGATCGAGGCCTGGTGGGACGATTGGGGCACGCTGCGGCGCGACCTGATGCGCAAGCGGGAGGCGGACCAGGACGTGACGTCGGAACTGAACGAGGCGCATCGGCTGCTGCATGAGATCGCGGCGGCTTGCGGTGGCCGGGCGCGGGCGGCGGTGGAAGCGGCGGCGGCGCTGGTCGATGGCGACGAGGCGGCGCAGCGGATCGAAGCGGTACTGGGCGATTCCACCCGGGCCGCGGTGGAGGCCGCCGGACACCGGCCGTTCCCGGTGCGCAGCAACGAGTTGCCGCTGGACGCCGATCGTTCGCAGGCCGGTTTTGCCAGCTGGTATGAGATGTTTCCGCGTTCGGCGACGCGCGATCCGCACCGCCACGGCACGTTCGACGACGTGATCAACGAGCTGCCGCGAATTCGCGACATGGGTTTCGACGTGCTGTATTTCCCCCCGATCCACCCGGTCGGGCACACCAACCGGAAGGGCCGCAACAACAGCCTGCTCGCCGACCCGGATGACGTGGGCAGCGTCTATGCGATCGGCGACGAGACCGGCGGGCACGATGCGGTGCTGCCGGCGCTGGGCAGCCTGGCGGATTTCCGCCGGCTGATCGAAGCCGCGCGCCGGCACCGGTTGGAGATCGCGTTGGATTACGCGATCCAGTGCTCGCCCGATCATCCGTGGCTGCGGCAGCATCCGGAGTGGTTCCGGTGGCGGCCGGACGGGACGGTGCGCTATGCGGAGAATCCGCCCAAGAAGTACGAGGACATCGTCAACGTTGATTTCTATGCGCCGGCGGCGATTCCGGATTTGTGGCTGGCGCTGCGCGATGTGGTGCTGTTCTGGGCCGACCAGTGGCTGCGCATCTTCCGCGTGGATAATCCGCACACCAAGCCCTTCGCCTTCTGGCAATGGCTGATCGCCGCGGTGCGCGCCCGCCATCCCGACGCGATCTTTTTGTCCGAGGCGTTTACGCGCCCCAAAGTGATGCATTACCTCGCCAAGCTCGGCTTCTCGCAGTCCTACACTTACTTCACCTGGCGCAACACCAAAGCGGAACTTACCGACTATCTGCAAGAGCTGGCGCACGGACCCGGCCGGGAATATTTTCGCCCTAATTTTTTTGCGAACACGCCCGACATCCTTTCCGAGATCTTGCAGCGCGGCGGATGCCCGGCCTTCCTTCAGCGGCTGGTGCTGGCGGCCACGCTCAGCCCTAGCTACGGCATCTACAGCGGCTTCGAGCTTTGCGAAAATCGCGCCTTGCCCGGCACCGAGGAGTACGCCGATTCGGAAAAATATCAGTTCAAGGTCTGGGATTGGGACCGCCCCGGCAATATCAAACAAGAGATTGCCCGGATCAACGACATCCGCCGCCGGCATCCCGCGCTCGCCCGCCTCGACGGGCTGCGCTTCATACCCGCCGACAACGACCAGGTGCTTTTTTATGCCAGGCAGTCGCCCGCCGCCGGCGAGCTATTGCTGATCGCTGTCAATCTCGATCCGTTCCATCCCCAGAGCGCATTCGTTGAGCTGCCGCTCGAAGAGCTGGGCCTGGGCCCCGACGAGAGCTTCGAAATTGACGACTTGCTCGGCGGTTATCGCGGGCGCTGGCAGGGGCGGCGGCAATGGGTGCGGCTCGATCCCGCCGTCTATCCGGCCCACGTCTTCCAGGTGCGGCGGCAACTGTAGCGCGGCGGCAAGCTGCTAGACTAAATTTCTGTTCATGCACCTGTCCCGCGAGTACGTCGGCTATTTGGCCCGCGAGGTTACCCATCGCGTCTCGCAGCGCCATCTCGTTGCCGCGCCGGATCCAGCGGCTTTGGCGGGGTGGGTGCTGGCGGCGATGAACGAGGAGTTGGGCGTAGAAGACCGCATCAACGAGGAGGCGCGCGCCATTCTCGCGCAGCACGAGGCGGAGATGCAGCGGCTCGGTGCTTCCTACTCCGAGGCGTTCAAGAAAATCAAGGCGGAGCTGGTGCGCAAGCACAAGGTGGTGCTGTGATGCGCCTCTCCCGCGAAAAGGTCAACAAGCTTTCTCACGTCATTGTCGAGCGGCTGGCCGAGCAGCCGGAGGTGAGCTTCGCTGAGGATCGCAATACGATTCGTTTGGAGATCCGCAAGATCCTCGAGGACCTGCTCCACGCCGAAGAGAAAATGGACGTCGCCGTCCGCGCCAAGATCGCTTCGCAGAAACGCTCCATCCTGGAAGGCTCCGGCGAGTGGGATATTTTGTACCGCAAGTACTACCAGGAGGAGCTGAAAAAGCTCGGCGTATGAGTCAACCCGCATCTCCGCCTCGGATCAAGATCGTGGTTCGCCCCGATTACCGCGACAACTACGCCAATTCCGTGCAAGTGCGTCCCAGCACCTGGGACTTCTTCTTCCAGTTCGGCACCATGGATCAAAAAATCGCCGACGAGATCGAGATTCACATGGTGCAGGGCATCTATCTCAGCCCGCAGCAGGCCAAGGCGCTGCTGGGTCTGCTGCAAACCCACGTGGCCAACTACGAGAAGGCCTTCGGCGAAATCCAGCTGGCGCCCACGGGCGAGCACGATCGCGTGCAATAAAGGATCGGCCGTGCCGCGCGGCGCAGCCCCGGCCAACTACGTTTGCGTCGCCGCCGCGCCTCGCTTGCGCCGGGCATGGTGGCTGGCACCCTGCGCGGTTTATGCCGCGCTGCTGGCCGCGCATGCGCCTTTGCTGCGCCTCCCCTACTACTGGGACGAGGCCGGCTACTTCATCCCCGCCGCTTTAGACTTGTCGCGCCACGGCTGGTGGATTCCGCGCTCGACGCTCGCCAACGGTCATCCGCCGCTGGTGCTGGCGGTGCTGGCGCTCGCCTGGCATCTCGCTGTCTATTCGCCGCTTGTGACGCGCGCGACGATGCTGCTCTTCGCCGCCGCCCTGGTGTGGGGCGCCGAGCGCTTGGGGCGCGAGCTATATCCGGAATCCGGCGGCGCCGGCGCCGCGCTGGCGGCGCTGCTGCTGGCGATCCATCCGCTCTGCTTCGCACAGGCCACGCTGGCGCAACTCGACTTGCCGGCGGCCGCTTTTATCGTCTGGGCGTTGGTCGCGCGCGCGCGCCGCCGCCCCGCCGCTTACGTCTTCTGTATCACCGCCGCCGTCCTCGCCAAAGAGACGGCGCTGATCGTTCCCGCCGCGCTGGCGGCCCTGGACCTGGCCCGCGCTTGGTCGGGTGGGGCGCGCCGCGCCGTCGCCGCGGTCGCGCCCCAATTGGTGCCCGCCCTGGCGCTAGCGCTCTGGCTGGCGTACTTCCATGCCGCCACCGGCTATTGGATGGGAAACGCCGGGTTCCTTCAGTTCAATCTGAGCGGCGTTCTTTCGTTGCCGCGTTTTGCCATGGCGCTGTATTTGCGTGTCTGGCAACTGGCCGGCTATGAAGGGATGTTGCTGCTGACCGCGCTCGCGATCTGGGGCTGGCGCCGCTCGCCAACCCCGCCAGCGGGCCGGGATCGGCGGCGCGAGGCCGCCGTCATCATTGCGGTCTATCTGGTCTTCCACGCCGCCATCGGCGGCGCGGAGCTCGCCCGCTATCTACTGCCGGCGCTGGCGCTGTACTTGGCGCTGGCCGCGCCGTGTCTGCTGCGCGTACCGCGCCGGGGCCTGGCTGTCCTCGCCTGCGCCACGCTCTTCATCGCCGGCTGGTTTTGGCGCCCGCCCTATCCGTTTCCCTACGAAGACAATCTCGCGTATGCCACCTTCGTGCGCCTGCACCGCCAAGCCGCCGCATATCTCGAGCGCCAGGCGCCCACAGCGCCGGTTCTTACCGCTTGGCCCGCGACCAACGAGCTTGCCAACCCCGACCTCGGCTACGTGAAGCATTCGCTGCCAGTGGCCGCGGTGGAGAATTTCACGCCGGCCGGATTGGCCGGAGTGATCCCGGCGGCTGGGCAGCCGGTTTTGCTGTACTCGCGCGAATACCGCCCGCGCCACAATTGGCTGCGCTGGCTGCCGTTTTGGCGGCGTTGGAGCCGTCGGTACTTTCATCATCAGGCGCCGGTCGGCCCGCAGGAGCTGCTCGAGCGCTGGCAGTTGCATATCGAGTTCCGCGCCGCCGCCCACGGGCAATGGATTATCATTGCCCGACGCTGACGCCCATGCCCAAGCGCATCGCCCTGATTCCCGGCGACGGCATCGGCCCCGAGGTCATCGCCGCCGCCCGTCGCGTGCTGGACGTGGCCGCACCCGGCGCGCTTGCCTTTACGCCGCTCGACTGGGGCGCCGAGCGCTTCTTGCGCGACGGCGTGGGCATGCCCGCGGACGGCCTCGAACTTTTGCGCCGGCATGACGCCGTGCTGCTGGGCGCGGTTGGCGATCCGCGCGTTCCCAGCAATCGCCACGCAGTCGAGATTCTACTCGGCGCCCGCTTCGGGCTCGATCTCTACGCTAACGTCCGCCCGGTGCGCTTGCTGGCCGCGCGTCTCTGCCCGCTGCGCGACGCCGCGGCGGAGGGCACCGATTTTGTCGTCGTGCGCGAGAACACCGAGGGCCCCTATGTCGGCATGGGCGGCAACTTTCAGTCCGGCACGGAGCGCGAGGTGGCGACCGAGATCGACCTCAACACCTATCGTGGCGTGGAGCGAGTTGTGCGCTACGCTTTCGAAATGGCTCGCGTGCGGCCGCGCCGGCGCCTGCACATGGCGGATAAATCGAACGCCATGCCCCACGCCGGCGCCCTGTGGCAGCGCGCCTTCGCCGCATTGCGAGCGGAATTCTCCGACGTGGAGGCGTCGCACCTCTACGTGGACGCCATGGCGTACCAGATGGTACGGGACCCCCGCGAATTCGACGTGATCGTGACCAACAATCTCTTCGGCGACATCCTGACCGACCTGGCCGCGGCGCTCCAAGGCGGCCTGGGCATGGCCGCCAGCGCCAGTCTCCACCCCGGCCGCGCGCCCGGCCTGTTCGAGCCGGTCCACGGTTCCGCTCCGGCCCTGGCCGGCAAGGACCAAGCCAATCCCATGGGCGCCATTCTCAGCGCCGCGTTGCTGCTCGACACTCTCGGATTGGCGGCCGAGGCTCGCCGCGTCGAGGCCGCCGTCGGCGGCGCCCTCGCCGCCGGCGATTGCACCGCCGATGTTGGCGGTCGCCTCGGTACGATCGCCACGACGGCTGCCATCGCCGCCCGGATCTAGCGGATCCGGCGCGAGGTGGCCCAAGCGCAGCCAGGTTAGCGCTCTTCGCCCGCGCCTATGCTATAGGCATGCGCAATCCCGAGCCCGCTTCCGAGCGCACTTATGGCTTCGTGATCGGCGGCGAGTTGACCGCGCCGGAGCACCCGGTCGCGGTGCGCTCTCCCTACAGCAGCGACATCGTCGGCTGGGCGGGCGAGGCGACGGCGCTCGAGGTCGAACGCGCTCTCGATGCCGGAGCCGCGGCCCGCGACGAGATGGCGGCGCTGCCCGCCTACCGCCGCCGCGACGCCTTGCTCGAGCTGGAAAACGCCGTGCGCCTCAACCAGGACGAATTGGCGACGCTGATGGCGCAAGAGGCGGCCAAGCCAATCCGCGACGCGCGCGCCGAGGTGCGCCGCGCTCTGCTTACCCTGCGCACCGCCGCCGAGGAGGCTACCCGCATCGGCGGTGAATGGATGCCCCTCGACGTGGTGGCCGGCGCCGAGGGCCGCGCCGCTCTTACCCGCCGCGTGCCGATCGGCCTGATCGCCGGCGTCACGCCCTTCAACTTTCCCCTTAACCTGGTTCTACACAAGCTCGCGCCCGCCCTGGCGGCCGGCAATTCGATCGTCATCAAGGCCTCGCCGCGCACGCCGCTCACCGCCTTGCGCTTGGGCGAACTCGTGCTTGGCTGCGATCTTCCCGCCGGCGCCGTTAGCGTGATCAACGGCGGCGCCGCCCCGGTGCAGGCCATGCTGGCGGACGATCGGGTGGCGATGCTGAGCTTTACCGGCAGCGCCGCCGTCGGCTGGGATCTCAAGGCGCGCGCCGGCCGCAAGCGCGTGATCCTCGAGTTGGGCGGCAACGCCGCTAATATCGTCCATCACGACGCCGACCTCGACGATGCCGTGCCGCGCTTGGCCCGCGCCGGCTTCGCTTACGCGGGACAAAGCTGCATCTCGGCGCAACGCGTATTGATTCATCGCTCGATCTTCGCCGCCGTCAGCGAGCGGCTGGTCGCGGCCGCGCGCGGCTTGCGCCTTGGCGATCCCTTGGAGGAAAGCACCGATATCGGGCCCATGATCGACGATCAGGCGGCGCAGCGGGCCGAGGCTTGGATTCGCGAGGCGGTGGCCGGCGGCGCCCGCCTGCTTTGCGGCGGACGCCGCGATGGCGGCTTCCTTGATCCGGCCATTCTCGATCGCGTTCGCCCGGAGATGAACGTCTGCCGGCAAGAAGCTTTTGCGCCGCTGCTGGTGCTGATCCCTTACGACACGATCGAGCAGGCCATCGCCGAGGCCAATGCCAGCCGCTTTGGATTGCAGGCCGGCCTTTTCACCCGCGATCTGGAGTTCGCGTTAGCCGCCTTTCGCCGTTTGGAGGTCGGCAGCTTGATCGTCAACGATGTCAGCTCGTACCGGCTCGATCCCATGCCGTATGGCGGCGTCAAGGACTCCGGCTTCGGGCGCGAGGGCTTGCGCACCGCCATCGCCGAGATGACCGAACTGCGCCTCATGCTGCTTCGCTCCTGAGGCTCGGGGCCGCGGCCGGGGTGGGGGAGCCGCGACCTTATGAGGAGCCGATCGCCGCGCTGTCGGCGGCGGGCGCGATTACATCCATGAACGAGCTGACGGAAAATACGGCGCGGCCCATGCCCGGATCGCCGTAGCCGGGCGGGACGGGCAGCTTGTGCCGGGCGTGCGTGTCGCGCCAGGTCTCGAGCAGGCGCAGGTGGTATTCGAGCGGCGCGCCCTCGGGGTTGGCCCGGCCCAAGGGCGTCAGCGGCTCGGGGCACCAGGTCGTGAATCGCGGTGCCACGCCCCGCGACATGAAAAACTCCAGCCCCTCCGCGGTCGAGCGAATGGCCTCCTCCACGGAGGCGAAGCCAAAGGGGCGGGCCATCTCGATGCCGCCGACGAAATTAGGGATCACGTGCGAGGGACCGAAAATTTCGGCGGCGTCGAGAATGCGCCGGTGCCACTCGGAGCGGCCCACGTAGCGGTCCTTGCCGGGGCAGATCTGCTGGAAGAGCCGCGCGTCCCAAACCTCGAAATTGGGATGATAGATCTGCGCCCCGGCCTGCTTAAAAAGGAGCGCTTCCTCTTTCGGCAGCGCCTGCGCCACCACTTTGCCGATCCAGCGGCCGGGGAAGCGGCTCTCGATGGCGGCGGCGTATTGCGCATAAAACTCCGCCTCGCGCTGGCCTTTAAGTTGCGACGTGATGCTGCCGCCAGTCAGCGTGTAGGCGCGGCTGACGGAGTCGGTGCCGGCGATGATCGCCATGGCTTCCAGCACCTCTTCCACCGACTTGACGCCCGTGTACGGGCGCCCGGCCTTGACCTGCTGGCGGTAGTTCTCGTTGATGTCGCAGAACTGGCATTCCTCCTGCTGCCCGAAATATTGGCAAATGCGAAAAACCGTGAGGTAGATCAAGTAGCCCCACTCAATGGTGGGAGCGATCTCGATCACCCGCTTGCCGCTGGACATGGCCCGGGTGTAGTACTCGGGAACCGGCGGCAGGCGCACGGCGCAGAGATCATGGCCGTCAAGCTTCAGTACCGGTGCGCCGTCAGCGTCGACATCCACGCAATAAGGCGAATCGGGATTGAGGCGCACGGAGACAATGGTGGGGCGGAAATCCCAGGCGCCGCCCTCGAGCCAAATTTCTTCCGGCGCCGACCAGTGCTCCTGGTTCTCCATGGCCACGAGCGGCACGAAATCGAACGAAAAGATGAAGTAGGCTTTGTTTTTGGCGTTGGCGGCCAGGCGCAAGGCCGCCGGCGAAAAGGCTACGCCGCCGCGCAGCAAGTCTTCTTTGACCACGCATTCCCGCGGCAGGCTGGGGTGGGCTGCAATGGCGCGTTCGACGAGTTCGAGTCGCTGCTCTTCCACGGTGGTTTCGGCAGCGCGGGCGCCGCCGCTTTCCATGATACGCGACCGCCCGCGGCCGCCCGCGACCCGTGCGCGGAACCGAAAGGCAGGCCGCCCGCGGCTGTTACAATGCGCCTTGGCCGCCATGGATATGCGCCTCTACAACTCGCTTGCCCGCCGGGTTGAACCGCTTGCGCCGAGCGACGGCAAGCAGCTGCGCATGTACACCTGCGGCTTGACCGTTTACGACTACGGTCACATTGGCAACTACCGCACCTTCGTGGCGGCGGACGTGCTGCAACGCTTTCTCCTCAGCCAAGGCTGGTCGCTGAACAGCGTTCTAAATATCACCGACGTGGACGACAAGATGATCGAGCGCGCCCAGGCCGCCGGCCGCTCCGTTGCCGAGCACGCCGCGATCTATACGCAGGCCTTCGTCGACGATTTAGCACAGTTGGACATCTTGGCGCCCGGACATTTGCTCAAGGCAACCGATTACGTGCCGCAAATGGTTGCTTGGATCGAGCGCCTGGTGGCCGGCGGCCATGCCTATGCCAGCGACGGGTCGGTTTATTTCCGAGTCAGCAGCTTCCCCGCCTACGGCCGCCTTTCCGGCAAGGACTTGAACGCCTTGCAGGTGGGCGCCCGAGTCGAGACCGACCTGTATGAGAAGGAAGAGGCGCGCGATTTCGTGCTTTGGAAGGCCCACAAGCCGGGCGAGCCCAGTTGGCCCAGCCCCTGGGGCCCCGGCCGCCCCGGCTGGCACATCGAGTGCTCGGTGATGTCCATGCAATGCCTCGGCGAGAGCTTCGACCTCCATGCCGGCGGCACGGACCTGATCTTCCCCCATCATGAAAACGAGATCGCCCAGGCCGAGGCCGTCACCGGCAAGCGGTTCGTGCATTGCTGGATGCACGTCGAGTTCTTGCTGGTCAACGGCGAAAAGATGTCGAAATCGTTGGGGAATTTCTATACCCTGCGCGATCTGACGCAGCGCGGATTCCGCCCCAGCGCCATCCGTTACTTGCTGGCCTCCGTCCCTTATCGCCGGCAGCTGAACTTCACGTTGGAGGGCCTGCAGCAAGCCGCCGCCGCCGTGGACCGGCTGGTTACGTTTCGTGATCGTCTTCGCGCCGCCTCGCTAGTCGCCGGCACGGAGGCCGAATTGACGGAGAAGATCGCCGTCGCGCGCGCCGCTTTCATCGCCAGCCTGGCCGATAACCTCAATACCGCTGAGGCATTGGCGGCGATTTTTGAACTCGTGCGCGAGGCCAATGTCGCCCTCGATCAAGGCCGGTTTCGGGCCGGCAACCGCGACGAATGCCAGGCCTTGTTGCAACTTTTCGATCGAGTCTTTGCCGTGCTCGCCATCGCCGATCGTGAGAAAATGAACTTAGCCCCGGGCCTGAGCGAGGCGGCTATCGAAGAGCGATTGCGCGAGCGGGATGGGGCGCGGCAACGGCGTGACTTCGCTCGTGCCGATGCCATTCGCGCCGAGCTCGAGGCGGCCGATATTTTGGTCGAAGATGTCAAGGGTGGCGGCGTTCGCTGGCGCCGCAAATAGTCATGCTCGAGATCCGATCAACCCGCGCCCGCATCTCCGCCGCGGCCCTGCCGTCGGCGGCCCGACCTAGCCTCTTCGGCTCCGATTAGGATTCACTCGCGGCCCTTCCTTCCCGCACACGCCGCGGCCCGCCGCCCCGATACGGCGCGAGCCGAACGCAATGAGTGATCCGCCGTTTGATCCCGCCGCTCGCGGCGGGGATTTCGAGGTTTTGGATGATTTCCACGGAAGTGCAAAATACGCCCCAAATTCGTAGCGCCCTGCCAGGTCCCAATGCCCGCCGGGTGCTGGCCGGCGATCGCGAGTACATTTCTCCTTCGTATACCCGGGACTACCCGCTGGTGGCACAGAGCGGCCGCGGCATGATGGTGACCGACGTCGACGGCAACGAGTTCCTCGACTTCAGCGCCGGCATTGCCGTCTGCTCGACCGGCCATTGTCATCCCGAGGTGGTGGCTGCGATTCAGCAGCAAGCCGCGACTTTGATCCACATGTCGGGCACCGACTTTTATTACGAGCAGATGGTGGCGTGCGCCGAGGCGCTCTCGCGCCTGGCGCCAATGCCGGGGCCGCACCGGATTTATTACGGCAACTCGGGCGCGGAAGCCAACGAAGCGGCGATCAAGCTGGCTCGCTACCATACGGGCCGGCAGTTGGTCATCGGCTTTTACAATTCCTTCCATGGGCGTACTTTCGGCGCGCTCTCGCTGACCAGCAGCAAGATCGCGCAGCGGGCGCGTTTCTCCCCCCTGGTGCCGGGCTTTTTTCACATCCCTTATCCCGACACTTACCATCCGCTGCTGGGCGCTTCCGACGTAACGGCAGCTTGCCTGGAGGAACTCGACCGGCTGTTTCAAACCACCACGCCGGCCAACGAGGTGGCCGCGCTTTTCATGGAGCCGGTGCAAGGCGAGGGCGGCTACGTCGTGCCCCCGATCGAGTTCGTGCGCGAAATACGCAGGATCTGTGACCGGAACGGCATTTTGATGGTGGTGGATGAAGTGCAATCCGGCTGTGGACGCACGGGAAAGATGTGGGCCATTCAGCACTTCGGCGTCGAGCCGGACGTCGTGACCGCAGCCAAGGGAGTCGCCAGCGGCATGCCCCTGGGCGTCACCCTAGCGCGCGCCGGCCTGATGGATTGGGGTCCGGGTGCCCACGCATCCACCTTCGGCGGCAATCCGGTTTGCCTGGCGGCGGCCTTGGCGACGCTCAAGCTTTTGGAGTCCGAATTGATCCGCAACTGCGCCGAAGTGGGCGCCTATGCCATGGAAAAGCTGCGGAAATGGCCACTGCGCTTTCGGTTGGTGGGCGACGTGCGGGGCCTGGGCCTCATGATCGGCATCGAGATCGTCTCCGATCAACGCTTGCGGATTCGCAACCCCGAAAGCCGCAATCGCCTGATCCAAGCTGCATTCAACCGCGGGCTGCTGATTTTGGGTTGCGGCGCCAATACCATTCGCCTGATGCCGCCGCTCCTTTGCAGCCGGCGCGACGTGGATACCGCGCTTTCCATTTTGGAATCGTGCCTTGCCGAGGAAGAGAAGAGCCTGGGCCGATAGGGGAGCCGAAGAGCTATAGTGGTGCCGGCCCGGGTCACTCTTGCGCCGGCACCATGGCTTTCGACTTCAATCCTCTCCGGCCGGTAGTCGTCTCCGGTTCTCCACTGCCGTTGCGCGCTCGCTGCCTGGCCCGGCTCGAGTCGCTAGCGCATAGGCTCCATCCTCGCCCCCCTGTCAATCCACAGCATGTATTGGGCCGCCAAGGTGAGGAACTCGCCTACTGGTTCCTTCGCGGCCAGGGGTATACAATCGTGGCTCGGAACTACCGCTTCCCGCGCCGTAGAGGGGAATTGGACCTGATTGGCTGGGAGGGTGGAGTTCTGGTATTTGTCGAGGTGAAAAGCCGCTTTCGCCGGGACGACTACTCGGCTCTGCGCGCGGTGGACTTCGACAAGCGGCGGCAGTTGGTTCGCCTGGCACGTGCCTATCGTCGGCGGAAGGGCTATATGGGCCGCTTTCGCTTCGATGTAGTGGCCGTTTACCAGCCGCACGGCTCACATCCCGAGCTGGAATTGCATCGGGACGCATTTTGGGCCGAGTGAGCGGTTCCAGCGGGCGCGCCGCCACGATCCCTGGAGACCATTTTTCGACGTGCCCGAACTTCGCAAAGACCCCATCACTGGCCGCTGGGTAATCATTTCCAGCGATCGCGCCCGCCGCCCCAGCGATTTTGTCCGTGAAAAAAGCGAAATCACGAGCGGCGGTTTTTGTCCGTTCTGTCCCGGCAATGAGGCGAAGACGCCGCCCGAAATCCTGGCGTATCGCGGCAACGGTTCCGGCCCCAATAGCCCGGGGTGGTCGGTGCGGGTGATCCCCAACAAATACCCGGCGCTGGGCATCGAAGGCGAGCTTAGCCGCCAGGGCGAGGGGCTGTTCGACAAGATGAATGGCATCGGCGCCCACGAAGTGATCATCGAGACGCCGGACCACTCCAAGACCCTGGCGATGCTGAGTGAAAAGGGCATCGAAGACGTGCTCTGGGCCTTTCGCGATCGCATGCTCGACCTCAAAAAAGACCGCCGCTTTCGCTATGTGCTGGTCTTCAAGAATCAAGGCCTCGCCGCCGGCGCCTCGCTCGAGCACACCCACTCGCAACTGATCGCGCTGCCCATCGTGCCCAAGGAAATTCGCGAGCAGGTGGATGGCGCCAAGCATCACTTCAACTACAAGGAGCGCTGCATCTACTGCGACATCATCCGCCAGGAATTAGAGGCCGGCATTCGCGTGATTGCCGAAAATGACGATTTCGTGACCCTATCACCCTATGCGCCACGCTTCCCGTTCGAGACCTGGCTGGTCCCGAAGCAGCATGAATCCCGCTTCGAAGACTCGCCTACTCATGCCTTCGAGAATCTGGCCCGGGCCATAAAGCTGTTGCTCATCAAAACGGATTCGGTGCTGGAAAATCCGGCCTACAACCTGGTCTTGCAAAGCGCTCCCCTACAAGAGCCCAGCAACGCTTACTACCATTGGCATATCGAATACATGCCGCGCTTGACCAAGGTGGCAGGATTTGAGTGGGGCAGCGGCTTCTATATCAATCCCACTCCTCCGGAGGAAGCAGCCCGCTTTCTGCGCGAAGCCGAAGTCGAAATTCCCGTCTCGGCCTGACGATGCGTCGCGGGCAGTGCCGCGTGGCAGCATCAGAACCATTCGCTGCGGTAGGCCACCCACCAACTGACGTAGAGTGCGGGCACGGTCGCGACGAGCGCCCATACGAAGGGCAGTGTGAAATCGGCGACCAGTCCCAGCAGCGCAAAAACCGACCAGAAGATCTTCTTTTCCATTCGATCTCTGCTCAGCGTACGCGAATCGGGCGGTAAGCGAACAGCTGTTCTCGCGTCCATCATCGCCGGCCCGCTTCCCGACCATCCGGTAAAATTAAATCCTTTGTTTTCACTCGATTAGTAGTGCTATAAAGAAAAGAGATCGCTCGCCCCCCGTCGACAACATGGACTTTTCCTTGACTCCTGAGCAGATGGCTCTGCAGCGCGAGATTCGCGCCTTTGCCGAGCGCGAAATCGCGCCCCATGTCATGGAGTGGGATGAACACCAGACTTGGCCCGCCGACCTGCTGCGCCAGATCGGCGAACTTGGAGTGCTGGGCGTGATCTTCCCCGCCGAATACGGGGGAGCCGGACTTGGCTATTTGGAATATTCCCTGGTCATCGAGGAGCTCTCGCGCGTGGATGGCAGCATCGGCCTGATCGTCGCCGCGCATAATTCGCTTTGCTCCAACCACATCTTTTTGTGCGGCAACGACTGCCAGCGCCGCCACTATCTGCCGAAGCTGGCGCGCGGCGAGTGGATCGGCTGCTGGAGCCTGACGGAGCCGGGCGCCGGTTCCGACGCGGCGGGTACGCGCACCACGGCGCGCCGCGACGGCGACGGTTGGTTGTTGAACGGCGCCAAGACGTTCACGACCAACGGGCATTACGCCGATGTCTGCGTAGTCATGGCGGTCACCGACCGTCAGGCCGGCAAACACGGCATCTCCGCCTTCGTAGTTGAAAAGGGCACGCCCGGATTTCGCACCGGCAAGAAAGAGAACAAGCTGGGCATGCGCGCCAGCGACACCGCCGAACTGATCTTCGAGGATTGCCGCGTGCCGGCCGGCAATCTGCTGGGGGAATTAGGCCACGGATTCGTGGATGCGCTTCGTGTCCTCGATGGCGGCCGGATCAGCATTGCTTCGCTGGCGGTGGGCATGGCCACCGGCGCGTTCGAAGCGGCGCGCCGCTATGCCGCCCAGCGACGGCAGTTCGACCGGCCGATCTCCAGCTTCGAGGCCATTCAGTGGAAATTGGCCGACATGGCGACGGAGATCGACGCGGCCCGCCTGCTCACGCGCCGCGCCGCCTGGCTCAAGGACAACGGCCAGCCGGTCACCCGGCAAGCTTCCATGGCCAAGCTCTATGCTGGCGAGGTGGCTGTGCGCGCCGCCAATGAATGCGTGCAGATCCACGGTGGCTATGGGTTCATCAAGGACTATCCCGCCGAAAAGTTTTACCGGGACGTGAAGCTTTGCACGATCGGCGAGGGGACGAGCGAGATCCAACGTCTCGTCATCGCGCGCGAACTGCTGCGCGAACTGGCGGACTGAGCCGCGCCGCTGCCAGCCGTCCGGCTCCAGCCGCGCCGGCGCCGTTTCGGAATAAAATCTCCCATCCGTGCTGCTTTCGCTCCATATCGAAAACTACGCCCTGATTGATCGCCTGGAAGTCGAGTTTGCCTCCGGCCTCAACGTCCTGACAGGTGAAACCGGCTCGGGGAAGTCCATCGTGGTGGATGCGCTCGGTTTGCTGCTCGGCGAGCGCGCCGACGCGGCGGTCGTGCGCAGCGGCGCGGAGCGGGCGTGGGTGAGCGGCGCGTTCCAGATCGACATCGGGCTCGTGCCCGCAGAGGTTCGCGACGCGCTCGACATCACCGCCGCCGAGCCGGTGATAGTGCGCCGCGAAGTGGGCGGACGGGGCCGGGTGCTGATCAACGACCGGCCCGCCACGGTCGCCGTCTTGCGCCAGCTGGCCCCGGTGCTGGGCGACGTGCACGCGCAAAACCAGGCGCTGGTCGCGTTTACGCCAGCGGCGCAGTTGGAACTGCTCGACGCCTACGCCGGCGACGGGGAAGAGCTCTTGCCGCGGCTCCGCGCCGCCTTCGCCGCCTGGCGCGAGCGGCGGGCGCAAGCCGCACAATGGGAACTAGACGAGCAGGCGCGGCTGCAACAGGCCGATCTGTGGCGCTTTCAGCGGCAGGAGCTGCAGGCGGCGCAATTACGCGCCGGCGAGGATACCGAGCTCGAGCAAGAGCGCCTGCGGCTGGCCAACGCCGAGCGCATCGCCGCCGACGCGCAAACCGCTTATGCCGCGCTGTACGACGCGCCCGAAGCTGCCGCGACCGGCATCAAGCTGGCTCAAAAGCACCTGCAGGAATTAGCCCGTCTCGACCCCCGCGCCATGGAGCTCGTACCGCGCCTGGCTTCGGCGCGCACGGAGCTGGAAGACATTGCCGCTTCCCTACGCCCCTGGACGGAAGCACAAGAGGACACGGCCCAACGCCTGGCGGCGGTCGAGGAGCGGCTGATTCTGCTCGATCGCATGAA
This sequence comes from Terriglobales bacterium, assembly GCA_050746125.1. Lineage (GTDB taxonomy): Bacteria > Acidobacteriota > Terriglobia > Terriglobales > SCQP01 > JAJPKR01. The sequence goes on along the minus strand of JBOGKX010000195.1, from coordinate 54,064 downwards.
GCGGAAATACGGTCCCACGCTGGCCGACGCCATGGCCCTAGCCGAGCAACTCGAAAGCCGCCTCGATGGGGTCGAAAATGCCCAGGAGCATCACGCGCGCCTGCGCGCCGAAGCGGATGCCGCCGAGCGGCGCTACCGGGAACTGGCGGACGCTCGTTCCGCACAGCGGCGCGCCGCCGCCGCGTCGCTCGGCGCCGCCGTCACTCGTCAGGCCGCCGACTTGGCCATGAAGGTGCAATTCTCGGTCGAGTTTGCCGCGGCGCCGCCCGGCCCCGAGGCCTGGGGCCCGCTTGGCTGGGACCACCTGCAATTTTTCGCTACGACCAATCCCGGCGAGCCGTCGAAACCGGTGGCTGATATCGCCTCCGGAGGCGAGCTGTCGCGCTTGTTGCTGGCCTTGCAGGTGGCGATCGAGGGACGGCCGCGGGACCGGCCAGTTGCCGCTCGCACTTTGGTCTTCGACGAGATCGATGCCGGAATTGGCGGGCGCGCCGCCGAGGCGGTTGGCCGCAAGCTGCACCAGTTGGGCGGCCGCTACCAGGTGCTTTGCGTCACCCATCTCGCCCAAATCGCTTCCTTTGCCGGCCATCATCTGCGGGTCGAAAAGGCGCGGCGCGGCGGCCGCGCGGTGACCGAGGTTGCCGTCCTGACGGGCGCCGAGCGGGTCGAAGAAGTGGCGCGCATGCTCAGCGGGCAAGCCAGCGCGACCGCCCGCCAGCACGCCGCCGAGCTGCTCGAGCGAGCGCAGTCAGCGTGAATCCGCGCCTACACTGGAGGGTGCGGCGGCTCTCAAAACCGGCGCTTGTCCTGCTATGTTCTTCGATTTTGGCCGGGTACGCCGCGGCGCGACCGGCCCCCTCGGAGCCGGCGCTCGATGAGCTGATCCAAATCGTGAACGCGCGCTACGACTCGCTGACCACCATGCGCGCGGATTTCACCGAAATCTACACCGGCGGCGGGCAGAACCGGGAAGAGTCGGGCGTTCTGTATCTCCGCAAGCCGGGCAAGATGCTCTGGCAATATCGCCAGCCGCAAGCCAAGATTTTTCTCGTGGACGGGCGCCGCGCCTGGCTCTATGTCGCCGGCGACTCGCAAGCCCAGGAGCAAACCATCAAGAACTCCTCCGATCTGCGCACGCCGCTGCGCTGGCTGCTTGGAAAAATGAACCTGAACCGCGAGATGGCCGGCCTGAGTTTCGGCGGACTCGATCCGTTGACGCCGGGCGACAAGGTCATTCGTGGCGCGCCGCGTTTCCTGAAAGACCGGTTCCGCGAAGTTTTGCTCGAGATCTCGCCCGCCTACGACATTACGCGCATCGTAATTCGCCAACAGGACGGCACCCAGATCGACTTTCGCCTTTCGCAAATTCAGGCCAATATACGCCTGCCTTCGTCGCTCTTCCGCTTCACGCCGCCGCCCGGTGTCAAGACCGTGCCCGCGACGGGCTAACGCCGCGACGCGCGATTTCGTTGACAACGCCGGCGCGGCTGGGTAAGTTGCCTCTTCCCATGTCATGGATCTTCGATCGCCACGAATTCGGCCGCCGATTGGCGGCCGGCGCGCTTTTGCCGCATGCGCTCCGACTGCCGCTGCCGTATCGAGGCGACCGGCTGACGCTACGGTATCGTTTGTTGGACGCCTCGCGCGTCGAAGTCGAGGGCGAATGGCAGGGCACGACCCGCTGCCGCCAGGTGGTCGCTGCCTCCGGCCAACCGGCGCAAGCAAGGGCAACCGGGTTGCGATGGGCCTTTGCTTGTAAAAACGGGGAAAGGAGAATGCTCCTCCTCCGCATCGAGGCCAGGGAAGGGGGCCGGGAATGAGGCGAAGAACGTTCCTGCGCGGCGCGGCGGCGGTGCCGATCGCGACGCGTGCATCGAGTTGGGCGCGGGGCCTAGACCCCACCAACCCATCGCCCACCGGGCGCATTCCGCGCGGGGCTTATCGGCCAGGCCGCATCGTCAACGAGCAGATTCTCTGGCTCCCCGGCGAGAGGGAAGCGCTAGCGCGCGCCCCGGGCTTGCGGGCGATCGGTGATGACGCCGTCACGCTCGCCGAGGGTAGGCGCCTGGCGTTGGGCGAGTCGTCTGACGGCTGGCAGCTCGTCGCGGTGCTGCGCTGGCTCAACGGAATCGCCACCGCCGTCTTCGAGAAGCACGCCGCCCATCGCGGCGTGATCGCCTATGTGACCGCCGCTGGCGAGATCGCCCGCATCCCCAAGTACATCGGCGAGTTGGCGCGCATTCGCCCGCGGCCGACGGACACGCCGCACGTGCGCCTCGAACGGCCGGCTCATTACCAGCCGGGACCGGATCTGGCGAGCGATTACATTCTGGGTTCCGATGAAGATCCGTGCTTTGAAAACGTCGCCGCGCTGGGCGCGGAACTCGTCGGCTGGACGTTGGTCGCGAATGAGCAGGCCGGGCCGCTGGGCTCGTTGTGGCTGGAGGCCGACGGCCTCTCGCGTCAGTTCGGCCGCGATCCGCAATCGCTGTGGGCGCCGGATCTGACCGGTCGGCTTTTCGATCCCGCCCGCTTTTTGCCCTCCGAGTACCTCTACGACTACGTGCCTGGCTACAGCAAGCGCACGCTGCTGGGAGGGTATTTGCCGGCCGCCGACATCGGCGTCTGGAATCCGCGCTATCAGGCCGGCTACGAAGTGATGATGGTGCTGCCGCCGGGCGCTGACGCGCGCCCCATTGCCCGCATTCGGGTCCAATTGCCTGCCAGCGCGCCGCCCGTGATCCCCGCCGGCGACAGCGGCGCTGCCGGCATGGACAAGCCGGCGAGAAAGTTCGTCGAACGCTACTGGAACGGCGATGCCGCCGCCTTCTTCACCACGCTGGTCGGCATTTGGAACCGCTGGCAGGAATTCTTCGCCAGCGGCATGCAGGCCGAGATTCCCGACGAGTGGCTGAACAACGCCGCTCGCGCCGGCATCGTGCTGGCGCGGTGCAGCTATCGCGGCCTGGAGCCGACGTATCAAATCGGCGAGGGCGCCTATACGAAGATTCCCGAGCGCAGCCATGCGCTCTTTCCCGTCGCCCATTATGAATTCGTCTGGGCGCAACAAGTCTGGAACCTGACCGCCGCCGCCGACCCCTACTTCGAGCATTATTTGCAGAAGTACGTCCTGTCCAATGGCGACTTTCTCTACAACACGCAGGATCAAGTCGAGGCGCCGCTCGATATCGGCGTCTTCCTCGAGAACTCGGCGCGCGCTTACGACTACACGCGCGATCGCGCGGCGCTCGATCGGCGGTTGCCCATCTTGCGGCGCATGGTCGCGCAGCTGCTCGCGCGCTACGAGGACTCGACGCGCCGTTTTCCCGCCGACGATCCGCGCCATGGCTTGATCTGGGGCTCGCCGGAAGCGGACAACGGCGATCCCAACGACGACTTTCCCGAGTCCCACCCTTACTACTTTCAAAATGCCGCCTGGGCTTGGCGCGGGCTCGCCGAGCATGCCCGCTGCCTGGCGCGGGCCGGGCGCGAGCACGGCGATGCCGCCCTGGCGGCGGAAGGAGAGCGTGTGGCCGCCGTGGCGGCGGAGTTGCGCGCCGATCTCGAGCGCTCGCTGGAGCGCACGCTAGCGGCACGCGGCATCGCCATGAAGCAGGCCGGCATCACGCCCTTTACCCCCGATGACCTTCATCGCGCGCCCAGCGAGCTCTCGAGCTACGAAAACCATCGGTACATGATGGATTGGTGGACGGCCGACTGGGGCGACCCGGCGCTCGACGAGGGCCACTTTCGCCATCGCTTGCTGGCCGGCCAGCAAATGCTGGGCATGAATCTCGACGGCTTGTATCCGCGCACCTCGAACTTCATGGAGCACGGCACGCTCGCCGGCCGCATTCGCCAGGACGATTACCGTCCCTTTCTCATGGCCCTCTACGGCAATCTCTGCTACGCCATGGATACGGGGAGCCGCTACGCTCCCGAAGACGCGCTGCTGCCGGGAAACTATCCCGGCGAGGGCAGCCCCTATGCCTGGTCGGCGGTGGTAAACAGCACATTGCAGCCGGCGCTGGGCCTGCGCTGGCTGCTTTGTTACGAGGAGCACGATCGCCATGGCCAGCCCGGCCGCGTGCACTTGCAGAAGGCCGCGCCCAAGCATTGGTTCGCCGCTGGCGAGGTCATCGCCGTGCGCAATTGTCCCACCCGTCGGGGACCCATAAGTTGGCGCACCGAAGCGATCGCGGCACCGGGCGGGCGGCCGCACTGGCGCGTGGCGCTCGACTTTGCCGTTCCGGCTAGCGCGACCATCGTCTTGCACCTGCATCCGCCCGATGGCCAGCCTTTGCGCCACGCCTCGGCGGGGGAATTGCGCGCCGATCGCGTGATCATCGCTCCCGCGGTCTTCGCCGGCCTCGCCCGGCTGGAGATCGAGATCGAGTAATCGGCGGGCCGCAACTGTTCCTAGGGGTAGCATCCCGCCCTGCACGCCCGCCGCGCCCGCCTCGGGCACCACGGGATATACGAACAAGGCACGGCGGTGATGTTAAAATCAAGCTACTCTCTTCGAGGTTGCGACCCGCCGCGTTTCCGCGGCCAGCGAGGTTTTTTCCGTGCCCCAGTTCAACGTCAGAGCCCTCAACGAGCGTGGCCATATGTTGGAACAGAGCGAAAGCGCGGCCACGGAAAGGGAACTGCGCGAGCGGCTCTTGCAGCAAGGCTACCTCGTTTATTCGATTCGCTCCGAGGCGGGCTTCCTCGATGCCTGGCGGCGACGCCGCTCGCGGGTTCGCCACGACGTCTTTCTCACCTTCAATCAGCAGTTCATCACCCTGATTCACGCCGGCTTGCCCATCTTGCGCGCCTTGGAGTTGCTGGTGAAGCGGGCGCGCGACGCCAAACTGCACCGTATGCTGGGCGCCGTCTTGGAGCGGGTGCGGGGCGGGGATTTGCTCTCGGAAGCCTTTCGCCGCCAGGACAGCATTCCCGAGATCTACACCACCACGCTGATGGCCGGCGAGCGCAGCGGCAATCTCGAGGAAGTGCTGTCGCGTTATACGCAGTATCAAAGGCTCGCCCAATCCGTGCGCCGCAAATTGATCAGCTCGCTGATCTATCCCTGCTTTCTGCTGGTGCTGGTGGTCATCGTGCTGGTGTTTTTGGTGACCTTCGTGGTGCCGCGCTTCGGCCAGCTCTACAGTTCGCTCAATGCCGAGCTGCCCCCGCTCACCTTGGCGATGCTGGCAATCGGCGAGGCGGCGCGCCATTACTTTTGGGCCTTTGTGCTGGGCGCCATCGTCGTTTTAGCCGGGCTGGCGATTTTGGCCCAGCGCACGGGCTTGGGGCGGCGGCTCGACTCGATTTTCTTGCGTTTGCCCATCGTCGGCGATCTTTGGTGGAAGTATCAGGCGGCGATGCTGGCGCGCACGCTGGGCACGCTGCTGCTCGGCGGCATTCCGTTGGTCACGGCCATGGAGACGGCGCGTTCGGCTCTGCACAGCGCCCGTCTGCGGCTTGGGCTGAGCCGCGCGACGCAGAAGGTTCGCGAGGGTCAACCTTTGTCCGACACCCTGGCGGCTCACGACGTCATGCCCGGTTTGGCGGTGGAGATGGTCGAGGTGGGCGAAGGCACCGGCGCGCTGCCACAGATGCTGGCCAGCGTGGCGGAATTCTATGATGAAGACTTGAGCAACGCCCTGACCACTCTGCTCTCGCTCTTGGAGCCGGCCATCCTGATCGTGGTGGGAACGGTCGTGGCGGTGGTGCTGATCTCGCTCTATCTGCCGATCTTCTCCTTGGGGTCGCGCATTCGGTGAAGATGATGGCCCCCACTCCCACGCCCGTGCCCACCGGTTTGGCCGCCGCCCCTGCCCTGGATCCCGGCCAGGAGGTGGCGCGCGCCCGCGACGTCGCCCGCCGCTATCACTGCGAGTTCGTGGATCTAAAGGAGCATCGCATCGACCCGGCGCTGTTTCGCAGCGTGCCGGTGGATCTGATGTTCCGCTACAATTTCGTGCCGCTCGCGGGAAGCGAGCGGGAGATCACGGTGGCGATTGCCGATCCCAGCCAGCTGATGATGATCGACGAGGTCGGCCTGCTGCTCGGCCGCCGCGTGGTCATGCAGGTGGCGACTCTGGCGCAGATCGCCGAGATCCTCAAGAAGACCGAACAGTCGCAGCGCGTCTTGGAAGAGGCCACCGAGGCTTTCGCGCTCGACGTTATCAGCGAGGAAGAAAACGGCGACGAAACCATTTCCATCGAGAAGCTCACCGCCGGGCACGACATCAGCCCCATCATCAAACTGGTGGATACGACGATTTTCACCGCCCTCGAGCGCCGCGCCAGCGATATCCACATCGAGACCGGCGACACCGAGGTGATGGTGAAGTACCGCATCGACGGCGTGCTGCATCCGGCCATGGCGCCTATCGCGCGCGAGTTCCATTCCCCCATCATCTCTCGCATCAAGGTCATGAGCGAGCTCGACATTTCGGAGCGCCGCGTGCCGCAAGACGGCCGCTTTCGCGTGCGCTACAAGGGACGCTCCATCGACTTCCGCGTCTCCATCATGCCCAGCATCCATGGCGAAGACGCCGTGCTGCGCGTGCTCGACAAGGAGGCGATGAGCGAGAAGTTCCACAATCTTACGCTCGACGTGGTGGGGTTCGACCCGGCCGGCCTGGCCAAGTTCCGCCGCTATATCCGCGAGCCCTACGGCATGGTGCTGGTGACCGGGCCCACCGGCAGCGGCAAGACCACCACGCTCTACGCGGCCTTGAACGAGATTCGCAGCGAAGAAGACAAGATCATCACCATCGAGGATCCCGTCGAGTATCAGTTGCGCGGCGTCACGCAGATTCCGGTCAACGAGAAAAAAGGGCTTACGTTCGCCCGCGGCCTGCGCTCCATTCTGCGCCACGATCCCGACAAGATCATGGTGGGCGAGATTCGCGACACGGAAACCGCGCAGATCGCCATCAACTCCGCTCTCACCGGGCACCTGGTCTTCACCACCGTTCACGCCAATAACGTGGTGGATGTGATTGGGCGCTTCCTCAACATGGGCGTCGAGGCCTACAACTTCGTCTCCTCGCTGAACTGCATCATGGCGCAGCGGCTGGTGCGCATGATTTGCCCGCGGTGCAAGGTAGCCAAGCGCTATCCGCCGGAAACGCTCGAGGCCTCCGGCTTGAACGGCGAATGGCTGGAGCGCGACTTTTACGAGGGCGCCGGCTGCCTCGACTGCGCCGGCACCGGCTTCCGCGGCCGCACCGCCATTCACGAGCTTTTGGAAATGACCGATACGGTGCGGGAGATGATCTTGTCGCGCCGTCCGACTTCGGAAATCCGCCGCACCGCCCGCCAGGAGGGCATGACCTTCTTGCGCGAGTCGGCGCTCGACAAAGTGCAGCAGGGCGTCACCACGTTGCGCGAGATCAACAAGGTGACGTTCATCGAGATGACGCGCTAGCGACCCGCCATGGCAATTCGTTGGCCAATTCGCTCCACCCACGCCACCACGGTTCGCCGCCGGGCGCCCCGCTGGCTGGATTCGCCAGCGCCGCGCGTCGCCATCGAGATCGGCGCCGACGCCGTCTTGGCCGGGCGCGTGCGGGCCGCTGAGCGGGGCGCATTGCGCTTCGCGCAGACGGCGGTCTTGCCGTTGCCCGAAGGCACGGTGACGCCTGCGGCTGCCGCCCCCAACGTGCTCGATCCGGAGGGCCTGGCCGCGGCCCTGCGCCAGGCGCTGGAGCGCGTGGGCGGCCTCGGCCGCGACGTCGTGCTGCTGCTGCCCGACCTGGCCGCGCGAGTCATGCTGCTCGACTTCGAGGAGATTCCGCGCCGCGCCGACGAGTTGGCGGCCCTGATTCGCTTCCGCCTGCGCAAGACGCTGCCGTTCGACGCCGATGCCGCCGCGCTGTCGGCGCAGGTGCTGGAAGCGGGCGGGGCGCGCTCGGTCTTGGCGGTGATTGCCGATGCGGGTCGCCTGGCGGAGTACGAGGCTCCGCTCGAACGCGCCGGCGCGCGCGCCGCGCGCGTGCTGCCCGCCGGCTTGGCCGCCTTCATGGCCGCCCGCGAACTCAACCATGCCACGCTGCTGCTGCGCCAGGAGGGCCACGCCCTCACCAGCGCCTTCGCTTGGGACGAGCTGCCGCGCTTGTTTCGTGTGGTGCCGGGAGCGCCGGCGGCCAGCTACGACGACCTCTATCCCTCGGCCGCGTTTTTCCGTGACTTTTATGAAAACCATGCCGCCGGCGCCACCGCGCCGCCCCGCGTCGCCGCCTTCGGGGTGCCCGCGGCCCTCGTGGAGCGCCTGCGGCGCGATTGCGATTGGGCGCAAGTCGCCGCCGCGCCCGCCTGGCCCGGCTCGCTGCTCGCCACCGCCTCGCCGGCGGCGGAGAACGAGCGCCTGCTCGCCGTCGCCGGCGCGCTGATGGGCGGCTTGCCATGAACTTCACCGTCAATCTCGCCTTGCGCCTGCGGGAGAACCGGCGACGCATCTGGATCATTTGGGGCGGTCTTTTCGCGCTCTCCTTCGCGGCGCTGTTGATCCTGGGCGCGGCTACTACCGCCAATTGGCAGGCCGCCGCGTCAGTGCGCCGCCGCAGCGCGCAGGTGGAGGCGGGATTGCCGGCGCTAGTCGCCGAACGCTCGGCCCTGGTGAGGGCGCTCGATCGCCCCGAAATGCGCGAGCAATGGCAGCGCGCGCGCCGCTTCAATGACCTTATCGATCGCAAGTCGGTCTCGTGGACGCGGCTGTTCGAGCGCTTGGAGGCGCTGATGCCGGCGCAAGTGCAACTGGTGTCGATCGGGCCGGGGCACGAGCAAAACGCGGCCGGCGATTTGGCCATCACCATCGCCGCGCCCGGCATTCCCGAGGCGCTGCCCTTCGTGCAGAAGCTCGAGCAATCTTCCGATTTCGTCGCCCCTTCGGTGCGCCAAGTCTCCGAACGGCAAGAGCGGGCGCAAACCTCCGGCGCCGAAGTGCAGTTGCAAATCACCACCGAATATCGGCCGGCGCTCGGGCCGCGCACCTATTTTGGAAAACGGGCCGGTGACGGCGTCCCGCGCGCCGCCGCGGACCCAGCGGCCGGCGCGCCGGCCTGCAAGGGAGTGGTCGCGCGCCGGAAAGGAACGTTACAGCCATGACCCCGCCCCGCACAGCCGCCGGACCCGCCGCACGGCCGCTGCGTCCCCTCTTGCAGCGCGCGCTGCTGGTATGCGTGGTGCTGGATCTGCTGCTTTGGGGCCTATTGGCTTCGCCCTGGAGCCCCTCGCGCGCCCGCGCCGAAGCGCATCTTGCGGCGGTGACGGCGCGCTCGGCCATGCTGCATTCGCAAGTGGCGGCGCTGCGCCGCGTCCAGCAGCACTTGCTCGCCAGCCGCGCCCAAGCCCAGCAGTTGCTGGCCGGCATGCCGCCCGCGCGCAGCGCCGACTTTCAAGTGCTACAAGCCCTGCAAGACATCGCGCAGCACGCCGGCGTGCGAGCCGGCTCGATCGGCTTCGCGCCCGGCCGGCAGGCCGAGTTGGGCCTATTGCCGGTGACCGTGCAAGTGGAAGTGAGTGGCGATTATGTCTCGCTGGTCCGTTTTATCAATAACGTCGAGAGGTCGCCGCTTTTCTTGATCGTCGATCAGGTGGCGCTCGGCTCCCATCGCGGGGCGAAGACCAGCGCTTTGGCGCTGGCGGTGCAGTTGGAGACCTATGAGCAGGTGCCGCCCGAGCCCGCTGCCAAAGGAAAGGAGCCGGCGGCATGAGCGAGCCTACGGCGACGCGCCCGGATCCGTGGCGCGGTTTCAAGCTCGGAATCTTGGCGGTGCTGGTGGCCGTCGCCGCCGGCCTGATATGGCATCAGGCGCATCCCGCGGCGGGCCTGTTGCCGAGCTTCACCGCTCTTCCCGGGGCGGCGCAAGACGGCGCCGTGCGGAAGATCTTGGCCGAACCCGATCCAGGCCTGCATCTGGATTATTTGGCCAGCGCGCGCGACGTCCGCTATGCCGGCGCGTTGCGCAACCTCTTCGCGCCCGCGCCGCTGGCGCCTCCTCCGGAAGCACGAAGGGCCGCCGGACCGGTCGGGCGTGGGGGCAGCCAGCCCGCCGCCGGCCCCCCGCCGCCACCGCCTATTCCGCTGAAGTTTTACGGCTATGCCACCCAGGAGGGATCGAGCAAGCGCGTGTTTTTGCAGATGGGGAATGATATTTTCGTGGTCAAGCAGGGGCAGATCGTGGCGCATCGTTACCAGATTGTGCGCATCGACAAGGCCTCGGTCGCGGTCGAGGACCTCGACGAGCAGCGCACCCAGGTACTGCCGCTAATCGTGAGTTGAGCCATGCCGCGCGCCGCCCGTTCACCACTCCGACGCCGCCAAGCTGGCTACGCGCTGCTGGTGATTCTGCTGCTGTTCAGCCTGCTGGCATTGGCCCTTGCCACTGCCGTGCCCGCCTGGACCACGGCCATCAAACGCGAGCGCGAGCAGGCGTCGATCGACTACGCGCGCGAATACGTGATGGGCATTCGCCGCTATTACCATAAATTCGGCACTTATCCTCCCGACCTGGACCGCCTTAAGGAAACCGACAACGTCCACTATCTGCGCCATGCGTGGCAAGATCCGCTGGCCAAAGACGGCAAGTGGCGTTTCGTTCATCCCGGCGACGTGGAAATACCGCGGCTGCCGGGCAGCCCGCAAGGCACCGGCCTGGAAGACTTGATGCAACCCGCCACGCCGGCGCCGCCATCGCCCTCGGGTCAGGGTTTCCCGTTGCAGGCTTTCCCTTCGCCCGTCCCGGGTATGGCCTCCGGTGCGACCTCTGGCTTGTCCGGGATGTCCGGGATCGGCGCGCAGGGCGGTGCACTGGGCGGCGGAGTGGGCGGCCAGACAATGTCCGGCGTCGCGACAATTTCCGCCGCGAATTCCCGCGGCATGCTGCCCAGCGTCAATCTGGGGCCGTTGCCGCCGGCCGATGGCGATGTTGTCGGTTACTTCGTGCTCACACCCGCCGCCGCGCAGCGTACCGGGGATACGTTTGGCGCCCCGATCATCGGCGTGGTCAGCCGCGATGCGAAGCCCTCCGTTCACGAATTCAACGGCAAGGACAAGCCCAGCGACTGGCTTTTCGTGTACGATCCCGCCGCCGACCGCCGCGGCATGGGCGGCGCCGCCGCCCTGCCGGCGCCGCCGCAAAACCCGTTGGGCGGGCTTTCGCCCAGCCCGCCCACCACGCCCCCCGGCGGCGGTCCCGGACCCGGTCCGGGCTCCGGCCTCGGACCCGGCCACTGAGACGGACGCCGCCCGGCGCATCTGCGCCGCCATGGCGCGCGATGGTTGCGCTAAAATGGATCGAATCGTCGGCCCGCGGCGGGCGATACATCCACCTCATCCGCGCCCTTAGCTCAGTTGGATAGAGCGTCTGGCTACGAACCAGAAGGTCGGGAGTTCGAATCTCTCAGGGCGCACCATATTTCCGAGAATGCGGCGTTTCCCCTGATCGCCGTTCTTCGGCGCTGGAAAGCGCGCTCCTCGCAGCCGCGCCGCATCGCGACGAGTCGGCCATTCTCGAATTGAAATCGCAGCTCAATGCGCTCGCCCGCGGAGCACATCGACCCGGCTCAGCAGCACAAGTTGGTGCTAGAGTGAGGGGGTCTCTTGAGGAGGTGCATGATGGCGAAGGAAATCCGCTGCGGCGATCTCGTGCCCAACTGCGATTGCGTCATCGAAGGTAGAGACGAAAAGGAAGTCGTGGCGAAAGCGGCGGAGCACGCCCGCACTGCCCACAATATCCATGAGATGACGCCGGACCTTGAACGAATGGTGCGGAACGCCATCCACGACAAGCAGTAGCCGTCGGGCGCCGCCGACGCTCACAAGCTGAAGCCCGCCGATCGCGGGCTTTGTGGCGTTGTATGCCGTAGTGTGGGTCCCTCCCGGCCGCGCCACGCCATCTGCACGCGCCCAACACGCCCACTCGGTAGCCCCGCTAGGAGCGAGCCGCGGTCCGCTCTCGATCCGCTATCATGCAGCGATGCAGGAAAAGGAGAAGCGCATCGCCGACGTCATGCGCTCAGTCCCCGCCTGGTGCACCGTCTCGCAGTCCGTTCAGACCGTCGCCGAGGTCATGCGCGACTACGGCGTTCATCGCGTATCGGTCATCGATCCGGAAACCAACCTGCTGCTGGGCACGATCTCGGAGCGCGAACTCTGTCTGCTGGTGGTCGCCGCCGGCCTCGATCCCCGCGCCACCACGGCGGGCGAGATCATGCATCGCGAACCCGCCGTCTGCGTCGCGGAAATGGACCTCATCTCGGCCCGATACTTGATGGTGCGCCAGCGGGCGCACCAACTGCCCGTCGTGGATGAAAACAAGCGGCTGATCGGGACTGTCTTCCTTGCCGACCTGCTCGGCGGCAACGAAGCGAAACTGGCGAAACGATAATCGCCGGCTACTTTAGCGCCCTACTTCAGCGGCAGCTGCGCCTTGTTGCGCTCCAGCCACACGGCGAAGGTTTGCAGCTCGGGATTGAGCGAGCGCGCCAGGGCGACGTCGCGCGAGTCGCTGAAATGCTTCTCGAACTCGGCATAGAACTGGAACATGTTGCCGAGATCGTCGGCGCCGGGAAATCCGAAGCCGCGAAAAACCGCGGGCGAAATGCTGTGGTAGCGGACCTCGCGGCCGAGCGCGCGGGTGAAGGCGGCGGCCATTTGCGCTCCGGTCAGGTGCTCGCCGGCGATGCCCACGGTCTTGGCGATGTACTCGCTGCCGCGCCGGAAGATGCCGTAGGCGCATTTGCCGATATCCTCGGCGGCGATGCCGCCCAGCTTCTTATCCGCCATGGGCAGCGTCAAGGCGAGCGTGCCGTCGGGATCGGGCTTGGGCCCCATGCCGAAGCGGATGAAGTTGTCCCAGTAGAACGAAGTCAGCAGGAAGGTGGTCGGCACGCCGGCGGCGGTGAAGAAGCGGTTCGACTCGCCCTTGGCATCGAAGTGCGGCACCTTGTAGCGGCCCATCAGCGTGGGCATGCGGTTGTCGTCGAGCGGCACCCATTGCCGCGAATCGTCGAGCGTGGACCAGATCACGTGCGCCAAGCCGGCGCGCCGCGCCGCTTCGGCCATGGCTTGGGCTTCCGCCATCTCTTTTTCCGGGGACATGTGCGCCCAATAGAAAGTCACGCAGTAGGCGCCATGGGCGCCCTGAAACGCGCGCTCGAGGCTGCCGGGATCGTCCACGTCGGCGGCGACCACGGCGGCGCCGGCTTCGGCCAAGGCGCGCGCCGCGGCGGACTTGGGGTCGCGGGTAAGCGCGCGGACGGCGAAGCCCCCCTGGGGATCGCTCAGAATGGCACGCGCCAGGCCGCCGCCTTGCGAGCCCGTCGCGCCCAGCACCGCAATGATTTTTTTCGCTGCCATCGGTTTGTTCCTTATTCAGCAGTATAGAGGGGCCCGGCCTGGCGGGCGGCTTGACGCCGCCCAGCCTCCGTCTTACCCTAGCGACTGAGGCGAAAAAAAAGCGAAAATATGCCGCTCGCCTTCCCGCTTGGGTGAGGTCCATGTCGAACCGGCAAAAGTTGGAATCCCTATTGAGCGAGCGCGGCCTAGCCGCCCCCTTGCGCGCCCCGGCGGCGGCAAGCGGCGCTCAAGACGCCGACGCCCTGGCGTGCCTCTTCACGGAGGGGCCGCCGCAGCGGGCTATCACGGAGCTGGTGCCGGAGGATGGCGGCGGCAATGCCGGGCTGGCCAGCATGGCCGCTCGCATCGCCGCCCTCGTCTCCCACGAGGACGGCGCCCGCCTGGCCTGGGTGGACCCGCAGGATCGCTGGGATCCCGCCTCCGCCCAGGCGGCCGGCGTGGCGCTCGAAAAGGTGCTCTGGCTGCGCGGCAGTCCGGTCTTGGCCGGAATGAGCGGGCTCGGCCGCTGGCATCAGGCGCTGGGGCTGCTCATTCAGGCGGGAGGCATGAACACGATCGTGGCCGATTTTTCCTCCTGGCCGACGCGGGAATTGCGGCGCATGCCGCGCTCGGCCTGGTTTCAACTGTTGCGCGGGCTGGAGCGCTCGCAGAGGACGGCCCTGCTGCTGCTGGCGCCGGAGCCGCTCACCCAATCTTGCGCCGCCCTGGTGGTCGGGCTTCGCTACGGCCCGGTCGCGTGGCAAGAGGGAAGCGTGCCACGCCTGCGGCAAGTGCCTGTGCAGGGAAAACTCCTGCGGCGACGTTTTCACGACCCGGCTGGGCGGCGTCCGGCGCAATCGGAAGCTCCCCTTCATCTGTCTTTGGAGTTGCCGGCATGAACGGCTTCTTGGCCGTCTGGATTCCGCAATTTCCCTTGCAGGCGCTGCACTGGGCGGAGCCGCGGCGGGCGCTGGCGCGAGCGCCGCAAGCCGTGCTGGAAGACCTGGGGCCGGTGCGCGAGGTCGTTGCCGCCGATTCCCTGGCGCGGCGGCAGGGCATTACCGGCGGCTTGACCGAAGCCCAAGCCCGCTTGCAGGCCGCGAATTTGATCGCGCACGAGCGATCCCATTGGCTGGAGCAGCGGCTGCAAGTTTGGCTGAGCGAGCAATTGGACGGATTTTCCGACCGTTGCCAATGGCTGCCGCCCGACCGCTGGCTGCTCCACCTCGCCGGCCTGGAGCGATTGCTGGGCGATGAGGAAGCGATCGCGCGAAAACTACGCCGCCAACTGCGGGCGGCGCGGCTCCGGCCGGCGCTGGGCGCGGCGGCGACGCGCGGCGCCGCGCTTCTCGCCGCGCAAGCCGCCGCGTCCAGTTGCTGGATGATTCCGCCATCGGAGACGTCTTCCGCGCTGGGCAGCCTGCCGCTCGACGTCTTGCGCGGGCTGGCGGGCTGCTCGCCAGCGGAAGCCTCGGCGGCAGCACAGATCCTGGAGCGATGGGGCCTGAAGACGCTCGGCGAACTGGCGGCGCTGCCGCGGCGCGGGCTGGCCGAAAGGTTGGGGAAAGCCGGCCTGGACTTGCAGCGTTGGGCGCGGGGCGAAGACGCCGGACTGTTGGTTCCCGACCTCAAGCCCGAGCCGCCGGTGGAGTTTAAGCAGGCCTTCGAACCGCCTCTCGAGGGCTATTTCCAACTGCTCCCCTGGCTGGAGCAGGAATGCCGGAACGAGTGCCGCGTTCTGGAGAAGATGGATCGCGCGCTGGGCGCCATTGAAGTCGAGTTGCTGTTGGCCGCCGGCGAGCGGACCGAAGCCGTGGAGGCGCGGGCGGGAGCGATGACGACCCTCGCGCCCAAGAATTGGCGCTGGAGCCAGATCTTTCAGGTCCCCCACCGCGACGCCAAAAGGCTGTGCCGGCAACTGGAGACAGTGCTGGCGGTGCAGCCGCCGCCCGCCGCTATTGCCGCCGGCCGGCTTCGTTTCAGCGTCGTCAAACCCCAGCGCGTGCAGCCGCGCTTGTTCGGCGAAGCCGAGGTGGAGAGCGAGCGCACCGAGCGCCTGCTGGCGCGGCTGCGCGAACTGCTCCAGGACCCGGACGGTAAGCGCGTGGGCTCGGCCCGGCTGCGCGACCTGCACCGCCACGACTCGTTCGTGATGATTCCGTTTCAGCCCGCGTCCGCGCCAGGTCCGCCGGCGCGGCGGCCGCGTGGCCTCGGCCTGTGCTTGCAAGCCTTTCGTCCGCCGCCGCCGATCGCCATGCGCTTTCCCGACACGCCCTCCCTAGCGGGTGCGCCGCGCCTGGACGAGGCGATTTGCCGCTTGCCCGGCAGCCCGGCGGTGCGGGTGCTGCACGCCTCGGGGCCCTGGCGGACTTCCGGCGAATGGTGGAAAGACGGCTCGTGGAGCGGCGACGAATGGGACGTGGAGCTGGAAAATCGCCGCCTCTATCGGCTGCTCTACGACCGCAAGGCGCGCGCTTGGTTCCTGGCCGGCGAGTACGACTAGCGGAATCCCATGCCTTACGTCGAACTCCATGCCGCCAGCGCCTTCAGCTTTCTGCGTGGCGCGTCGCTGCCCGAGGAATTGGCCGCGCGCGCGGCGGAGTTGGAAATGCCGGCGCTGGGGCTGCTCGACGCCGACGGCGTCTATGGCGCGCCGCGCTTCCACAAGGCCTGCCAAGCGGCGGGCGTGCGCGCGCTGCTGGGCGCCGAGATCACGCTCGAGGATCAGAGCCGCTTGCCGGTGCTGGTCGAGCATCGCGGCGGCTACCGCGCGCTGTGCCGCATGCTCTCGCGCATGCATCTGCGCGCGCCGCACAAAGGCGGCGGCTTCCTGTTCTGGCGCGAGATCGAAGAGCTGGCGCCGGGCCTCATCGCCCTTTCCGGCGACGAGGCCGGTCCGCTCGCCGCCGCCTTGCAGCGCGGTGGCGAGGCCGAGGGCCGGCGTTGCCTGGAGCGCCTGGCAGCCGCCTTCGGCCGGCAAAACGTCTATGTCGAGTTGCAGCGCCATTTCCGGCGCGACGAGGAGCGGCGCAATGAAGCGGCGCTGGCGCTGGCGGCGCGGCTCGGGCTACCTTGCCTGGCGGCCAATGGCGTGCGCTATGCCATGCCTGCCGGGCGGACGGTGCTCGACGTCTTCACCTGCTTGCGCCACTATACGCGCCTCGATCAGGCCGGCCGCCTGCTTTCCCCCAACGCCGAGCGTTTTCTCAAGCCGGCCCGCGCGATGGAGCGATTGTTTGCCGACCAGCCCGCCGCCCTCGCCGCCAGCGGCGAGCTGGCCGCCCGTTTGCAGTTCTCGTTGCAAGACTTGGGCTACCAGTTTCCGTGGCCCGAGACTCCCGCCGGCCACACGCCCGATTCCTGGCTGCGCCACCGCGCGGAGATCGGCGCCCGCCGCCGCTATCGGCCCTTCCACGAGCGCGCCCGCCGGCAAATCGAGCACGAGCTCGGCGTCATCGCGAAACTCGGCTTGGCCGGCTACTTCCTGATCTTGGAAGACATCGTGCTCTACTGCCGCCGGCACGGAATTCTGGCTCAGGGCCGCGGCTCGGCCGCCAACAGCGCGGTCTGTTACAGCCTGGGCATCACCGCCGTGGATCCGGTCGGCATGGAGCTTCTCTTCGAGCGCTTTCTGTCGGAGGAGCGCGGCGAATGGCCCGACATCGACATGGACCTGCCCAGCGGCGACTTGCGCGAGCAGGTCATCCAGTATGTTTACGGGCGTTACGGAGGGGCCGCGCTGGGCGCTGGAGCCGCCACCGGGGCGGCCATGACCGCCAATGTCATCACCTATCGCGGCCGCAGCGCCGCGCGCGAAGTGGGCAAGGTGCTGGATTTTCCCGACGAAACCATTGCCGCGCTCTCCCGGCTCCTGGGCTCGGCCACTGAGGTCATGAAGGCGCCCAGTTGGCGGCAGGATGCGCCGCCGCCGGCTTCGCCGCCGCGCTTTCCCCCCGCCTCCGCCGACATCGCGCCGCCCGTCGCCGCCGCGCTCGCGCAGGCCGGCTTCGATACCGGCAATCGGCAGGTGTTGCGCTTTCTATATCTCTGCCAAGCGTTGCAGGATCTGCCGCGTCATCTCGGGCAGCATTCCGGCGGCATGGTCGTGTGCGCCGGGCCGCTGGCGGAGATCGTGCCCCTCGAAAAGGCGAGCATGCCCAATCGCGTGGTCATTCAATGGGACAAAGACGATTGCGCCGACCTGGGCCTGATCAAAGTCGATCTGCTGGGCCTGGGTATGATGGCGGCCTTGCAAGAAGCTTTGCTGCTCGCCCGCGGCCGCTTGCCGCGGGCGCGGGAGCGGCGCATTGAGCCGGCCGAAGGGGAAGAAGCGCCGCATCCCCATCATGTGGACCTCGACTGGCTCCCGCCCGAGGATCCGGCGGTGTATCGGGCCTTGCAGGCGGCCGATACGGTGGGCCTCTTTCAGGTCGAGAGCCGTGCCCAAATGGCCACCTTGCCGCGCCTGCGGCCGCGCTGCTTTTACGATTTGGTGGTCGAGGTGGCCATCATTCGCCCCGGCCCCATCACCGGCGATTTGGTCAACCCGTATCTGCGCCGCAGGAATGGCGAGGAGAAGATCGCTTACGCCCATCCGCTGCTCGAGCCGATTCTGCGGCGCACGCTAGGCGTGCCGCTGTTTCAAGAACAGCTCTTGAAAATGGCCATGGTGGTCGCCGGCTTCACCGGCGGCCAGGCGGAAGAATTGCGGCGAGCCATGGGCTTCAAGCGCTCGCAGCAGCGCATGGCGCAGATCGAACGCCAACTGCGTGCCGGCATGCGCGAGCGCGGCATCGGCGAGGCCGCGGCGGATGAGATTATTCGCTCCATCACCTCCTTCGCCCTGTATGGTTTTCCGGAGAGCCACTCGGCCAGTTTCGCGCTTCTCGTCTATGCCAGCGCGTATTTGAAGGTGCATTTTCCCGAGGAGTTTCTCTGCGCCCTGCTCAACCACCAGCCGATGGGCTTCTACCATCCCGCCACGCTCATCAAGGATGCGCAGCGCCATGGCGTGCGGGTGCTGCCGATTGCGGCGGCCCACTCGGCGTGGGAGTGCGAGGTCGTGGCCGACCCGGCCAGCGACCGCGGCCGCGCCGTGCGCCTGGGGCTGCGCTATGTGGCCGGCCTGCGGGAGGAGGCGGCCATGCGGCTCGTGGCCGAGCGTGCCGCCTGCCCCTTCTCCTCGCTCGAGGACTTCTTCCGCCGCGTGCCGCTGAACCGGGAAGAAGCGCGTACGCTCGCCGAAATCGGCGCCCTGGCCAGCTTCGGCCGGACGCGGCGCGCGGCGCTCTGGCAGGTGGAAGCCTCCAGCCGCTCGCCGGGCGAGCTTTTCGCCCCCCTCGCCCAGCCGGGGATGGAGAGCGAGGTCCCCAGTCCACTGGCCGAGATGAACGCGCGCGAGCGCATGACGGCGGATTTTGCCGGCACCAGCGTAACCATCGGCCCTCATCCGCTGGCCTTCGATCGCGTGCGGCTCGATGCGCTCGGCATCGTAACCGCCCGCGGCCTCGCCCGCCTGCGCCATGGCCGGCCCGTCGCCATCGCCGGCGTGGTCATCGCCCGCCAGCGCCCGGAGAACGCGGGCGGTGTGATGTTCATGAGCCTCGAGGACGAATCCGGCATCGCCAATATCGTGGTCTGGCCGAAGGTCTACGAGCGCCAGCGCATGAGCTGGATTGGCTCCCAGCAGCTTGTCGTCCGCGGCCGCCTTCAACGTCAGAAGCGCGTCATTCACGTGGTGGCCGACCGCGTCCAACCGCTCGCCGAACTCTTGGCCGAGTCCAGGCCGACGCTGTTCGCCTCGCATGATTTTCGCTAGCCTTGCACGAGCCAAAAGCAGCTTTGTTTTCGGTATGCTCTGATCATGTGCGGCCGCTTCACTCTAAGAAAAGACAGCGATGCTTTAGCCGCGCACTTCGAAGTCGAAGACGTGCATCCGATCCCCTCGCGCTACAACATCGCACCCACCCAAGCGATTCCCGTGATTCGCGTCAACCTCGCCACCGGCCGGCGCGAGCTGGCCATGATGCGCTGGGGCCTGTCGCCGCCCTGGGCCGAACCCGGCGCCATGCGCCTGATCAACGCTCGCGCCGAAACTCTGGCGGCGAAGCCGGCCTTTCGCGACGCGTTGCGGCGCCGCCGCTGCCTGATCCCCGCCGACGGATTCTACGAGTGGCAAAAGCTGGAAAAATCAAAGCAGCCCTGGTTCATCCACCGGAAGGATGATCGGCTGTTCGCCTTTGCCGGACTATGGGAACGCGGCAATGGCGCGCAGGACGAGCCGGCGGAAGCGTGCACGATCATCACCACCGTGCCCATTCCCGCCCTTGCGCGGCTCCATGACCGCATGCCGGCCATACCGAGCCCCGAGGATTACCCACTTTGGCTCGATCCCAAGGTCAACGACCCGGCCGCGGTGTCGCGCTTGCTGGCGCCGCCCGCGGCCGAGACAGCCGATGCGCTGGAGATGTACCCGGTGCGCAAGACGGTCAATTGGGCCGATAAAGATTCGCCCGAATGCATCGAAGCGCTATAAGCCCGCATGCGCCGGCACGCGCTTTCCAACGGAGATGACTGGCGCGATTCGCTTAGCACGGAGCTGTGAAGACGTTGCCGCCGTGCGTGGGCTTTTTCGCGAATACGAGCGCGAACTGGGCGTGGACCTCTCGTTCCAGGATTTCGCGGAGGAGGTCCGCGACCTGCCGGGAAAGTACGCGCCGCCCGAGGGCTGTCTGCTGCTGGCGGAGGTGTCCGGCGAAATCGTCGGCTGTGTCGGATTGCGTCCCTTCCCATTCGCGTCCGCCACCGGCGAAATGAAGCGACTCTTCGTGCGCGCCCCATTTCGCGCCTGCGGATTGGGGCGGGCGCTGACCGAGGCTTGCATCGCGACCGCTCGCCAAGCCGGCTATTTCGCCCTGCGATTGGATACGCTGCCCAGCATGGCGGCGGCAGCCGCACTCTACCGCTCGTTCGGCTTCGTGCCCGCGCCGCCGGCCGGGCCGGGCATTGCCGGCCAACTCTTCTTTGTCTTGCCGCTCGGCTGACGGCCCGCCTGAGTGGCCGGGGTAAGATGACCGTATGGAGCGGCCTCTAGGCGTAACCATTTTGGCGGTGCTTAATTTCGTCGTCGCGGCGATGATGGTGGGCGCGGCGGCGGCGCTGCTCGTGCGCGGCGCGGCCATTTTGCAGGCCACGATCACGCAACGCCTGCTAGGCCAAATGGGCGCCGGCGGCCTGTGGCTGATGATCGCCACCTCGGTCGTGCTGGCGCTGATCATGGGCATTGGCCTGTGGCGGCTGAAGGATTGGGGCCGCTTGCTGATGCTGATCTTTTGCATTTTCGGCCTGATCACTGGCGCGCTGATGCTATTGGCCCAGTTGTTCCACTTCATTCCCGTGCTCGTGGCGCTGCGCGCGGCGACGGTGGCCATCTATCTCTGGATCATCCTGTATCTACTCCGGCCCGGCGTGCGGCGGGTCTTCAGCCAATAGCCGGGAGCACCAATAACCGGGCGGCGGCCGGCGAGCATCCAGGACTAGATGCCCGCGTACTTAGCTCCTCCTACCATCAGTGCACCTGACTCGCTCGGCGGGAAAATGGCGTGACCCCACTGCCTATTATCCGGGCAGGCCGCACGGCCTCACAGCCACACACCAAGATGAAGTCAACGCCGACCTGATGAAGTTTCTGAGGTCGGTCCAGCAAGCTCGCAGGGCAGCTTAAAGTCTTGCGCCTGGCAGATCGCGTATTGCCGGGGCCGTGAGATATTGGCCAAATTCCTCCACTTCGTTCCCATGATCGAGCGGCCGCGCGCCGCTAGCCGGGCATCGGCCGGCGAGCATCTAGGAACAGATGCCAGCCTCCTTCGCTTCTCTCGCCGCCCGGCAGACTT
The DNA here is from genome assembly GCA_050746125.1 of Terriglobales bacterium. Classification (GTDB taxonomy): domain Bacteria; phylum Acidobacteriota; class Terriglobia; order Terriglobales; family SCQP01; genus JAJPKR01. The sequence goes on along the minus strand of JBOGKX010000195.1, from coordinate 32,833 downwards.
GGCTCGAGCCGCTGGAAGTTCGCCTGCAGAGCGCCGTCCGCCGCGGCTTGGAAAATCTTGGGCCCAACCACGAACGCATCGAAGCATTTCTCCACGGTGAGCAGCTGGGCCACCCCTTGCACGTGATGCTGACCGACGTACCCCTGGGCTCGTGGACCACGGCCATGGTGTGCGATGCGATCGGCGCCTTCTCCCGCGAGGATAGATGGGACACGGCGGCGCAAACTGCGATTGGTGTCGGCTTAGCTGGCGCGCTGGGGGCGGCGGTCGCCGGCCTGGCCGATTGGTCGCGCCTGGCGGGCGCCAACCGCCGCATCGGGCTAATCCACGGCCTGATCAACATTGCCGGCGTGGCGGCGTTTGCCGGCTCGCTGGCACGCCGCCGCAGGAACAGCGGCGGCCGGCTGTTGTCGCTCGGCGGCTATGCGCTGGCCATGCTCTCGGCCCGCCTGGGCGGCTACTTGGTCTATCAGGCCCGGGTTGGCGTGCAGCCCGCGAAGGAGGAACCGCTCCCCTGGCGCGAGGTGGCCTAAGCGCCGTCATGGTCGGCTGGCCAGCTCCAGTCGCGAATCTCGGGCGGATCCTCGAAGTGCTCCAGCGCGTAGGCGACGGCGTTCTTGATTGCGTCGGCACACTCGCTCATTAATGCGTCGCGCCGGGCTCCGGCAGGCATGGCTCGCCGCAGCGCCTCGGATGCCAGGTGGAATCGGCTCATTTCGTTGAGCACCACCATGTCGAAAGGCGTGGTGGTGGTCCCTTGTTCGATGAATCCACGCACGTGAAAACGCTCGGCGTTGGGGCGGCCGTGCACGATTTCGTGGATGGCGCGCCGGTAGCCGTGAAAGGCGAAGATGACCGGCTGCGCGGCCGTGAAGAGATTCTGGAACACCTCCGGGGACATGCCGTGGGGATGCGCGTCGGGGGTAAACAGCGTCATCAAATCCACGACATTGACCAGGCGAAAGCGCAGTTCCGGCGCGCGCCGGCGGAGCCAATCGGCTGCCGCCACCGTCTCGAGCGTGGGTATGTCGCCCGCGCAGGCGAGCACCATGTCCGGTTGGTCCTGGCCCTCGCGGCTCCCCGCCCAGCTCCAGGTCGAAGCTCCCAGCCGGCAATGTTGATCGGCGGCGGCCGCATCCAGCCATTGCAACTGTGGTTGCTTGTCGATCACGATCAAATTGACGTAATTGCGGCTGCGCAAGCAATGCTCGGCGACGGAAAGCAGGCAATTGGCGTCGGGGGGCAGGTAAATGCGCGCCACGCTGCCCCGCTTCGACAGCACGACATCGATCAAGCCCGGTCCTTGATGGCTGAAGCCGTTGTGGTCGTTGCGCCAGCAGGTGGAGGTGAGCAGCAGATTGAGCGAAGCGATCGGGGCGCGCCAGGCCAAATGCCCCGCCGCTTCCAGCCACTTGGTGTGCTGGACGACCATCGAAGCGGGGATCATCGCGAAAGCTTCGTAGGTAGCGAATAGGCCGTGCCGTCCGGTAAGTAGATAGCCCTCGAGCCAGCCTTCGCATAGGTGCTCGCTCAGTACCTCGAAGACGCGGCCATTGGGGGCGAGATGATCGTCAATCGGAATCGTCGGGCCGAAGAAACAGCGATTGGTCTGCTCGAGCACCGCGTCGAGGCGGTTGGAAGCCAATTCGTCGGGGCAAAAGAGGCGAAAGTTGTCGGGATTGGCGGCATAGACGTCGCGTAGCATCGTGCCCAGCACGCGGGTGGACTCGCGCCGCACTTGCGCCGGCGCGGGAACCGGCACGGCATAGGGAGCCCGCTCGGGCAATTGCAGCGGCCGCAGCAAGCGGCCGCCGTTGGCATGGGGATTCGCGCCCATCCGCCGCTCGCCAACGGGCGCCATTGCGCGCAGGTCGTCGGCCGGCGCGCCGTTGGCAAGAAAGAGCTCTTCCGGGCGATAGGAGCGCATCCACGTCTCCAGCATATGGAGCTGTTCCGCATCGCTGCGCACGGCCGCCAGCGGCACTTGATGGGAGCGAAAAGTGCCTTCGAGCGGCAGGCCATGCCACTCCTTGGGCCCGGTCCAGCCTTTGGGCGAGCGCAGTACGATCATCGGCCACGTCGGCGCCGTGTAACGCGCCGGTCCGCGACGCGCCACCGCCTGAATGGCGAGGATGCGGTCATGGCAGGTATCGAGCGCCGCGGCGAACGCCTGATGCATCGCGTCGGGCTCGGCGCCTTCCACCCAAATCGGCGTATAACCGAGCGCGGTGAAATAGCCTTCGAGGCGCCTGTCGCGGGTTCGGGCGGCAACCGTCGGGTTGGCGATCTTGTAACCGTTGAGATGCAGAACGGGAAGTACCGCTCCGTCCCGCGCCGGGTCGAGGAAGTGCACGCTCTGCCAAGAGCCCGCCAAGGGTCCAGTCTCGAATTCGCCATCGCCCACCACCGCCAGCGCCAGCAAGTCGGGATTGTCGAAGACCGCCCCGAAGGCATGGGAGAGCACGTAGCCCAGCTCGCCGCCTTCGTGGATCGATCCCGGCGTGGGCACGCTGACGTGACTGGGCACGCCGCCGGGCGTGGAGAAACGCCGGAACAGCCGAGTCATTCCGGCCAGATCCCGCGTCACCTCCGGATAGATCTCGGTGTAGGTTCCTTCGAGATAGACGTTGGCCAGTACCGCCGGGCCGCCGTGCCCCGGGCCGGCCAAAAAGATGGCATTTACGTCGCGTGCCCGGATCAAGCGGTTGGCGTGAGCGTAGATGAAGCTGAGACCCGGCGAGGTGCCCCAATGGCCAAGCAGGCGCGGCTTGATGTGCTCCGCGCGCAAGGGCTCGCGCAGCAGGGGATTGGCCTGCAAATAGATCTGGCCGACGGTGAGGTAATTGGCGGCACGCCAAAAACGGTCCAGGCACGACAATTCCAGCTCGCTCAAGGGGCCGGGCTCCGGCGCCGGTTGGCCCGGCGCGGGGGCGCGCACGGCGCTGGAGATCGTGGTGTCGAATCGAAACATGGGTCAGCCTCCTATATCTGCGGCCAGCGCAGCCGCCGTGTGGCGCGCGATTTCGCGGTCCTCGTCGGCGGCGATCACGCGCACGGTGACCGCCGCTTCCGGCGCGGAGATGACCGGCGCGCTGGCCCGGTTGTGTTCCGGAGAGAGGCGGATCCCCATCCATTCCATGTCGCGGCAAATGCCGTCGCGGATGACAGGCGCATGCTCGCCTATGCCACCCGTGAAGATCAGCGTCTCAATTCCGCCCAGGGTGGCGGCCATGGCGGCGAGGAACTTTCTGGCTTGCCACACGAAGCAGGCGACCGCCTGTGCCGCCGCCGGCTGCCGGTCGCTTTGCGAGAGAAGAAAACGCATGTCGCCGCTCGAGCCGGAAAGCCCCACCAGCCCGGACTCGTGATTCAATAAGCGATTCAAGGCGGAGGTCTCCAGCCCTTGGCTGCTCTGCAAATAAATCAAGATGCCGGGATCGAGGTCGCCGCTGCGACTGGACATCAGCAATCCACCGGCGGGCGTCAAACCCATGGTCGTATCCACGCTTTGCCCGCCGCGAATCGCCGTCAAGCTGGCGCCGCTGCCGAGGTGGGCTACGACCAGCCTGCCGGCGGCGGCGGCGGGATCGAGGCGGCGTAGCGCGCGCAGCGCCGATTCGCAGGAGAGCCCATGAAAGCCCCAGCGCGCCACGCCGCGCTCGCGCCACTCGCGTGGCAGGGGCAGAAGCCGCGCCGCCGCCGGCAGGCTGCGATGGAAAAACGAATCCGAGCAAGTCGCCTGCGGCATGCCGGGGTGAGCGTCTTCCACCGCGGCGATGGCCGCCAGGGCTTGCGGCAGGTGATCGGGCGCGAGCGGCACCAGTGCCGCGAGGCGGGCTAGCGCCGGAGATGCCAAGCGGCGCGGGGCGAGAAACTCCCCGCTCCCCACCACGATGCGGTGGCCGGCGCCATCGAAGCGCCCCGCCTCGCCTCGCTGCCCAAGCCACTCCAAAAAGGCGGTCAGCGCCGCATCATGGCTGCGCAAGGAAGCGTCGGAATCGAGCGCCGCCGTGCCCTCCCGCCCGCGGATGCGCAGCCGGCTCGACGCGGCGCCGATCGCGTCGGCGGTGCAGGTGAAGAGCGCAACCGGCTCCTCGGCCAAATCGTACAGGCCGGTCTTCAGACTTGAGGACCCCGTGTTGACGGTCAGCACGCGCAACGGATCGCGCCTCGCCCGCGCAGGCTACTGGATGGCGTTCTGCAGTTCGCTCCGCGACATGGTTCGCTGCGAGCGTATCAGCGCGCGCGCCGCCTCGACCTTCTCCCACACGTTGCACATCATGGCGCCGCGCACACGGCCCTCGCCCAGGTAATAGATCACTCCGGTCTTGTTTTCCTCTTGCCACGCGGCGAAGGTTTCCAGGCGGCTCTCCACCTCGCCGACCGCCTCATAGCCAAACTCGAAAAGGTCCGAGTAGAAAAACGGCAAATCCGTGAAGGGCAGGTCCGCTCCCGCCAGATTGCGGCCGGCGTGCTTGCCCTGGCTGACGGCGCAGTCCCAATGCTCGATGCGGCGCGGGCCTAACACCGCCTCGGGAAAATAGGCGCAGTCGCCGGCGGCGAAAATGTCCGGGTCGCTTGTCCGCAAACGGTCGTTGACGACGATCCCGTTGCCGCCCTCGAGGCCGGCGGCCTTGGCCAACTCGAGGTTGGGGGCGATGCCGATGCCGATGGCCACCAAATCGGCCGCGATCGTACGCCCGCTGCGCGTTTTTGCCTCGTATCCGGCGCCCTTCCGCTCGATTCCGACCGGCGCGTCGCCACAGACGATCTCGACGCCCTTGGCTCGATAGGCGGCGGTAAGCGCCGTTCCCAGCCCTTCCGGAAAAACCCTCGACACTAAGTACCGCTCGGGAAACAGCAGCGTGACGCGCAGGCCGTTCATGGCCAGCGCCGCCGCCAGCTCCGAGCCGATGAAACCGCCGCCGATGATCAGAGCGGAGCGGCCGGCTTGGGCCGCGCTGCGCAAGCTGCGGTAATCGGCGGCAGTGCGGTAGTACCAAATACCTTCCGCATCCCCGCCGGGAATGTTCAGGCGGCGGGGCGTGCCGCCGGTGGCGAGCAACAGCTTCTGGTAGCGATAGGTCGTGCCGCGCTGGTCGCGCACGACATGTTCGCGAGGATCGATCACGCTAACGCGCGTCTCCAGCCGCAGGGTGACGCCGTGCTGGGAGTAGTAATCGCGCGGATGAATGAAAATGTCGTCGAGCTTGGTGTCGCCCTTCCAAAGCTGCTTCGTCAGCGGCGGCCGATCGTAAGGCGGATCCGCCTCGGTGCTCAGCATAGCGATCGAGCCCTGCCCATCGCGCTCGCGAATGCCGTCGATTGCCCAGCCACCCGTCAATCCTCCGCCGATAATCACGTACTGATAGCGTTCTTCTGCCATGCATCCTCCCGGCGAGGGCAGTGTCGCGTCCCTTTGCGCCTTATTTATTGTGCGCTTGCCGGCAGCGTCGCGGGCGCGCGGCGAGAGGCGAGGTCTGTGGCGACTGCGGCGCAGGCGGCTTTGGCGGCGCGGGCTACGGAGGACGCGGAGCCGCTGGCAATCACGTCGCCGTTGGCGCGAGCGAGATCCCAACGATCATGCTTCCAGTGGTTGAGGCTCCAGGCTTGATGGTCGAGCGAAAAAATGTAATCGGCGGCGCCGCGCGCGGTCGTCACCCGCACGGCCGGGCACGAGGAGAGCAAAACCTTTTCCGCCGCCTCGCTCTGCGACCCGCCGTTGACGGCGAGCCGCGGGCGGGGCGGCACGCTCCAGCCCGTGGCGCAGAGAAGGGCGAGACAAGACAGCAGGCGAGCGAAGCGGCAGGTCATGGCCGCGATGCTAGCGGCGTGGCGGCGCGGAGGGCAATTCCCCCAAACGCGGGGAAGGGCCGGCTGGCTGGCGATCAGCGCCCATCGCCGCCCTGGATCGCGCGCTCGCCCGACGCCGTTTGCGCTAGGCCGTCTCCTTCCTGCTCGGCGGTTGGGTCGGCGCCGAAGAATTGCCGGTGCAGCCGCTCGACGGCCAGCGGTACGTCGTCGTCTTCGATCACGAAGCCGATGTTTACCTCCGACGCGCCCTGCGAAATCATGCGCACGTTGATGCCGTCGAGGGCGGCGAAGACCGCCGCGGCCACGCCGGGAGTGTTGCGCATGGCCTCGCCAACCAGGCAAAGGATCGCCTTGCGGCCCTCGTAGCGGACGTCGGCAAACCGCCCCAGATCGTCGGCGATGGCGGGTACTTTCTCGACCTCGCTGACGGTCACCGAGACGCTGACTTCCGAGGTCGAGATCATGTCGATCGGGCACTGGTGGGCGGCAAAAACGTCGAAGATGGCCTTCATGAAGCCATGCGCCAGCAGCATGCGCGTCGAGACGATATCGATCACGGCGATGCGCCGCTTGGAGGAAATGCAAGCCACGGTGCCATGTCGGGGGCTAGGCGGTCCGTCGCGGCGTGCCAGCGGGCGGGCGGTGATCAGTGTGCCGGTGCGGCGCGGATCGGGCGGGCCGGGCAGCCATCGCCGCGAGTTCAGCACCCAGACCGGAATGTTCTTCTGCATGGCCGGCAATAGCGAAGCCGGATGCAGCACCTTCGCCCCGTAATAGGCCGACTCGGCCGCCTCGACGAAGGAAATGCGGGGAATCCGCCGCGCCGCCGGGCAGACGCGCGGGTCGGCGGTCAACATCCCATCCACGTCGGTCCAGATTTCGACGCGTTCGGCATCGAGGGCGGCTCCCAGCAGCGAGGCGGAAAAATCCGATCCGCCGCGCCCCAGCGTGGTTCCGATGCCATTCTGCGTGGCGCCGATGAAGCCACCTAAGACCGGCACCGCCCCCGCGCTCAGCAGCGGCCGCAACTGCTCCTCCGCTCGCCGCTGCGTCTCGGCGGGCAAGGGTCGGGCCTGATTGAATCGCTCGTCGGTGACGATGATGCGCCGGGCGTCGGTCTCGACCGCGGGCAGGCCGCCACGCTCCAAGGCGAAGCGGACCAGACTGGGAGAGAGTCGCTCGCCAAACGACAGTACCGCATCGCGGGTACGCGGCGTCAGTTCGCCCACGGCGGCAACGCCGCTCAGCAATTGCGTCAATTCGTCGCACAGTCCTTCGATCGCGGCCTGCTCGGCGGGCGGTGGCGGTCCGCCAGCCAATGCCGCCAGCGTTTCCAAGTGGCGGCGGCGCAGCGCCTGCAAACTGCGCTCGCAAAACTCCGTCTGCCGATGCAACGCCAGCGCGCTCAATTCCACCAAGCGGTCGGTGATGCCCGCCAGCGCCGAGACCACCAGCACCGGCCGCTCCGGCAGGCGATTACGCACGATGGCGCCAAGCCGCTCGAGGGCAGCGGCGTCTTCGACCGAGGTGCCGCCAAACTTGAGAACAATCATGGCGCTGCCGGCTAGAAATCCTCCGCATGCAGCAGTTCGGCGTTGAGTAGGGCTGCGCCGGCCGCGCCGCGAATGGTGTTGTGGGAAAGGACGGTGAACTTCCAATCGAACAGCGGGCAAGGGCGCAGCCGCCCTACCACCGCGCTCATGCCCGCGCCGCTCTCGGCGTCGGCGCGGGGCTGCGGCCGATCGGGCGCGGCGGCGACGAGCAGCGGACGCTCCGGCGCCGTGGGCAAGCCCAGTTCCTGCGGCCGGCCGCGAAATCCCTCGAACGCGCTCTTTACCTCCTCGAGCGAGGCCGGACGTTTGAGCTTTACCGAGACCGACTCCAAGTGCCCGTCTTCCACCGCGACTCGATTGCACTGCGCGGAAACGGTGAAGCCGGCGGGCGCGATGGCGCCGTCGCCGTCGAGTCGGCCGAGAATTTTGGCCGCTTCGCTCTCGACTTTCTCTTCTTCCTTGGCGATGTAAGGAATGACGTTGCCGAGAATGTCGAGTGAAGCGACGCCGGGATAGCCGGCGCCGGAAATCGCCTGCATCGTCACCACGAACACCCGATCGACGCCGAAGGCGCGTTCGAGGGGCGCTAGCGCCAGCACCAAGCCCACCGTCGCGCAGTTGGGATTGGTAATCACGCCGCCGCGGGTGCGGCGATAATCGGGCTGGCAGCGCAGCAGGTTCAGATGGTCGGGGTTGACTTCCGGAACCAGCAGCGGCACATCCGCGCGCATGCGCAGGGCGCTGGAGTTCGAGACGACGAGGTGTCCCGCCGCCGCGAAGCGCGGCTCCAACTCGGCAGCCACGGCGGCATCCAAGGCGGAGAAGACGAGGCGTGCGTCACAGTCGTCCGGCCGCGCTTCGCGCAGCGGCAGGGCGGCGAAGCGGGCCGGCAGCGGCGTCTTGAGATGCCAGTGCGCGGCCTCGCCGTAGGCTAGCCCCCGCGAGCGCTCCGAAGCGGCAAGCCAAGCCGGCTCGAACCAGGGATGGTCGGCCAGCAAGCTCAGCAGGCGCTGGCCTACGACTCCGGTTGCGCCGAGGATTCCAACGCGAATCTTATCTTTCATCGCAATGGCGTAGGCCGGCCGCCTACGATCCTTGGCTCAGCGACCCCAAGGTGGACTTCACCAAATCCTCATTGACTTTAATCGTGCCGTCCTTGGTCAAGCGGTCGCGCAATTGGTCGGCATAGGCGGTAAACGCCATCTGCTGCTTCGCGGCAAGCAGGGAATCGCGGATGGCGGGCGCTTGCTTGGCGAAATCGCCGGGCGGCGGCTGCTGCAACGAAACCAGCTGATAGACCAGTTCGATGTTGCGGTCGGCAATCTTGGCCACCGGCCCCACTTGGCCCGGCTTCAGCGCGAACAAGCGGGGGGCGAAACTGGAGATCGGTCCGGCGTCGGGCAGGGTTCCATCCGCGCCCAGCGAGGGACTGGCGGCGACTTTCAATTGCAAGGACGCGGCTGCTGCCTTCAAGCCCACGCTCGCCGCCTTCTTATGCAACTGGTCGGCGTATTGCGCCGCCAGAGTCGTCGCCTGTTGGCGGCGATAATCGCGCTCTACTTGATCCTGCACGGCGCTCAATGGCTGGATGGCCGGCGGCTGGATGGCCGCGACCTTGGCCATGGCGAAGCCGGCAGGCACCTTCACGACCGGGGTGATGGCCTGGAGCGCCGCGGTGAAGACGTCGTTTTCGAACTCTTCGTTGATGCCGATGCCGGTGACCGGGTCGGTGCGGCTCAGCGGCGGCGTGGTCAAGAATTGCAGTCCGTACTGGCGCGCCACTTGCGGCAAGGGCGTGCTGGCCGCCTCCAACCGGGCCTGATCCATGGCGTGCTGGGCCTGTGCCACCGCTTGCTGCTGTTGCAGCTGTTGAGTGATCTGCGGCGCGACCTGGTCGAATGACTCCACGTGCGCCGCCTGGTGCGCCTCGACCTTGACGATCTCGAAGCCGTAGGGGGTCGTGATCACGTCGCTGGTCTGGCCCGCCGGCAAGCTGAAGGCCACCTGCTCGACCGAGGGATACATCCGCCCGCGCGAGATCCAGCCCAACTCGCCGCCTTGGCTGGCCGAGGCATCGTCTTGCGAGGATTTTTTCGCCAGATCGGCGAAACGGGCGCCATGGTGCAATTGATCCAGTGTCGCTTGCGCCTGCTGTTTGGCCTGGGCGGTCTGCGCGGGGGAATCTCCGGCGGTTTTGTACAGAATATGCGCCAGGCGCACCCGCTCTGGAAACGTGTAGCTAGCGATATTGGCTTGGTAGTACTGGCGCGCGTCCGCCGGCGTCACCTTCACGCGGGCCGCGAATTGCGAGCGATCGGCGATCAGTAACTGCATCGTGCGGCGCTCGGGCGCCAGGTATTTGCTCTCGTTTGCCTTGTAGTAGCTTGCCAGCGCCGCCCGCGTCACCGGCACGCGCGCGGCCAGCGCCTCCGGGTCGAGAATGACGTAATCGAACACCGCTTTCGCAAATTGGCGGACGTAGGCCTGGTGAACTTCGGCCTCGCTCACTCGCGCGCCGTCCGTGACCAGGTCATAGAGCTTCTGTACCATCACCTGGTCGCGCACCTTCCGCTCGAACTCCGCGACCGTCATTTGCTGCGAGTTTTGGATGTAATCCTCATAGGCGGTTTCGCCCACGAAAGCGCCGTTGGGGAATAGCTGCGGTATTTCCCGGCGGATCGCCGCCGCCACTTCCTGGCGGCTGGCGCTGAAGCCCATGCGCTGCGCCGCCAACGCCAGCGCGTCTTGCATGATCAAGTTCTGTACGATCTGCTGGCCGTAGAGCGGGATGAGCTGCGCGGGCAGACGCCCAGTCTGCTGCAACTGGTTGAAGCGGCTTTGGAAATTGCCGACCGTGATGGCGCGCGAGCCGACGCTGGCCAAGGTGTCGACCCCGCCCGGTTGTCCGGTGTTGCCGCCGCCGAAGCCGGGGATCAGAAACATCACCATGGCGAAACAAATGATCACCAATATGCCGCCCAGCATATAGCGTGCCGTCGCGTCCTTGCGCCGAAAAAAATTAAGCATGTAAAAGCTCCGCACCCCAGTCGCGGCAAAGTGAAACCCCAGCCTCGGGGGACAAACGAGCCCGGCCCGGGGCTGGCGGGGATCATCCCATTATATGGGCCATTGCGGCGGCGCGGCGCCCGCGATGACAAAGCGGTCGGGTTCGACCGCGCCCCGCGCGCCCTGGGCGGCGGCCCGCGTCGTCGGGTGGGCGTCTGCTACGATAAAAGGCTTCGATTTTGCCAGTTCCCAAGGAGGAATCACCGGATGCCCGTTCGAGTTGGAATCAATGGTTTCGGACGAATCGGCCGCAACGTCTTTCGCGCCGCGCTCGGCCATCCCGAGTTGCAGATCGTCGCCGTCAACGACATCACCACGCCCGATACGCTGGCCCATCTTTTGAAATACGATTCCGTGCTCGGCAATTTGCCCAACCGCGTCACCGCGGGCGAGGATTGGATCGCAGTGGACGACCGCAAATTTCAGGTCTTCGCGCAAAAAGATCCCGCTGCCTTGCCGTGGCCGGAAGCGGGCGTCGAAGTCGTGGTCGAATCCACCGGCAAGTTCACCAAGGGTGAAGAGGCCCGCAAGCATCTGCGCGGGCCGGTGAAGAAGGTCGTAATTTCCGCCCCGGCCACGAACGAAGACGTCACCCTCGTGCTCGGCGTCAACGATGGCGCTTACGATCCCGCCCGCCATCACGTCGTCTCCAACGCCAGTTGCACGACCAACTGCCTTGCGCCGATCGCCAAAGTGGTCCACGACAGCTTCCGCATCGTCGCCGGCTCGATGACCACCATCCACTCCTACACCAACGATCAAAACGTGCTCGATCTGCCGCACCGCGACCTGCGCCGCGCCCGCGCCGCGGCGATCAACATGATCCCCACCTCCACCGGGGCGGCCAAGGCGCTGCACTTGGTGATCCCCGATCTCAAGGGCAAGCTCGATGGCTTCGCCATGCGGGTGCCGACGCCGGACGTCTCGGTGGTCGATCTAGTGGCGTTCGTGGAAAAAAAGACCTCGGCCGAGGAGGTCAATGCGGCGATGCGCGCCGCGGCGGGCGGACCGATGAAGGGCATTCTCGGTTACGAAGAAGCGGAGTTGGTTTCGCGCGATTACCTGGGCGACAGCCGCTCCTCGATCGTGGACAGCAAGCTGACGCGCGTGATCGCCGGCAACTGCGTCAAGGTGGTCAGCTGGTACGACAATGAATGGGGCTATTCCTGCCGGGTGCGCGACCTGATTCAATTTTTGGCCAAGAAGGGCTGGTGAGCCGGCGAGGCGAGGAAAGGCGCATGAAGAAACGCTCCGTTCGTGATATTGCCGTCGCCGGCCGCCGCGTGCTGGTGCGAGTGGATTTCAACGTGCCGCTCGAAGCCGGCGCGGTGGCCGACGACACGCGCATCCGCGAGACCCTGCCCACGTTGAAATACCTGCTGGGGCAGGGCGCCAAAGTGATTCTCTGTTCGCATTTAGGCCGGCCGAAAGGGAAGCGCAATCCCGAGTTCAGCTTGCGCCCCGTCGCCGAGCATCTGCGCATGCTTCTCGATCGCGACCTCGGGTTCGGCGTGCAGGTCGGCTTTTGCCCGGAGACGGTAGGCCTGCAAGCGCAAGAGATGGCGGAACATCTCGAGCCCGGCACCGTGCTGCTGCTGGAAAATCTGCGCTTTCAGCCGCAAGAGGAGGCCAACGATCCCGACTTCGCGCGCCAGTTGGCGTCGCTGGCGGAGGTTTACGTGAATGACGCTTTCGGCAGCGCGCATCGCGCCCATGCCTCGACCGTCGGCGTGACCCAGTTCCTGCAGCCCGCCGTGGCCGGATTCTTGATGGAGAAGGAACTGCGCTACCTCGGCCAGGCGCTGGGCAATCCCGGCCATCCTTTCATATTGATCCTGGGCGGCGCCAAGATCGCCGATAAGATTCCGGTGATCGAGAACTTGGCTCATCACGCTGACGTGATCCTAATCGGTGGCGGCATGGCCTATACCTTCCTGGCGGCGCAAGGGCAGCCGGTGGGCGACTCCCTTTGCGAGCCCGACCGGTTCGACGCCGCGCGGCGGCTGCTGGCCCGCGCCGACGAGGGCCGGTACCGCCTGTTGCTGCCCGCGGACCACGTGGTGGCGGCAAAGCTCGAGCCGCATGTCGCGACGAGAGTGGTCGGCGAGATTCCCGCCGGCATGAAGGCTTTCGACATCGGACCGCGCACCCGTGCTCAGTACGCGGAGGAAATTGCCCAGGCGAAGACCATCGTGTGGAATGGGCCTATGGGCGTCTTCGAGACTCCGCCTTTCGAGTTGGGCACCCTGGCCGTCGCCCAGGCGGTGGCCGGCGCCCAGGCGACCAGCATCGTCGGCGGGGGTGATTCGGTCGCGGCCATCGAGGCGGCGGGGGTGGTGGATCGTATTACCCATGTCTCGACCGGCGGAGGCGCTTCCCTCGAATTTCTCGGGGGCGAGAAGTTGCCGGGCGTCGAAGCGCTGGCCAATGCGGGAGCGGCAGCGTGATGGGCGGCCATCGCCGCCCGATCATGGCCGCCAACTGGAAGATGCACAAGACGCCGGCCGAAACGGCCGAGTTCTTCCAGACGCTGCGGCCACGCCTGCTGGAGCGCCCAGCCCCGTTCGTGGTAGTCGCGCCGCCGTTCCCCTGTATTCCCGCTGCCGTAGCCGCCGCGCAAGGCCTGGACGTGGCCATCGCCGGCCAAAATTTGCACTGGGAAGCGCGCGGCGCGTTCACCGGCGAAGTCTCGGGGCCCATCCTCAAGGCCGCTGGTTGTGAATACGCCATCGTCGGCCATTCCGAGCGGCGGCAATTCTTCGGCGAAACCGACGAGACGGTGCAACGCAAGGTGCGGGCCGCGCTGGCGGTCGACTTGACGCCGATCGTTTGCGTTGGCGAGACCCTGGCCGAACGCGATGCCGATCAGACGGAAGCGGTTTTGCGCCGCCAGTTCGAGCGCGGGCTATGGGGTTTGGGCGTGGAGGAAGTGCTGCACTGCGTTCTGGCTTATGAGCCAGTCTGGGCCATCGGCACCGGCCGTACCGCCTCGCCGGCCACGGCGCAAGCGGCGCATCAGTTCTTGCGCGCGCTGGCGCACGAGGTCTTCGGCGGCGAGGCGGCCCGCCACCTTCGCATTCTTTACGGCGGCAGCGTCAAACCGGACAATATCGCCGGTCTGCTGGCTCAGCCCGACGTGGATGGCGGTTTGGTCGGCGGCGCTAGTCTCGATGCGGCGGCCTTCGCCGCTCTCTTGGGATAGTTCCGCTTGGCTATAATAGGAGCGGGTCCCGCGGAAGTGGTGAAATTGGCAGACACACCATCTTGAGGGGGTGGCGCCGCAAGGCATGCGGGTTCGAGTCCCGCCTTCCGCACCACAATCTCGAAATTACGCGCCTGGGACGAGTGTTCTAACAGTGGAATTCATCATTACCGCCATCCATATCGTGACCTGCTTTTTGCTGATCGTGGTGATCCTGCTGCAAAGCGGCAGCGCCGGCGATCTTGCCTCCGCCTTCGGCGGCATGGGCAGCCAGACGGCGTTTGGTCCGCGCGGCGCGCAAACCACGCTGAGCAAAACCACCATCGTTTTGGCGATCATCTTTGGCTTGACCACGGTGACCTTGGCGTTGATCTCCAATCGTTCCCAAGCCCGGGCGAGTTCGATCTTGGGCTCGACCACGCAGCACTCGCAGCCGGCTCGCTCCGCGCCGCCCGCTCCTCCCAAGAAATAATCATCGAGACCTTTCATGCCTGACCATACGCGGTCCAGTGCCGACGTCGTGCGCCGCTGGACGATTCCGGTCGGCCGCCTGGCATGTAATTGCTCGATCGTCGCCGATCCGGCCAGCGGCGATTGTCTCGTGATCGACCCCGGCGACGACACCGAGAGCGAGGGCCAGGGCGGCCTGGGCCAGATCTTGGATTGCCTGCGCGACAACCACCTCCGCGTCGCCGCCATCGCCATCACCCACGCCCACATCGACCACATTGGCGCCGCGGCACGCTTGAAACGGCTCACCGGCGCGCCGCTGCTGCTTCAGCCCCGCGATCAGGAGATTTACGGGATGCTCGAGGACCAAGCTGGCTGGCTTGGAATTCCGCTGCCCGCGACCGCCAGCGTGGACGCGCCATTGCGGGACAATGAGCCTGTGCGGGCCGGCGGCATGCGGTTTGATGTTTTGGAGACTCCCGGCCACACGCCTGGCAGTGCTTGTCTTTATCTGGCCAGCGCCGGGCAGTTATTCGCCGGTGATACGCTATTCGCAGGCTCGATTGGCCGCACCGATTTGCCCGGTGGTGACATGGCCCAGATCGTGCACTCCGTCCATTCCAAGCTGCTGGTGTTGCCCGACGCGACGCTGGTGATCCCCGGCCACGGGCGTGAGACGACGATCGGCGCGGAACGAGCCACGAACCCGTTCTTGACCGGGCGCCGCGCTCAGTTCCGCTGAGCGTTTACTCGCCGGTGAATTCGGCGAGGCGGGCGCAAGCCCGGCGATAATTGCAAGATTGCAAAGCGACGAGCCGCCGCAGTTCCATCTCCAGCCACGCCGAGGAAGAGCAGATGGCGCGAGAGATGCGCAGGCAGGCGAAATAGGAGCGAATCCATGGCGCTTGCCGCATCTGGACCGCGGGAGCGATGGCCTTGAGCAGCGAGGTCAAAGTCTGGAAGTCTTGCTCCAAGGAATTGAGTTTTGGCAGTAACCCTTCCTGATGCAATCGATCCAGCTCGGCAAGATCGGCCTCCAGCACGCGGCCGTGGACAAAGGCGGCGAGCCAGTACACGAGTGCCAGCAGCGACAGGATCAATATGGCGATTGAGATGATCATAGGCTGCTCGACTGGAATCCTCGCCCTGGGATAGAGCAGTTCGCTTGCCAATCTCCTCCCTGCAATAAATCCCCGTACTTCTTCAGTTTAGCGCGCTGCGGACGGCGCGGCTGCGGCGCGCATTGTCAGGTATAGACGCATTTCGCCTGTTCACGCGACCAGGTTAGATTTTTCTTAAGGGCGACCGGCTTCATTGCGTGCGACGCGATGAATCGCGTGCAGCACCGAGCGGGCTTGGCTGGCCTCCGGAGCGTTCGGCGAAAACGTCAAGAAAATGCGCAACTCGCGCGCGGCGTCGGCCAAATTGCGCAGCTCCAAGTCGCCGTTGGCGCGCAGCAGGTGGCATTGTGGCGGCCCGGGAGGATCGAGGGATAGCGCCTGACCGGCGTCTTGAATCGCTTGGGTCGGGCGATGCAGCGACAAATCGATTTGCGCTCGAGTAAAGTACGCTTGCCACACCGGCTTGATGCGGTTTGCGTAGTCCAGATAATTCAAAGCCAGGCGAAGGCGGCCGAGTTGCTGCATGGCGGTGCCGAGCGCCGCCAGTGCAAGCGGATCTTGTGGCTTGTTGTCGAGCGAGGAGTTCAAATCCTGAATCGCCTCTCTGTATTCGTGCTGGTCCAAGTGCAACACGCCGCGAAAAAAATAGGGCTCGGCCCAGCGCGGTGCGCCGGCTATGGCGGCGCCGCTTAAGGCGAAGGCGCGGGCGATTTGATGGCCAGCGAGCGCCTTCCGCGCTTTGTCGAGATTTTTGCGGGCCTCCGGCGAGGCAGAGAGCGCCCCGACCGAAACCACGTCCCCGGCGGGGTTGCCGCTCGCCACCGTTCGCGGCGGCGATGGTATGTTCAACTGCACCTCGGTAATCAACTGCGGATTCGAGAAGTTCACGGTCTGCCGGAACGGGCGACCCCGGTAATTTCCGCTGATCCAGTACAAGCCGGGCTCGAGGTCCCGGACGGCGAAGGAGCCGTCGCTTTCCGTGACGGCGGTGCCGACCACCAGGCCGTTCCATTCCTCGATTTGAACTGTGACACCGGACATTGGACCACCCGAGGCGTCTTCCAGAAAGGCGCGAAAAGTGAAGCCCTTGCCGGTTGTGGGCGCATTGTTGGATTGTCCCCAGGCCAAACCCAGATGGCACAGGAAGGTCAGGGCAACAACCGTCAGAGTTTTCCTCGGCATTCGATCCACCTCGGGCTTCCGCAAAATGGAAACGTGGAGTATGGAAAAATGGATGCCGATTCCGGAGTCGGCGGCTTGATGGCGGGCGGCAGCTAAGGGGCGATTTTTTGCAAGTAGGATTCTAGTTGTTCGGCGCGGTGCAATCCGGTGTGGTGGCGCAAGACGCGGCCGCGTGCCGCGCGCGCAATGCGCCGCAAGTCCAATGGCGAAAGTTCACGTAAGTACCGGACTACGGTGCCGGCATCGGACGCGACCAGCACTTCCGAAGGTTCTCCGGGCCGCTGCTCCGTCCGAAAGAACTCATCGAGTCCAGGCCAAGGGTCGGTGATGATGGGCGCCTCGCATGCAGCGGCTTCAAAAAGACGAATTGATGGAGAGTGGCCCCAGGCCACCATGGCCCGCCGGGTGATGCTAAGGGTCATGCGGCAGGAACGATAAAAAGTGGGATGATCGCCAGGCGGCACATGGGGTAAATATTCCACGTTGAGTGGCCAGCCAGCTTGATCGGAGTACATCGGACCCGCCACTACAAAACGCTGGCCGGGCAGGCGGCGGGCGGGCTCGAGCAGCAGCCGGCGCAGCTTGTCTTGTCGGTCGGGAGCATAGGTGCCGAGGTAACCCAGATCCCAGCGCGGCGGGATTGGCGGACCGGGGCGGTAGTGTTCGGGATCGGCGCAGCAGTGCAGTGGACGAACGCAGCGCGCTCCGCGACGCCGTAATTCCTTGAGTATCGGTCCGGAAGTGAAGCTCAGATACAGATCTACGGCGGCGAGCTGATCGGGGCGCAAGTACTCGCAGCGGCCGTGGTCGAGGGCGGCGATGGTGACCGGCGTGTCGATGTCATAAAAGGCCAAACGGCGTGGGCGTACCGACAGCAGATCGTCGAGGATGGCAATGGCCTCGCCGCAGTAGCTGCCCACCACGACGGCGTCGGCAGTGCGGGCAGCGGCCAAGGCGGTGGCACGGATGTCGCGCCAGCCGGCAAAGAGGCGAACTTCGGCGTAATCGGGGCGCTCGAGATCGCGGTGGCCGCCATACCAGGGCACGTCTCGTTCGTAGAAAATCACTCGGTGGCCACGGGCACGCAAGCCACGCAGCAGGCTGCGATAAGTGGTGGCGTGGCCGTTGCCCCACGAAGACGAAAGGGCTAGGCCGAAGAAGATCAGCAGCATAAGGCGGGGTGGTTCTATGGAATCTCCCTTGCCGCCGCCCGCTCGACACTGGCGGCGTGGTCCGGCGCCTCGTGGTCCCGCGCTGGCCGCGCGATGAGCACGTCGTGAACTAGCTTGGCGCGCTGCGCATAGGTATGGACCAGCCGCGCGTGAGCGCGCATCCGTTCGCCGATGTGCCGCAGTTCGGCGTCGGGCCGCTCCAGCGCGGCGACGATTTCCGCCGGGCCCTGGGCTAGTAGAACTTCACGGCCTGGGGCGAAGAACTCGTCGATTCCTGGCCAGGCATCGGTGATCACGGCCGCCGCCGCGCCCGCCGCCTCGAAGATACGGGTGGGTGGTGAAAAGCCGCAGCGGGCCATGGAC
The DNA here is from genome assembly GCA_050746125.1 of Terriglobales bacterium. Classification (GTDB taxonomy): domain Bacteria; phylum Acidobacteriota; class Terriglobia; order Terriglobales; family SCQP01; genus JAJPKR01. The sequence goes on along the minus strand of JBOGKX010000195.1, from coordinate 14,910 downwards.
TCGCGGTTGAGATTGAGCACCACGCGGGCCGAACTGTTGATGACGTTGTGCAGATGACTGGGCGCATGGCCGGCATAGCGCACGTTCGGCGGCAGCGCCCGCCCCTCCCAGCCGGCGCCGGCTAGCAAGAAGCGCCGCGCGGGGGCGAGGCGCGCTGCGGCCATGAAATATTCCTCCACGCGCGTCTCGCGGTCGGGAAGGCGATGGCCAACGAAGGCGAGGTCGGTTTCCCATGCCGGGTTGAGGGCCACCCGGAAATGCGTCCGGGGATCGAAGGCGTTGTAAATCGTCAGGCAGTTGCGGGCGCCTAGCGCGAGAAAGCGGCGCACGACCGGCTGGCCGCCGCCATAGGTGAATACGTGAGCGAAGCGGGGCAACAACGGACGCAGGTAATGGTCCTGCCGTGCCTCGATTTCCGCCAGTGTCGCCGGCGCGTCCACATCCCAATAAATGGCTTGCGGCCGGCGGCCGGGAGGAGCGGCCCCGCCAAGGGCGATGACCGATTGCGCCAAATAATCATCGTCCGCGCCGATGCCGCTGTGCAAGACGACCACGTCGGCGTCACCGGCTGCTCGCAGTTCGGTATCGAGTTCGGCGCGCGTGCGATAGATGCGCGCTTCCGCATAGGCGCTTACGTCCTCGGCGTCGCGGTGCTGTTGGCGGCCGTAAATGTCGGGCTCGGCGAAGGTGATGGCATGGCCCAAGGCATGGAGGTGCTTGTATAGGCCGCGATAATACGTGGCGGCGCCGTTCCAATAGGCAGAGACCAGGCTCGAACCGAAGACGTAAAAGCGCAGCGACTTCATAGGCGTCGGCAAAGCTCGAGGAGTTCGAGCGCGCGATGGCGGCAGGTGTGGCGCGCGAGGACGGTGCCGCGCCCGTGATTGCCGAGGCGCGCGGTGGCGGCGGGATCGCGCAGCAGATCGCGCACCAGCGCGGTCATCTCGACGCCGTTGCGCGCGACGACAAAATCGGCGCCGGGTTCGAACAGGCCTTCCGTGTCCCGCCACGGGGCGCACAACAGCGCCCGCCCGCAGGCCAGCGCCTCGAAGACGCGGATGGTGGGAATGCCGGCCAATTGCTCTCGATAAGGCCCGCGGGGGATATGGAGCGTCAGGCGGCTGGCGGCATAGGCGGCCGGCGCGCGCAGATTGGGCAAGTAACCACGCTGGCGAATGCCGGCGGCGCGCAACTCGCGCCGCGCCGCCTCGGGATAACGGACGCCGTGTACCGCGAAACGGGCCTCCGGCAGCGATGCCGCCGGCCGCAACAGAAACTCCCGCACCGCGGCGTCGCGCTCTCCGTCGCCCCAGTTGCCGATCCAGAGCACGTCTTGTTCGATTTCGGCGGTGGCGGGTTGGAATTGCGTTTCGTCGGCGGCCTCGTGCCAGACGAAGACGCGCGGGCAACCCAGTCGAGCATAATGCCGGCGCAAGGCCGCCCCGAAGACCAACACGGCATCGCAAGCGGCGAGCGGCAGGGAAGCTAGCGCCGCCGGATCGCTCACGGCGCGATGATGCGTGTCGTGGAACAAGAGGAGAAAGCGTTTCCGGCGCCGGAGTTCGACCAACGCGGCTAGCAGTTCCGGCGGATTCCATTCGTGGACCAGCACCAAATCGGCCCCCCGCACGAGGTCCTCGAGGCGGCTTTCCAAACGCGCCGCCTGAGTGCCCAGGGCATAGAAGCGGACGGGCAGATCGGCGTAGGCGCGGCGAAACTCCGCCACTGCGGCCATCGCCTGCATCGGTTCTTCGGATATCAAGTGGGCCAGCGACCATCCACCCCAGGGGCCGGGCAAGGATTCGAACAAGCCCACGCGATGGCCTAGAGCGATCAGGGCGCGCGCCAGGCCGCGCAAGAAGTGGACATTGCCGTGGTTCCAGTCGGAAAGCCAGGAATGGGCGAAGATGCGGATTTCCATGGCGTTCACGCGGCCGCCGCCGCGCGTGCCCGGGTTGCGCGCGAGGCGAGAGAGCAGTAAAGCCGCAGGTAGTGCGCCGTCATGCGGCGGCGTGAGTAGAGGCGCCGGGCGCGATGGCGCGCGGCGGAGGCGAGGCGGCGCCGTCGCGGGTCGTCGGCGGCGAGAGCTTGCAGCTGGCGAACCAGGCTGTCGCCATCGTCGCGCCGGAAATAGGCTGCGGTCGCTCCCCAGATTTCGCGATAGCTAGGGATGTCGTTGAGCAGTAGGGCGCAGCCGGCCGAAGCGGCCTCGAGCGCGGCAAGGCCGAAAGGTTCGTAACGGCTGGGGCCGATGAAGACGCTGGCGCGGCCAAATTCGGCGGCGAGCGCCCGCCTGCTCATCTCGCCCAGCAGCGTGATTTGGGGAAGTGCGGGGAAGGCGGCGGCGCTTGCGCCGGCGCCGATTGGGGGCTGGCTGGGTCCGGCGATTCGCACGGGCAAAGGCAAATCGGGCCGCAAAAGGAGTTGGATTTGCTTGCCGGCATCCCAGAGCCGTCCGGCGGCGATGGCCGTGATGTCTTGCCGCCGTGGCGGCGAAGTTGGCGGCAGCGGCGTCAGGCCGTTGGCGATCAGCGCAATCGGGCCGGCAAAGCCGAAGCTGGCGCGCAGATCGGCGGCGGCGGCGGCAGAGGGGACGACCACGGCAGAAGCCGCGGCTAAAGCGCCGGCCGCCAGTTCGCCATACCACTCGCGCCACGGGGAGGGCGGCGCGGCTCCATGAACCGCGCGCCACCAGGAGACGACGTCGCTATGGACGGTAAGAACCACCGGCAATGTGGCGGCAAAGCACGCGAACGCGAACTGATTGGCGTGCAGCAAGTCGGGCGCGAAGGCGGCGATTAGCCCTTCCAGCCAACGCCGGCTGGCGGCTAGATCCTCGGCGCCGGCGGACATCCACTCCAGGCGCAGCGGCGAGCGGTGAAACGATATCGCGCGGTCGCCTATCCAGGTAGTGTCGGTTGGTTCGCCCAGGCTGGCGAGAACGATGACGTGGCCGCGCTCGGCCAATCCGAGGGCCAATTCGCGGGCGAAGCTGCCGACACCGCCATAAGTATCAGCGGTCAGTAGAATCCTCATCGCTACCCTCCCAGGCCAAAGGTGCGCAATTCCTGGTTGGCGATCGCGAGGCCAGCCGTGCGCGGCAGCGGCTTCTGCGAATCGAGCCAGGCGGCCAGCTCGCGCAAGCCTGCCCGCAGCCCGATCTGAGGGCGAAAATGGATTTCACGGCGGGCGCGGTCGATCTCGGCTGTGCAGTGGCGAATGTCCCCAATTCGATAGCGGCCGAGAGGAGCCAGTTCGAGCGGCGCGCCGAGCGTCTCAGCTACCATTTCGGCCAAGCGGCGGATCGTGATCGCCTCGCCGGAAGCGATGTTGTAAACGCCGCTGCCGCCATCGCCGCCGAGCGCGGCGACGCAGGCGGCGGCGACATCGTGGACGCTGACAAAATCACGGCGCTGCTCGCCATCTTCGAAGAGCGTGACCGGCAGGCCGGCGCGCAAGCGGGCGGCCAGGATGGCGACGACGCCCGTATAAGGGTTGGCGAGCGCCTGGCGCGGGCCGTAGATATTGAAGAAACGTAGCGCCATCGCGGGCAGGCCGTAGGCGCGTGCGAAATTCAACACCATCTGTTCTTGCGTCAGCTTGGTGACGGCGTATATCGATTGCGGATCGGGCGCCTTCGTCTCATCCGTCGGTTGCGCGGCGAGAACGCCGCCGCAACGGGGGCAGAGCGGATCCCACTGCCGCCGCTCGAGTTGGGAGCGCGGGCGCGGCGGCACTGGCCAGGAAACGCGTTCCGGCGCGCAAGCTGGGCAAAGGTAGCGGCCTTCGCCGTAGATGGACATGGAACTGGCAACGACGATGCGTTCGACCATGCCGCCGCGCGGCCGCTGCCGGCGGCGGAGGATGGCTTGCAGCAGTTCGGCGGTGCCGAGTACGTTGTTGCGACAGTAATCGGCGATCCGATACATGCTTTGGCCCACGCCGACTGCGGCGGCGCAATGAACCACGGCATCGATGCCCGCCAGGGCGCGATCGAGGACGGAGGGTGAGGTCACGTCGCCGCGCCGCAATTCGCAGTCGCGACGCAAGCTGGCAGGCAGCGCGGCGGGGCCTTGGTCGCCGTGTACCTGGGGGGAAAAATTATCGAGCAGCCGCACCCGGCAACCTTCGCGCAGCAGGCGCTCGGCCAAATGGCCGCCCACGAAACCCGCGCCGCCGGTGATGAGCACATGCGGCATGTCACACCACGCCCAATTCGAGGCCACGGGCGGAGGCGGGCTCGCGGCAGTCGCGATAGCGCTCGAGTGTCCAGCGGCAGAAATCGGCGAAATCCTCGGCCCGTCGCGGCGGGCTCGCGTAATGCGGCTCCAGGCCGAGGTGGGCGGGAGTGAAACAAAGCGTTAGCGTCACTTCGAACTCGGCCAGCGCCGCCATTTGCCGATCGAACCAGGATTCGGCGCCAGGCCGGAACCAATCGGCCCAACTCAAGCCGGTCCGCAGCTTGCGAACCCCTAGGCGCCTTAGCCACTCCACCGCCCGTGCCAAGCGCGGATCCTCGAAATGAAACCATTGGCAAAGGCCGAATGAGGCGGGGAAATGAGCTGCGGCCAGCTTGGGCGTCCCATCGGCGCGGATCAAACCCATGTAGTAATGACGGTAGTAGGCGCTCCCTTCGCTCTCCTTATGGCGGGTGGTGGCGGTCCAAGTGCCAGGTAGGTCGAGGAGGCTATACCAAAAGACTTGCTCGACCGGCGCGGCGGCGAGCAAGCGCGCCATCGCATCCAGCCCGAAAGCTTGCACTTCTTCCGCGCCGAAGCTCGAGGCGCCTGCCTCCGTAATCCAGATGGCTTTATCGGTGGCCGCCGCGACCTCGGCGATTTTCTCCGGCCATTGGTGGATGCTCCAATGATTCCAATCCAGGGGGAAGCCGTGGATGCCGATCGCATCAACGTCATCGAGCGCGCCCTGTCCAGCGAGTAGGCGAACGAACTGTGGATCAATCGGCGAGATGCCGCCGGCTACGACCGGTAGGCCGGGCGCGCACTCGCGCGCCGCGCGTGCCGCCAGCCGAATCATTCGTCCATAACGCCGCCATTCGGGGTCGAGCTGAAAGTTCCAGTGAGAGAGATTGTTGGGTTCGTTCCAGAGCATTAGGGCTGCGAGCACGCGATCCGATTCCTTTCGCCCTAGGCGTGGCGCTCAGGTCAGAGGGATGCCGCCCTGGCACCGAGGTTTGTACGCTGGCGCGGCCCCCCATGGCCTCTGCGCGACCTACGGCGCTTTTGCTCGTTTGAAACCGGAGCCGGGCGTGCGATGCTAAGGCCGATTGCGAGTGGACGGATGGAGCCAATCGAGCAAGCCACGGAGTTGCTGCTCGCTGCCTTCGGGCACGACGCTTGGGTCTATTACCTTGGCGCGGCGCCCTTTGTGGCTGCCGCGGTATGGGTACTCACGCGCTTGGCCGGCTGGGCGGCGCGCCCTGAGCAGATCGCCGCCTGGGCGCTGTTGTTAACTGCCCTTTACACGGTCAAGATCGTGACAGATGGCATTTTCCTGCGCCGCTTGGCGGGCCAGCAGCGAGGCGGCCCCGGGCCGGACCGTGCGGCACGCGAATTAGCTGTCCGTTCTTTGCTGATCCTGCTGTGGCTGGCGAGCCTACCGCTGCTCTTCCTGTTGATCCCGGTGTATTTCGCCGCTCAGCTCTACCCGCTTACCGGCCGGCTGCGACGCGCCGCCGCGCTGGCTTGGAATCATTACGGCAGTTGGTTTCCGCCGCTACTGGTCGGTTGTCTCGCCGCGCTGCTGTTGGCCGTGGATGCTGCCGCCGCGGCCGTGATCGCTCCGGCCATTTTTGCCGCATTGACCGGCGCGCAAGGCAGCGTGATCCGCTCCCTGCCGTTTGTCGAGAACTCGACGCTGCTGCTGGCCATCGCCGGCGGGCTTTATCTGCTTTTCGACCCGTGGTTCAAGTCGGTGGCCGCGCTGGTCTACTGGCATGCCGAGGCCGTGGCGAGCGGCGCCGACTTGCGCACGCGGCTGGCCGCGCTAGAAGCGGAAGTTGAGCCGTCCCCCTGGCTGGTAGGAGGAGGCCAAGCGTGATCTGTACCACGCCGGCTTGCGCCGCCGCGGTGCGCGCCGCGCAGACGGCGCAATTGCGCGCCGCCCTGCGCACCGAGGCGGCCGGCGGCTCTTATGCCTGGCACGGCGCTCCTCGACCGCCGGCCGGCGACTCATGGCTGTGGCATAACTTCCTGGGCCGCGCCCTGCTCGCGCTCGGGCACTGGTTCGGCGGCGTCGTCCGCGCCCTGATCCATCTTATCGAGCGGCTGTTGCGCTGGATCGTCGGCAGGCCCGCCCCGGTCCTCCCCTCCTCGCACGGTTCCATCTCCGCTTGGGGATGGGGATTGATCGCTTTGGCTGCGGTCCTGGCGTTGCTGCTCGCTTGGTACGGCCTGAGGCGCGGGCCACGAGGCCGCGCGCGGCTGGGGTTGAGCGTTGCCACCTCTCCCGCCGATTTCGACACCGCCATCGCCAGCGATCGGCCTGAAAGTGAATGGCTGGCGCTCTGCCGGCAGCTCGAAGCTGCCGGCGATTTTCGCGGCGCGCTGCGCGCCTCCTTTCTCGCCGGCCTGGCGGCGCTGGCGACCGAGCAGCTCATTATCATCCGGCGCGACCGCACCAATTGGGAGTACGAACGGGAGTTGCGCCGCCGCCTGCGCGCCATTCGCTCCCCTGCCGGCAGCGGGGAGCTCGGCGACCTCTTCGCCGCCCAAGCGGCGCGCTTCGATCAAGTTTGGTATGGCGAGCGCGCGCTCGATCGCGCCGCATTGGCCGAGTTCGTCGCGCGCCAGCGGCTTTTGATGGAGAGCCGTGCATGAGGGCGCGCCGCGTTTTCGCTTGCTTGGCGCTGCTGGCCGGCTTCGCCGTTGTCGCCAGCCTGGCCCTGGCGGCGCGCTTCCGTCGGGACGCCTATCCTGGCTTCTCCAGCCTCCGCAGCGATCCCGTCGGCACCAGCCTGTTCTTCGACGGCTTGGCGCGCACCGGCCCGAAAGTCGAGCGCGACTTTGACGGAGACCGGATCGGCATCTCGCCAGCCAGTACCACCCGCTTTTTTATCGCCTCCGGTTACCTGCCGCCCGATACGGCCGAGGCGCTATACGGTTTCGTGCTGGCGGGCGGGCGGCTGGTCTGGCTGGAGCCGGCTCCTCCCCCGCCTATCCCCTTGGCTGTAGCACTGGCGCGAAAGGAGCCGCCGCCGGCCTGGCAGCCGCCCGACTTATGGCGCTGGCTCGGCCTTAAGCAGCATCCCTATGCGGCAGCTCGCGCCATGACCGCGGCGCCAGCCGCCCGCCCGATTCCGCCTAAGGCGGGGGCGAGCGCGGCTTGGCCGCTTGATCCCCGCGGGCTGCTTTCCGCGCCGCTGCCGATCTCGAGCGACGGCTATCTCGAGCCGCGCGAGCCCGGCTGGATCCCGGTCTATTTGCATGCCGGCCATGCCGTCATGTTGACTCGGCGCCTGGGGCGGGGCAGCGTGGTGGTGGCGAGCGATGCGACATTTTTGACGAACCGCCAGGTTCGCGTCGCCGCCAATACGCCGCTCTTGCTATGGCTCGTTGGCGGACGGCCGCGGGTTGTGGTGGATGAAACACGCCACGGCCTAGTTAATCGGCGCGGTATGGCCTGGCTCTTCGCCCGCTACCATCTGCGTGTCGGGATTCTGGCGTTGTTTTGCCTTTTCGCTTTGGCGGTCTGGCGTTGGGCTCCGGCCTGGCCGCCGCCGCCCAGCGGCATGGTCGAGGCCGGCGCGCTGGAGGTGGAGAGCGCGAGGCAAGGTTATATTCGCCTATTGCGTCGGGCTATTCCGCCGCGCAGCTTATTGGCTTTTTGCCTGCGGGAGGCGGGGCGCGAGGAAGCAACGCCACCCGCCGCCAGCCCGGAAGAAATCGTCGCCGCTTTCAACTCCTTAAACCATGTCTGACGCCGCTCTTGCCCCTTCCCGTCCGCTTCCGGATCTGCTTGCCGCCGCGCGAGAGGCGGTGCAGCGGGTCATCATCGGCCAAAGCGAGGCCATTGACCTGGCACTGATCACAGTCTTCAGCGGGGGTCACGCCCTGATCGAAGGCGTGCCCGGCGTCGCCAAGACGTTGCTGGCGCGCTGCCTCGCCCGGCTGGCGGGAACGGAATTTCAGCGCATTCAGTTCACGCCCGACCTGATGCCGGCCGACATCACCGGAACCAACGTCTTCGATCTGCGTGCGCACGAATTTCGCCTGTTGCGCGGCCCGATTTTCACCGGCTTCCTGCTGGCTGACGAAATCAATCGCGCCCCGGCCAAGACGCAATCGGCGCTGCTCGAGGCGATGCAAGAGCGCGCCGTCACGATTGATCGCGTCAGTTATCCGCTGCCGCCCCATTTCACCGTCTTCGCCACCCAGAACCCGATCGAGTTCCAAGGCACGTATCCGCTGGCGGAGGCGCAGAAGGACCGGTTTCTTCTGCGCATTCCCATGGGCTATCCGGAAGCCGACGAGGAGCGCGCCCTGGCGCTGCGGCTGGCCGCGGGCGAGGAGCCGGAGGGCGCGATGGCCGCTGGGGCGGCCGGACCCGCCCCCGCGCCGGTGATGAGCGCCGAGGAGCTGATGCACGCCCGGCACGCCGTGAGCCAGGTCGCAATCAGCGAGCCGCTGTGCGCCTATGCCGTGGACCTGGTGCGCGCCACCCGCTCCCATTCCGCCGTGTTAGCCGGCGCTGGACCGCGCGCAATGCTCGGACTCGTGCGCGCCAGTCGCGCGCTAGCCGCCCTATGCGGCCGCGATTACGTCATCCCCGACGATCTGAAGCGGTTGGCGGCGCCGGTGTTGGGACATCGACTTATCCTGCGTCCCGAGTTCGAGTTGGAGGGCGCTAGCGTCTCCGAGATCGTTCGCGAATTGCTCGAAAAGGCCGAGGTGCCGCGCTGATGCGGCAGAGCTTAGGGCGGGGCGGTGGCGTCATGCCCGTGCCCGGCGCGCGGCTATTGTGGCTGTGGTTCGCGGTCGCGCTCTTGCTGCTCGGCGCGCCATTTTCTTCCGCCCTGCGGCTGCTGGCACAGCTGGCGCTTGCGGCGCTCGTTCTCGTCGCCGCCGGCGATTGGCTGCACTCGCGCGGATGGCTCGACGAGTTAGTAGTGGTACCGGTCGCGGGACGGGAGCGGGCGGTGCAAGGCAGGGAATGGTCGCTGGTCTTTGAAATTCGGCAGCAGCGGGTGCGCGCCCGCCGCCTGCTCCTCGCCGTGCGGGCCGCCGAAGAGGAGGGTGCTGCCGCGCTCGGCTTTTCCGCCGAGCCGGCGCTGCTGGCGGTGCCGGCGCAGCCGGCGACGAAATGGACGTGCAGCGTCGTGGCGCGCCGGCGCGGCGTCTATTACGGTCTGCTTCTTGGCTTGGCCTGCGATTCCCGGCTAGGATTTTGGCAATGGCGGGCACGGCGCTTCGCGCCGATCGAGATTCGCGTCCACCCGGACTGGCGGGTGGGGCGCAAGGTGATGCTGTCGAGCCCGCTCTACCAGCTTGTCTCCGGGGCGCAACGGCGGCCCATGATGGGGCCGGGGCGCGAGTTCGAACGCTTGCGCGAGTACCTCCCGGGCGATAGCTACTCCGACCTCAGTTGGAAGGCCACGGCGCGGCGCGGCTTTCCCGTCAGCCGCGTCTATCAGTGGGAGCAGCGGCAGGATGTCCACCTTTGCCTCGATCACGCCCGCCTGAGCGCTCTGGGCCCCGGCTTGGCCGCCGCTGGCGCTGGCGACTCCGCCACCGTGCTCGATCTCTTTGTGGCCACGGCGCTGGCGGCGGCGCTGGCCTGCCACGAATTGGGCGACCGGCTGGGTCTCGTTGCCTTCGCCGCCGGCGTTAGCCGCGCCGTGCCCAGCGGTCACGGCAATGCCCATCTGGCGCGCTGCCGCGAGGCGCTGGCGGAGATGCGGCCTTCGGCCGTCACTGCCGATTACGCCGCGCTGGCCGCGTATTTGAAGGCGGGATTGCGCCGCCGCTCCTGGGTCCTGATCCTGACGGCGCTCGGCGAACCGGGACAGGACGAGGAGTTGCTGCGCGTTTTGCAGCCGGTGCGCGCCGCCCATGCCGTGACCGTGCTTGGCTTGTTGCCGCCCGAGACCGAGCCGCTGCCCTTCGCGGCGCGGCGCACGGGCGCCGCCACATCCGCGGCAGGCGGCGGACCGCCGGCGGCTTCGCTCGACGACATTTACCGGCGGCTGGCCGGCCATCGCGAATATCGCCGCTTGCGCGAGCTGCGCCGCCAGTTCGCCGTCCGCGGCCTCGACCTGCAACTCGAGCCGGCGGCGCGCTACGCGCGCACGGGCGTCGAAGCCTACCTCGATCGCAAACGGAGGCAGGCGCTTTGATCCTCGACCTCGAGCGCTTCTTACGACGTGAAGAGCCTTATTGGCGCGAGCTCGAGTCGCTCCTCGATGGCTTCGCCCAACGTCCCGGCCGCGGTATCTCACTGCCGGAAGCAGAAAATCTCCGGTCCTTGTATCAGCGCGCCGCCGCCGATCTCAGTCGCTTGCAACAGGGAGCCGCGGCTCCCGCGCTCACCGCCTATCTCGAGACGCTGGTCGCCCGCGCCTATGGCGAGACGTATCAGAGCCGGCCCGTTCCCAACTGGCGGCTTGCATTGCGGCGGCTGCCCGGATTGTTCCTACGCTTTCCCATCGTGTTTCGACGCCGCTTTGCGTTTTTTGCCCTCGCTCTGGCCATCACCTGCGGCGGCGCGCTGTTTGGCGCCCTGGCCGTGTCGGCGGATCCCGGCGCGGTGGCCGTTCTGCTGCCGGCCGGCTATCTCCGCAATCCGCTACGTCGCGTGCACGCCGCCGAGAGCGGCCGCGCTCCTGCGCCCGCGGCCGGCGAGGAAGCGGAGTTTTCCGCCGAGCTGATGACGCATAACATCGACGTCGCCTTATTGGCGTTGTTTTTGGGCCTCACCCTCGGCGCCGGCACCGCCGTCATGCTCTTCAGCAACGGCGTGATGCTGGGCGCGGTGGTGGCCCGTTATGCCGCCGCGGGGGTGGGAGAATTTGCCGGCGGCTGGCTGCTGCCGCACGGCGTTTTCGAGATTCCCGCCGTCCTCATTGCCGGCCAGGCAGGCTTCATGCTCGCCGCCGCGCTTTTGCGTGGCAGCGCCGTGCCGCGTTGGCGCCGCCTGCGTGCCATCCTGCCCGAAGTCTTGATCCTGACCGGCGGCTTCTGCGCCATGCTGGTCTGGGCCGGTACCGTCGAGGGCATGTTTTCGCAGCACCATGCGCCGCAGATATCCTATGCCGTGAAAATCGCCTTCGGCCTGGTGGAACTTGCCGCGCTCGCGCTCTACCTTGGCCTGGTGGGGCGGTCGCGGCCGGAGGCGGCCGCGTGAGCGCCGCCTCAATCGAGGCGCCGGAATCGCGCCTGCAATTGGCGACGCCGGAAGGCATCTCGTTTTCCCTGCGCTTGGCCGGTCCGGCCGCGCGCATGCTGGCGCTGGTGCTCGACTTCGCTATCGTTTCCGCCGCCGTCGGCATCATCGGTCTATTGCCAAGGGCCTTCGCGCGGCAAAGCCACGGCTTCAGCGTGGCGCCGCTAATCCTGGTGGCGTTCTTGGCGCCCATGCTCTACGCCATGGCGCTGGAGTGGTTTTGGCGCGGGCAGACCGTCGGCAAGCGCCTGTTGCGGTTGCGGGTCATGGACCGCCGCGGATTGCCTCTGGCCGGCTGGCAAGTGATCGTCCGCAATCTGGCGCGGGTCGTGGATTTCATTGCGCCCTTCTACACCGTGGGCGGTTTGGCCTGCGTGGCCAGCCGCCATCGGCAGCGCCTCGGCGATCAGCTGGCCGGAACCGTGGTGGTGCGCGAGCACGCCGCCGCGCGCCCCAACTTGGCGGCCATCGAGGGAGAAAAATTCAATTCCTTCTGGGCGTATCCCGAGCTCGCCGTGCGTCTGCGCCTTGCCGCCCGTCCGCGGGAAGCTTACCTGGCGCTCGATGCGCTGCTGCGCCGCGACCAACTGACGCCGGCGGCGCGGGTCGGCCTCTACGCCGCCCTGGCCGATTATTTTCAGCGCCGCGTTCCGTTTCCCGCCGAATTGCGCGAAACTTTGAGCGACGAACATTACTTGCGAAACGTGGTCGCCGTGCTCTTCGAGCCGGGGATGAAACGCCCATGACGGTTCTGATTTTTTTTGCCGGGCTGGCGTTGGGGGCCTTGGTGCTGGCGGTGCTCTTGGCGCCCCGCCTGGCGGCGGCGCGCACGGCGCTGGCCGAGGCGCGCCAGAATCATGAGGCGCGCTTACAGGATCTCGCCGCCGGCCAGCGTCAAATCTGGGACGAGGTGCAAAAGAGCCTCGCCGCGCAGTTGCCCGCGCTCGCCGACCAAGTGCTCGGCCAGAGAACGGAGCAGCTCAAGGCGGCGGCACACGGCGAGTTCCAACTGGCGCAGGCCCCGCTCCAGGCGGCGGTCAAGGAGATGCGGGTACAGTTGGGCGCCTATCAGGAGCGGGTCGCGGCCCTGGACGGCCAAATCGCCACCGTGGCGCAAGCGGGCCAAGCCATTACCGCCGAGGCGCGCAGCCTGAAGCAGGCGCTGCGCGGCGGCGGCGACGTGCGCGGTAGCTGGGGCGAGCAGCGGCTGGCCAACATCCTCGAGCAGTGCGGCCTGCGCGAGCAGAGCGATTATTTCCGCCAGGTCGCGGTCGAGGGCGGCGGCCGGATCGATTTCGTCATCGAGATTCCGCCCAGCGCGCGCTTGGCCGTGGATTGCAAAACGCCCGATTTTCTCCCCTGGAGCGAGGAAGAGGACGAAGCGGCGCGGCGGCAGCGCGCGGCGAGTTTTGCGCAAAATCTCGGCGGCATGGGCGTCGAGCTCGCGCGGCGTGGTTACGCGGAAAAGCTCGAGCGCTCCGTCCCCTGCGTCGTCATGTTCGTGCCCAGCGAGGCGGCGTTTCGCGCCGCTCTCGACGCCCAGCCTGAGCTTTTCAAGGATTTGGTCGCGCGCCGCGTGGTGCTGGCCAGCCCGACGACGATTTTTCCCACCGTCTCCCTGCTCTCGAGCGCCTGGTCGGAGCATCGCGCTCAGCGGCAAGCCAAGCAACTGCTTGAGGAATGCCGCGAGCTGGGTGACCGCCTGAGCAAGTTTCTCGACCACTTCGCTCGCCTCGGCAAGGCGCTGGACCAGGCCGGCGTCGCCTTCAACGCCGCCGTCGGTTCCTATCAAGCGCGCCTGGCGCCGCAGGTGCGCGTAGTGCAAAAGTTGGATCCCGAATTCGCGGCTGATGCCCCCGAGTTGCGCGAGGTTCAGAGCCGGCCGACCATGGCGCTGACGGCCGGTGCTGACGAGCCGGCGGAGCGGGAGTGAGGCGCGGGGTATTCTGTTGCCATGTCTGAGGCGGCACCTACCCGTTCCCGCTTGGTTGCAGCCGAGCTCGGCGAGGATGATCTCGGCTTCGACGCGCGGTTGCGTCCGCAGCGCCTCGCCGAATTCGTCGGTCAAGCCAAGGCGAAAGATCAATTGGCGCTGGCCATTGAAGCCGCGCGCAGCCGCGGCGAGGCCATGGACCACGTCTTGCTTTATGGCCCGCCTGGGTTGGGCAAAACCACGTTGGCGGCCATTATCGCCGCCGAGCTCAATGTCCCGTTCCAGCAAACTGCCGGTCCGCTGCTCGTCATCAAGGGCGACCTGACTGCGATCCTCACGAACGTCCAAAACCACCAGGTGCTGTTCTTCGACGAGGTGCACCGCCTCCAGCCGCAGCTCGAGGAAATCCTTTACTCGGCGCTCGAAGATTACAAGCTCGACATTCTGATCGGCCAGGGCCCTTCCGCGCGCACCCACACGATGGAGTTGAAGCCATTCACCTTCGTCGCCGCCACCACCCGCGCCGGCCTGCTCAGCGCCCCCTTGCGCTCCCGCTTCGGCTTGATCCTGCGCTTGCAGTTTTACGAGCCCGACGAGCTCGGCGCCATTGTCGAGCGCTCGGCGCGCCTCCTGGGCGTGCCGATCGATGCCGGCGGCACCGAGACGCTGGCCCGCCGCTCTCGGGGCACGCCGCGCATCGCCAATCGCCTGCTGCGCCGCGTGCGCGACTACGCGCAGGTGCGCGCCGCCGGCGCCATCACCGCCGCCGTCGCCGGTGACGCGCTCGCCTTGCTCGAGGTGGATGAATACGGCTTCGACGAAGCCGATCGCCGCCTGCTGCTGACGCTCATTGACAAATACGAGGGCGGTCCGGTGGGCGTGAATACTCTCGCTGCCGCGCTGGCCGAGGAACCGGATGCGATCGAGGAGATCTACGAGCCCTACTTGATCCAGATCGGCTTTCTAAACCGCACTCCACGCGGTCGCATGGCGACGGCCTTGGCCTACCGCCATTTCAAGCGAGATCGCTCGGCCAACGGCCCGCAGCCGCCGCTCTTCTAGCCGGCGGTTACGCGGCGCGCCCGCGCCTGGGGCGGTCGCGGTTCATCCCAATTGGCGTGTGGCGGACAGTTGCGCACCAGGTACTTCCAAACCAGCTCGCCGAAGGTGTGGTATCGCATGCCGCGCTGCGAGTAAAAAGGGCGCAGCAACCGGCCTAGGCGCGGCAAGTTGTAGAGCGGCACGCGGGGAAAGTAGTGGTGTTCGAGGTGGTAGTTGGAGTTGAGGAAGGCCAGGTTCCAGTACCACGACGGCTTCATCAGCGTGCTCCACTCCGCCGTCTCCTCGGGATTGATGTCGTAGTGCTGGGCTAGCCGGTTAAGTGCGAAGGCTACGGGGAAGATCAGGAAGACCGGCACCGCCCAGGCGCGCAGCATCGCCGCCCAGCCGGCGAAAAGCAGCGTCAAAAGAGCGACGCCAAGGTGAAAGGCGGTCGCGAGCTTTCGCTCCCCGGCAATGCGAGCTTGCAAGCCGGGCGGATAGCCCGCCGATTCGCGCCGCGCGGCGCGGAAATACAT
>JBOGKX010000194.1:0-4864 GCA_050746125.1 Terriglobales bacterium | reverse complement strand
AAGGGCTGACGCTGCTCGAGGCGTCTCAGCTGGTTTAGTTGCTCGAAGAGAAGCTGGGCGTATCGGCGGCGGCTGCGTCGGTAGTGGCGGCTCCGGCGGGCGGCGGCGCGGCGGCGGCTCCGGCGGCGGAAGAGAAGACCGAGTTCACCGTGGTCCTGACTGCGGCTGGCGCGAATAAGATCAACGTCATCAAGGCGGTGCGCGAAGTCACCAGCCTCGGCCTCAAGGAGGCCAAGGACCTGGTCGACGGCGCCCCCAAGACCATTAAGGATGGCGTGGGCAAGGAAGAAGCGGCGAACATCAAGAAGAAGTTCACCGAAGCCGGCGCCACCGTGGAAGTGAAGTAAGCGGCGAAAACGCAAGCCATTGGCCGGAGAGAGACCGGGATTACGGCAGCGCGGACCCAACACAACGCGGAGCCCTCGAGCGCGCGGCGGCGCGCACGGGGAGCGGTCCGCGCCCGCGCCGCCGTCCCCGCGCGTTAAGGAGTCATGATGCCCCAGCAGCAGAACGGAACTTCGCCCCGCAAGGATTTTTCGAAGATCCCCACCGCGATCCAGATTCCCAACCTGATCGAGGTGCAGCGGAACTCCTACGAGCGCTTCCTGCAGATGGACCGCTTGCCGAGCGAGCGCGACGACTCGGGCTTGCAGTCGGTCTTCAACTCCGTCTTCCCGATCACGGACTTCCGCGGCGTCTCGCAGCTGGACTTCGTGGACTACTCGATCGGCAACTGGGAGTGCAAGTGCGGCAACCTGCGCGGCTTGCACCACCTGCGCTCCACCTGCCGCAACTGCGGCGCCACCATCGTCACCAACCCTTTCTGGGCGGGCGAGATCCTGTGCCATCGCTGCGGCACCTACAACGCCAACGTAGTGACGTTCTGCAACAAGTGCGGCGACCCGGTCGGCTTGCAGCTGAAGAACGACGTGGCCGAGTGCGAAGACAAGAGCTCCACCTACTCGGCGCCGCTCAAGGTGACCATCCGCCTCACCGTCTACGACAAGGACGCGGAAACCGGCGCAAAGAGCATTCGCGACATCAAGGAGCAGGAGGTCTTCTTCGGCGACATCCCGCTGATGACCGACACCGGCACCTTCATCATCAACGGCACGGAGCGCGTCATCGTCAGCCAGCTGCACCGCTCGCCGGGCGCTTTCTTCGAGACCGCCAACCAGCGCACGTACTTCCTGGGCAAGATCATCCCCTACCGGGGCAGCTGGGTGGAGTTCGAGTACGAGGCCAAGAACCTGCTCTACGTGCGCATCGACCGCAAGCGTAAGTTCCTGGGCACGATCTTCCTGCGCGCGCTGGGGCTGCGCACCGACGAGGAGATCCTGCGCACCTTCCAGACCGTGGACAAGGTCGAGCTGCGCGAGGGCAAACTGTTCTGGCAGCTGGACGCGGCGCGTGAGCCGGAAAAGCAGGTCAATCTGCTCGGCCAGAAGCTTTCCCATCGCGTCGCCGGCGGCAAAGGGGAGGAAGTGGCGCACGGCGGCCGCAAGATCAACGCCGCGCTGCTGCGCGAGCTGGCGAAGTCCAAGGTGGCCGAGTTCGAGGTGGAAGCGGGCGATCTCGAGGGCGCCCACACCGTCAAGGACATCGTGAACCGCGAGACGGGCGAGGTGCTGCTCGAGGCCAATAGCCCGCTCAAGCTGGCCGACGTTTCCAAGTACGCCGCCGGCGGCACGCTGGAGCTGTTCTTCCCCGAGCGCGACGCGGTCGGCAACGTCATCTCCGTGACCTTGCGCAAGGACGCCATCAAGACGCCGCAGGAGGCGCTGATCGAGATTTACCGCAAGCTGCGGCCCGGCGATCCCCCCACCCTGGACACGGCGCGGGCGCTGTTCGAGGGGATGTTCTTCGATTCCCGCAAGTACGACTTCTCGCGCGTCGGGCGGCTGAAGTTCAACATCAAGCTCTACGACGCCGCCGACGCCACGCCGCTCGACAAGCGCACGCTCGATCCGGAGGATTTCTACGCCACCATCCGGTACCTGCTGAAGCTGCGCCGCAACGAGGGGGCGGTGGACGACATCGACCACCTCGGCAACCGCCGCGTGCGCGCGGTCGGCGAGCTGCTCGAAAACCAGTTCCGCATCGGCTTGGTGCGCATGGAGCGCGCCATCAAGGAAAAGATGTCGGTGTACCAGGAGATGGCGACCGCCATGCCCCACGACCTGGTCAACGCCAAGCCGGTCATGGCGGCGATTCGCGAGTTCTTCGGCTCCAGCCAGCTGTCGCAGTTCATGGATCAGACCAACCCGCTCTCCGAGATCACCCACAAGCGCCGCCTCTCGGCGCTGGGGCCGGGCGGGCTGTCGCGGGAGCGCGCCGGCTTCGAGGTGCGCGACGTGCATACCACGCACTACGGCCGCATCTGCCCGATCGAGACGCCGGAAGGGCCGAACATCGGCCTGATCAGCTCGCTCAGCTGCTACGCGCGCATCAACGAGTACGGCTTCATCGAGAGCCCCTACCGCAAGGTGAAGAACGGGCGGGTCGTCGATTACGTGCAGATCACCAACGCCGGCGACAGCGGGCTCAAGGTCGGTTCGCACGTGGAAAAGCGCGAGGCCGAGGAGCTCAACGCCGATCTGAAGGGCAAGCGCAAGCGCCTGATCGAGAGCGAGCCCTATTCCTTCTATCTCTCCGCCTGGGAGGAAGACAAGTACGTCGTGGCCCAGGCCAACGTCGAACTTGACGCCGAAGGCCGCATCGTGCCCGAACTGGTCAACGCGCGCCAGGCGGGCAACTTCGTGCTCAAGGCGCGCAACGACGTCGACTACATCGACGTCAGCCCCAAGCAACTGGTCTCGGTGGCCGCCTCGCTCGTGCCCTTCCTGGAGAACGACGACGCCAATCGCGCCTTGATGGGCGCCAACATGCAGCGGCAGAGCGTGCCGCTGCTGCGCGCCGAGGCGCCGGTGGTGGGCACCGGCATGGAGACCGTGGTGGCGCGCGACTCCGGCGCCACGGTGCTGGCCAAGCGCCCCGGCATCGTCGATTCGGTCGACAGCGAGCGCATTATCGTGCGCGTGGAGGGCGAGCCGCACGCCGGCCAGCTGTCGCGCGAGGTGGGCAGCGACATCTACCAGCTGATCAAGTTCAAGCGCTCGAATCAAAACACCTGCATCAACCAGAAGCCGATCGTGAAGCGCGGCGACCGGGTGGGCAAGGGGCAGGTGCTGGCCGACGGGCCCTGCACCGACCACGGCGAGCTGGCGCTCGGCCGCAACGTTCTGGTCGCCTTCATGCCCTGGCGCGGCTACAACTTCGAGGACGCCATCCTGGTCAGCGAGCGGCTGGTGCAGGAGGACTACTACACCTCGATCCACATCGAGGAGTTCGAAATGGAGGCGCGCGACACCAAGCTCGGCCCAGAGGAGATCACGCGCGACATCCCCAATATCAGCGAAAACTTTCTGCGCGACCTGGACGAGAGCGGCATCGTGCGCATCGGGGCGCAGGTGCGGCCCGGCGACATCCTGGTCGGCAAGGTCACGCCCAAGGGCGAGACGCAACTGACGCCGGAGGAGAAGCTGCTGCGCGCCATCTTCGGCGAAAAGGCCGGCGACGTGCGCGACGCCTCCCTCTACTGCCCGCCCGGCATCGAGGGCACGGTGGTGGACGTCAAGATCTTCGCCCGCAAGGGGGCGGAGAAGGACGCCCGCTCGCTGTCCATCGAGCAGGCGGCGGTGGAGCGGATCGACAAGAACCTGGCCGACGAGGTGCGCATCCTCAACGACGAGCGCGCCAAGCGCCTCGCCGCCCTGCTCGGCGGCAAGGAGCTGGCCGCCGACCTGCACGACGAGAAGACCAACCGCAAGCTGCTCGGCAAGGGCACGGCGCTGTCGCGGGAAACCATCGAGGGCGTTTCCACCCGCAATCTGAAGCGGATGCGCCTGGTCGACCAAAAGGATCCGCGCCTCAACGAGCAGGTGGACGAAATCGAGGAGATGACCACGCGGCAGGTCGCCGTGCTCACCAAGATCAGCAGCGAGCGGAAGGAAAAGCTGACCCGCGGCGACGAGCTGCCGCCCGGCGTGATCCGGCTGGTGAAGGTCTATATCGCCATGAAGCGCAAGCTCTCGGTGGGCGACAAGATGGCCGGCCGGCACGGCAACAAGGGCGTGATCGCGCGGATCCTGCCGGTCGAGGACATGCCCTACCTGGCCGACGGCACCCCCGTCGAAATCGTGCTCAATCCGCTCGGCGTGCCCTCGCGCATGAACGTGGGCCAGATCCTGGAGACGCACCTGGGCTGGGCGGGCATGGCGCTGGGCGTGCGCTTCGCCTCCCCGGTTTTCGACGGGGCGCGGGAGCGGGAGATCAAGTCGCTGCTGCGCGACGCCAAGCTTCCCGAGTCGGGCAAGGCCCACTTGGTGGATGGCGTGACCGGGCAGCGCTTCGAGCAGCCGGTGACGGTCGGCTACATTTACATGCTCAAGCTCTCCCATCTGGTGGACGACAAGATTCACGCCCGCTCCATCGGTCCGTACTCGCTGATCACGCAGCAGCCGCTGGGCGGCAAGGCGCAGTTCGGCGGGCAGCGCTTCGGCGAGATGGAGGTGTGGGCGCTCGAGGCTTACGGCGCCGCCTACATCTTGCAGGAGCTGCTGACGGCCAAATCCGACGACGTCTTCGGCCGGGCCAAGATCTACGAGGCCATCGTCAAGGGCGAGGCGGCGATCGAGCCGGGAGTGCCGGAAAGCTTCAACGTTTTGATTCGCGAATTGCAGAGTCTGTGCTTGGACGTGGAGTTGATGCAGCACCACAAGGAAGAGGCGCCCGCCGGCGCCGCCGCCGACGACTAGCGGGCGGCGCACCACCCGCGCCCCGCACGCCGCGGCCGGCTTCGGCC
>JBOGKX010000193.1:0-12106 GCA_050746125.1 Terriglobales bacterium | reverse complement strand
GATGAGCAGGGCGCCGGCGCCGGCGGCGCGGCCGGCCAGGCCCAGGAAGCCGCGCCGCGACCAGCCGAGCTTCCGGCGGTCGGATTGCAAATCGTTACGCGAGGGCATGCAAAGAGAAGTGAAGCCTCAATGGGGAATGGCCGCGGCGGGCGCGGCGCCGACGTAGCTGGCCGGCGCGCCGGTTTGATAGCGCGCCCGCTGCCGCCGATTCAAGGCCGCCAGCGCGGCCAGCACCTGGCCGAGCTTCTCGCGATCGCCAAGCTTGCGATAAGCCGCCGCCAGCAGGGAATCTGCGGCGTTGTTGTCGGGATTTAGCCGGCGGGCCGCCTCGAGCTGCGCTGCCGCATCGTGATTGCGATTCGCCAGCAAGTATAGTTGGCCGAGCCGCAAGCGCGCGGGAGCGAAGTTGGGCCGCTCGGCGACCGCTTTGGCGAGCGCGGTTTCGGCGGCGGCAAAGCCTGCTTGGCCGGGCTGGGCGCCTCCCGCAAGCAGGGCTTGGCCGAGCAGCGTCAACAGGATGTAATTGGCCGGGTCGCGCGCCAAGCCTTGCCGGGCCGCGGCGGCGGCGAGTTGTGGATCGCCGCCCAGCATGGCCGACTGGGCCCCGGCCAGCGCGCCGATGGCGCTATCGGGGGCCAGGGCGCGGGCGCGCGCGAACTCCTGGCGGGCGGCTTCGGATTGCTGGAGCGCGGAGAGGAACACGCCGCGTTCATAGTGAAGGCGCGCCGAACGCGGCAGGTGACGCAGACCAAGATCCACGATTTGCAGGCCGAATTGCGGCTGGCGGTGGTCTGTGCAGGCGTCGGCGACCAGCAAATAGAGCTTTTCGTCGCCCGGATGGGCGGCGGCGGCGATTTGCAGGGCGGCCAGCGCGGCGGCATGGTTGCCAGCGCCGATCTGCGCCTGGGCGAGCAGATTGTTGACCAGCTCGCGGTGCGAGGGGCTCGAGCGCCATGGTTCGAGCAAGGCGATAGCCTGGGTGTTGCCGCCGGTGGCGACGTAACAGAGAGCCAAGTTGAAGTCGGCGGCGAACGCGTCGGCAACGTGGCCGCGCGCCGCCAAAAAGAACGGTATCGCCGCCGCGAATCGGCCTTGGCGGGTCAGGGCGATGCCGGATTGGAGTTGCGCTTCGGGGGAGGCGGAGGGGGCGCCGGACGCCGGCGCCTGGGCGGCGGCGGCGAACGACAAGAGGAGCGCGAGGACGGCGAGTACGAGCGGGCTCGCGACCCGTTGCGCAATGATCCTCTGCGGCGGCATGAACCTTGCCGCAATTATTGCAGCTTGCGCCGGCCGCGGCGAGGCGGCCGGACCGCCGGAGCGCTAGGAGCGGCCGGCGCGGCGGTGCCGGACCACCGAAAAGATCAGGAAGATGGCGCTCAGCACGGTAAGGATTACGCCGCCCCAAAACGTCGCGTGAACTTTCGCCAGCACGATCGCCGGGGGATGGCTCCATTGCTCGATGCCCGCGCCCAGCACGATCAAGCCATAGAGCAGGAGCAGCGAGGCGATGAGGATCCAAACCGGGACCGCATCGCGGTGTTCGGCGGCGGGGCGCGACTCTTTCATCGGAACATCCAATTTAGCCAAACCAGGATCACGATCGCTAGAATGCCCCAGAAGAGCGGCCGTTGCCACCAGGCATATTCGGTCTCTTTCGGCAGCGGCGTGCAGCCATAGACCAGGCCGCGCAGCTCGGCTTCGGGCCGCGCCCGGGTGGCCAAGCTGACCGCGACCGTCACCACCACGCAGACGATCCAGGACCAGAGGGCGCGATACATATCATCGGCCATCGGCTTGGCGTAGCGCGACAGGGCGATGACGGAGAGGGCGGAGGGATCGAGGCGGGCCCAGGCCCACATGCCGATCGAGGCGCAGGTGCCGGTCAACAGACCCCAGAAGCCGGCGGCCTTGGTGGCGCGCTTCCAGAGCATGCCCAGCAACACGGTGCCGAGCAGCGGGGCGACAAAGAAGCTGAAGAGCGCCTGGACGTAGTCCATGATGCTGTTGAACTGCATCGCCAAATAGGCGGTGCCGACGCTCACCAGCACGCCGACGATGGTGCTCCAGCGCCCCATCGCCAGGTAGTGGCGATCGGGCAGATCGCCCGATTCGCCGCCGCCGCCCGTGGTGACGGTCCCATTGCCGGCGCCGGCGGCAGCGGCCAGAGGGGCGACATCCTCCATGGCAGCCAGGCCGCGCATGTGGCGGACAAAGGGACGGTAGAGGTCGTAGGTCCAGACGGTGGCGAAGGCGCTAACGTTGCCGGCCATGCCGGACATGAAGCCGGCGATCAGGGCGGTGATGCCCAGCCCCAGCAGGCCGGGGCCGGCATAGCGCACCAGCAGCAGCGGCAGCACTTCGTTATAAGTGGCCTGGCCGTGGGTGGCGACGGACTCGGCGACCAAATGGATGGGATGGGCGCCGGTGCCGAGCACGCCCAAGCCGATTAAGCCCGGCAGGATTACGATCAGCGGCACCGCCATCTTGAAGTAGGCGCCGATGATGGGAGCCATCTTGGCGGCGCGCAGGTCCTTGGCGGCAATAACACGTTGCACCACCAGGAAGTCGGTGGTCCAGTACCCGAACGAGATTACGAAACCCAACCCGAAGACGATGCCCGTCCAATGAATGCCCATCGGGTTGGCGCGGAAGCTGCCGAGGGTGCTCCAGGCGTGGACGTAGCTCGAGCCGTTCGAGACGTTGTGAACGATGCGGTCCTTCAGCGCGTCCCAGCCGCCGCACTCCATCAGGCCGACGATGGGAATCACCAGCGCGCCGCACCAGATCAGGAAGAACTGCAAGACCTCGTTGAGAATGGCCGAGGTCAGGCCGCCGAGGGCGACGTAGATGGCGACCGTGATCGAGGAGACCCAGATGGAGAAGTGCAGGTTCCAGCCGAGCACCACCTGCATGACCTTGGCCATGGCGAACATGTTGATGCCCGACATCAGCACGGTCATGCCCGCGAAGCAGATGGCGCTGAGCGAGCGGGTGGCTTCGCCGTAGCGCAGGCGCAGATAGCCGGGCACCGAGTGGGTGCGGGAGATGTAATAGAAGGGCATCATCACCAGGGCGAGGAAGACCATCGCCGGGATGGCGCCGATCCAGTACCAGTGCACCGCCAAAATGCCGTACTCGTAGGCGCTGGCGGCCCAGCCCATTAGCTCCAGGGCGCCGAGATTGGCGGCGAGGAAGCTGAGGCCCGCGACCCAGGCCGACATGCCGCGTCCCGCCAGAAAGAACTCTTCGCCGGAGTCGGTGCGGCGCTTGAGATACAGCCCCAAGCCGATCACCGCGGCGAAATAGATAACGATAATCGCCAGATCCACCGGCGCGAGGCGGGCCAGGTGGGCGTCAAGCAAGAGGGCGGAGAGCAGGGGCATGGGGGCGGTTGCGGGCCCGGTTGCGCACGCGGTGAAAACGCCAAGGACCACGTTGCGCTATCGCGCTATCGTACACGGGCCGGCGGCACTGTCAAGGAAAAACCCGCCGGGCGGCGGCGCGGCGAGCGGACGCGGCGCGGGGCGGGCGGGGCGCCGGGAGGGGCCCGTGGCGCGGCTCGGGACAATCGTTTGCGCAAACGGAGGCGCAAGCGAATGGCGAGGGCGGCGGCGCAGCGCCCGGGGCGGCGAACGACACCGCGTGGAAAGGCCGTTTTTTACTTGACGTCCCGCCCCGCGCCCAGCATAAGCTTGCGTTTGCACAATCGTTTGCGCGGCTCGCCTTCCACCATGCCCTTCAATCGCAGAACCTTTCTGGCCGGCGGCGCCGCGGCGGGCGGCTTGGTGCTGCTGCCCCGCCTGGGACGCGCGCTGGCGCCAGCCACCGCCTCGACCCGCGTGCGCATCTATCCGGACCGCGCCATCGGCGTGGTGAAACCGGAGTTCCACGGCCAATTCGCCGAGCATCTCGGCACGTGCATTTATGGCGGCCTGTGGGTAGGCCGCGGCTCGCGCATTCCGAATGTGGACGGTTACCGCGCCGCGGCGATTCAGTATCTCGCCGAGTTGGGGATTCCCGTGCTGCGGTGGCCGGGCGGATGCTATGCCGACGACTATCATTGGCGCAGCGGCGTCGGCGCGGAGCGGCCGCGCACGGTCAACATCTGGTGGGGCGGAGGCGTGGACGAGAACAGCTTCGGCACCCACGAGTTCATCGGCCTGTGCCGCAAGATCGGCGCCCAACCCTATCTCGCCGGCAACGTGGGCAGCGGCTCGCCCGAGGAACTGCGCGACTGGATGGAGTACTGCAACTACCCGAGCGGCGCCCACGGCAGCACGCTGGCCGACGAGCGCGCCCGCAACGGCTCGCCCGAGCCCTTCGACGTGCGGTACTGGGGCATCGGCAACGAAAGCTGGGGCTGCGGCGGCGATATGCGGCCGGAGGAGTACGCCACGCTCTATCGCCGCTTCGCGAACTATTTGCATCCCTTCGGCGGCGTCCGCCCCACGTTGATCGCCAGCGGGCCGAACGGCAACGACGCGCGCTGGACGCGCGGGCTGATGGACGGCCTCGGCCGCACTCGGCCCGGCGGCATCTCCATGCACTTCTACGAGGGCGGTGACGCGCCGCCGACCCAGTTCACGCTTGACCAAGTCAAGAAGCAATTGGCGATCTTCCCCCGGGTCGAAGAAGGCATCCAGCAACAACGGGCCATTCTGGACGGTTACTACGCCGGCAAGCGGGTGGGCCTGGTTCTCGATGAGTGGGGCGTTTGGGATCGTCCGCCGCAGGCGGTGGAGAAACGCTACGGGCTGCTGTGGCAACAAGACACACAGCGCGGCGCGGCGGCCGCCGGCTTGGGGCTGAACATGTTCAACCGCCAGGCCGACAAGCTGATGATGTGCAACATCGCGCAGATGGTCAACGTGCTGCAATCGCTGCTGCTCACCGACGGGCCGGACGGCGATCGCTGCATTCGCACGCCGACTTACTACGTGTTCCAAATGTTCAAGCCCCATCGCGGGCAGACCGCCGTGCAGGTGGAGGCGAGCGATAGCGGGCCGCTGGGACTCTCCGCCAGCGCCTCCCGCAACGGCCAAGACTTTCTGCTGACCTTGGTGAATCCCAGCCCCGACACCGCGCTTGAAGTGGACTGCGATTTCGGCGGCGCGGCGGTGGCGGCGCGGGCGCGGATTCTGCACGACCCGGACTGGAACGCCTGCAACACCTTCGATCAACCCAACCGTCTTGTGCCTCGCCCGCATCCCGTCGCGACAACGGCTGGCCGACTGCGTCTGAGCGTGCCCGGCTTGGCCGTGATCGCGGTGGAGGCGCGGCTGAGCTAATGGCCACCGACCAATTCGTGCTGGGCGTGGATTACGGCACCGAATCGGGGCGCGCGGTGGTGGTGCGGGTGCGAGACGGGGCGCTGGCGGGCGCCGCCACGGTGCCCTATCCGGATGGCGTCATCACCGAGCGCTTGCCGCTGCGCGGCGGGCGGGCGCTGCCGCCGGCGTGGGCGCTGCAAAACCCGCGCGACTACCTGCTGGTCGTCGAAAAGGCGATACCGCGCGCGCTGCGCGCCGCTGGAGTCAAAGGCGAGCGGGTGATCGGCATCGGCACCGATTTCACCTGCTCGACGCCTCTGCCCGCCACTGCCGACGGGACGCCGCTGTGTTTTCTGCCGGCGCATCGCGCCGAGCCGCACGCCTGGGTGAAGTTGTGGAAGCACCATGCGGCGCAGCCGCAAGCCGACCGCATCAACGAGATCGGGCAGGCCCGCGGAGAAGAGTTCGTCAAGATTTATGGCGGCCGCTACTCGGCCGAATGGTTCTTCTCCAAGCTGCTGCAAGTGGCGGAGGAAGCGCCGGCGATCCATGCCGCCACCGGGCGCTGGATCGAGGCCGCGGACTGGATCGCCTGGCAGCTCTGCGGGGAAGAGAAGCGCAGCACCTGCGCCGCCGGTTACAAGGCCATGTGGGTGGGCAACAGCCGCAGAAGCGGCTCGTTTCCGCCGCCCAGCTTTTTCCGCGCCCTGCACCCGGGGCTGGAGCGCGTGATCGGCACGCTGGTGCCGACGACTTACTATCCGTTGGGTGGCCGGGCGGGCGGCCTGACGCCTTATTGGGCGGCGAAGACCGGCCTGAAGGCGGGCACGCCGGTGGCCGTCGGTCACGTGGACGCGCACGCGGCGGTGCCGGCCTGCACGGTGACGAAACCGGGGCGGATGGTCATGGTCATGGGCACGTCGATCTGCCATCTATTGCTCGGGGCCGAGCGCCGCTTCGTGGAGGGCATGTGCGGCGTGGTCGAGGACGGGGTGATTCCCGGGCAGTGGGGCTACGAGGCCGGCCAATCCGCGGTGGGCGACATTTTTGCCTGGTATTTCGCGCAAGCCGTGCCGGCCCGCGCCGAGCGGGAGGCGCGCCGCGCCGGTCTGGCCCTGGCCGCCTGGCTGGAGCGGGAGGCGGCGGCGGTGCCGCCGGGCGCCGGTGGCTTGCTGGCGCTCGACTGGTGGAACGGAAACCGTTCCGTGCTGGTCAACGCCGACCTCTCCGGGCTGCTGTTGGGCCTGGGCCTGGAAACGCGCAGCGAAGAAATCTATCGCGCCTTGATCGAGGCGACCGCCTTCGGCACGCGGCAAATCATCGCCGCCTTCGAAAGCCAAGGGGTGGCGGTCGAGAGCCTCTACGCCTGCGGCGGGCTGCCGGAAAAGAACGAGCTGCTGATGCAGATCTACGCCGACGCGACCGGGCGAGAGATCTTCGTGGCCCGCCACGCGCAGGCCACCTCCGCCCTGGGCGCCGCCATGCACGCGGCGGTGGCCGCCGGCGGGCGGTCGGGCGGCTACGACTCGATCACCGCCGCCGCGAGGGCCATGGCCGGGCTGCGGAAAAAAACGTTTCAGCCTAAAAAAGAAGCGCAGACGATTTACAATCGGTTATTCGACGAGTATCGGTCTTTGCACGACTATTTCGGCCGCGGTGGAAATTCGATCATGAAGAGACTTAAGGCGCTGCGAGACGAATGCCGTCGCGGTCAACCCGCCCCCCGCCGCGCGGGGCGGGCGGCGGCGCCGGGGGTGCCATGACCCGACGCCCCGCGCCGCGGTTTCCGGCGAAGCTACGGCGCGCGGTGTGGGCCGCGAATCGCGGCATCCATCGCGCAGGCCTGGTGACCATGCACAGCGGCAACGCCAGCGGCATCGACCGCGAGAGCGGGCTGGTCGCGATCAAGCCGAGCGGCATGGATTACGAGTCGCTCAAGCCCGAGGACCTGGTCATCGTGGACCTGGAGGGGCGGCGCGTGACGGGACGCTGGAAGCCTTCGGTGGACCTGCCCCACCATCTTTACCTCTACCGCCATTGCCCCGACCTCGGCGGCATCATACATACTCACTCCAATTACGCCACCGCCTTCGCTCTGCTGGGCCGGCCTTTGCCCGCCTATCTCACCGCCATGGCGGACGAGTTCGGCGCGGAAATTCCCTGCGCTCCCTACGTGGACAACCGCGGCGACGCGATCGGCCAAGCCATCGTCGCGGCGCGGGGCAAGTGTCCGGCGGTGCTGCTCGCTCAGCACGGCGCCTTCGCTTTCGGTGCCACGCCCACTGCCGCGCTGAAGGCGGCGGTCATGCTGGAAGATGTCGCCAAGACCTGCCATCTCGCCCTCGCGCTCGGCCAGCCCCAGCCGCTGGCGCGCGTGGAGGTGCAAAAGTGGTGGGAGCGTTACCATACCGCCTACGGGCAATAACGGACCTTCGGACTCATGCCCACCCCCACTACTTTCGGACTTATCATCGGTAACCGCGGCTTCTTTCCCGCGCAGTTGGCGCGCACTGGCCGCGAAGAAATGTTGCGCGTGCTGGCCGCCGCCGGCTACGAGGCCGTGTGCCTGGACCCAAGCGCCACGCCGGAAGGAGCGGTGGGCTCGCTGGCCGAGGCCCGCCGCTGCGCCGAGTTGTTCCAAGCGCATCGCGAGGGCGTGGCCGGCATCATCGTCTCGCTGCCCAACTTCGGCGACGAGCGTGCCGCCGCCGACGCGATCCGGCTGGCGGGCCTGAACGTTCCCGTGCTGGTGCATGCCTTTCCCGACGAGCCCGGGCGCATGACGATCGCCAACCGGCGCGACAGCTTTTGCGGCAAGATTTCGCTGTGTAACAACCTGCATCAGTACGGCATCCGCTTCACGCTGACGCAGCGCCACACCTTGCCGCCGTCGAGCCAGGCCTTTCGCGACGATCTGGACGCCTTCGCGGCCACCTGCCGGGTGGTGCGTGGGCTGCGCAACTTGCGAGTCGGCGTGGTGGGCGCGCGCCCGGCCGCCTTCAATACCGTGCGCTACAGCGAAAAGCTGCTGGAGCGGGAAGGGATCACGGTCGAGCCGCTCGATTTATCCGAGGTGCTGGGCCGCATCGCCCGGCTGAAGGACGAAGACGGGACGGTGCGGGCCAAGCTGGCGGCGATCACCGCCTATCTGCCGGCGCGCGGTGTTCCGGACGCGGCGCTCGTCAAGATGGCGAAGTTCGGCGCGGTGCTCGACGGCTGGATGGCGGATAACGGCTTGGCCGGCACCTCGGTGCAGTGCTGGACGGCGCTGGAGGAGTTTTTCGGCATCGCTCCCTGCACGCTGATGAGCATGATGTCGGAGTCGCTGATGTCGAGCGCCTGCGAAACCGACATGACCGGTATGCTGGCCATGCATGCGCTGCAACTCGCCTCGGGCACCCCCAGCGCCATCGTGGATTGGAACAACAATTACGGCGACGATCCCGACGCCGCGGTGCTCTTCCATTGCTCGAATCTGCCGAAGAGCTTCTTCGCGCAGGCGGAAATGCATTTCCAGGAAATCATCGCCGGCACGGTCGGTAAGGACAACACCTTCGGCACCATCGTCGGCCCGCTCGCCGCCGGCCCGATCACGTTCTGCCGCATCACGACCGACGACGCCGGCGGCCGTCTGCGCGCCTACGCCGGCGAGGGCGAGATCACCGCGGACCGGCCGAAGAGCTTCGGCGGCTTCGGGGTGACGCGCATCCCGCGGCTGCAAAAGCTGCTGCAATTCGTTTGCCGCGAGGGCTTCGAGCACCACGTGGCCATCAACCGCGGCCGCACCGCCGCCGCCGTGGCGGAGGCGCTGGGCACGTATCGCGGCTGGGATACCACGCTGTGGAGCGCCGAGGAGCGCTGCTAAACGATCCGCGACAAGAGAGGAAACATGCAAACCCAACTGGCTTCTTTGTTTTCCATCGCCGCCGCCGCCTTCGGCCTGTTGGTCGGCACCGTCTCCGCCAAGGCGCAGATGCCGCCCCGGGTGGAGGAAATCGCCTACGGGGGATGGCAACACTGCTACAAGATTTCGAATGGCACCGTGAACGTGATCGTCACCGCCGACGTCGGTCCGCGCGTGATCTATTACGGCTTCAACGGCGATCGTAACGAGTTCCACCAGTTTCCCGACCAGATGGGCAAGACCGGCGGCACCGACTTCCGCAGCTACGGCGGCCACCGGCTGTGGGTGGCGCCGGAAAACGACCGCACCTATTTCCCCGACAACGTGCCGGTGAAAGTGGTGCGGCAGGGCGGCGTGGTGAAATTCATCGCGCCAGTGGAGCTGAAGCCGCTGGCCACGCATTTGCAGCGCGAAATCGACGTGCGCATGGCGGCGAGTGGCACCGAGATCACGCTGATCCAAAAGGTCGCCAACCGCGGCGCCCGCGCCACCCGCCTGGCGCCGTGGTCAATCTCGGTCATGGAGCAGCATGGGACCGCCATCCTGCCCTTGCCGCCCAAGGCGCCTTGGGACAAGCAGCACTTTCAGCCGGTGGGATCGCTGACGCTTTGGTCCTACACCGACTTTCAGGATCCGCGCTGGACGCTGGGCACGAAGTACGTCGAGCTGCACCAAGACACCAAGCCGACGGGCCGCTATCAGTGGCAGAAGATCGGCGTGCACGACGTGGATGGCTGGGGCGCCTATTTCAACGCCGGCCACCTGTTCGTGAAACGGGCCGGCTTCGAAGCCAAGGCCGATTACAGCGACTACGGCGCCAACTTCGAGACCTACACCGACCCCACCTTTCTGGAGTTGGAGACGCTCGGCCCGATGCAACGGGTGGCGCCGGGAGCGACGGTCGAGCACACCGAACACTGGTGGCTCTTCAAGGACGTGCCGGCTGGCCGTGGCGATGCCTGGGTCGATGCCAACGTGCTGCCGCGCGTGAAGCAAACCAGCTGAGCGAAACCTGGCGGCGCGAGCGGCGGGTTGGTTTTCGGTTGACGATTGCGGTTCGATGGCCGGAGACTGAGCGTTGATCGAACGCGCGCAACCCTTGGGCCGGCTCACGGAAGAGGAGATCCTTTCCCAGCCGAACGCTTGGCGGACCGCCTTGCGCCGCTGCCAGGAGTATTTTCCCGAATGGCGGCGAACGGCGGCAGGGCCGGCGGCGCTTACCTTTTTCGTCGGCTGCGGCACCTCCTATTACCTGGCCGAAGCGGCCGCGGCGGCTTGGCGCGCCCTGGCCGGGGGCGAAGCGCGCGCCGTGCCCGCCTCCGAACTGCTGCTTTTTCCCGAACTTTATCTGCGACACGAGCGCTCCGACCGCTTCGTGCTGATCTCGCGCTCGGGCGCCACCACCGAAGTGGTCAAGGCGGCGCAGTTCTGCGCCGCGGAGGCGCGCGCACAGGTGCTGGCCTTCACTTGCCGCGAGGGCAGCGAGTTGGCCGCCGCGGCCGCCCAAACCTTCGTCTTTCCCGAAGGCTTCGACCGAAGCGTGGTTATGACTCGCTCCTTCACGACCATGCTCGCCGCGCTAATCGCCTTTGCCGGCGCCGAGCCGGCATCCCTGGCGCTGCTGCCCGAAGCGGGCGAAGCCCTGCTGCGGCGATTTGCTCCGGTAGCGGAACAATGGGGTGGCCGCGACACCGCCGCTTACGTCTTCTTGGGGCAGGGGCCGCTTTACGGCTTGGCGCGGGAAGCCGCGCTCAAGATGAAGGAAATGTCGCTGACCGCCTCCGAGCCCTTCCATTCGCTCGAAGTGCGGCACGGGCCGAAAAGCGTGATCGCCGCTCGCTCCGCCGTCGTGGTTCTCTCGAGCGCGGCTTCCCGCCAGTGGGAAGAGCAATTGCTGCGGGAACTGGCCCAACAGGGCGCGGCCACGTTGCGCATCGACGAGGAGGACGGCGACTGCGCGCTGGCCAGCGGCCTCGATCTTTATCGCCGGTTGCCGCTTTACGTTTTGCCTTGTCAGTTGCTGGCGCTGATGCGCGCCCGCGCCCAAGGCGTGGATTCGGATCGGCCCCGCGCTCTTTCCGCCGTGGTGGAGGTTCGCCTCGCATAGGCGGCGGATGGCTGCGCGCGACATCGACATCATAGCGGTGGGCGACCTGAATGCCGATCTCATCCTGACCGACGTCGGCCGGCCGGTCGCCGGCGAGGAGCGCTTGGCGGGGCAGGGGCGGCTGAGCGTGGGCGGCTCGGCCGGCATCTTCGCCACCAATGCCGCGCGCTTGGGCCTGCGCATCGCCATGGCCGCCGTGGTCGGCGCCGACGCGGTGGGCGACTGGCTGCTCGAAGAACTGCGGCGCGCCGGGGTCGAGACCGCGGCAGTGCGGCGCGATCCGCGCCGGGCTACCGGCATTTCCGTGGCGCTGCAAGCCCCGCGCAGCCACGACAAAGCGCTGCTGACCTATCCCGGCGCGCTGGCGGAGACGAGCGCCGCGCAGGTGCTGCCGTTGCTAAAACGCGCCCGGCATCTGCACGTGGCTTCGTATTTCCTGTTGTCGCGCTTGCGGGCCAGCGCGCCGGCGCTTTTGCGGCGGGCGCGCCGTCTGGGCCTGACCACCTCGCTCGATCCCAATCCCGATCCGGCGCTGCGCTATCGCTCCGGCATTCATGCGGCGCTGGCGGAGACCGATTATTTCCTGCCCAACCGCCGCGAGGCGGCCGGCATCGGCGCCAACCGGGCGGGGGCCACGATCGTCAAGGACGGCGGACGGGGCGCCGAGTTGCGCCGCGGCCGGCTGCGGCTGCGCGTGCCGGCTGCGCGCGCGCGCGTGGTCGAAACCACCGGCGCCGGCGACAGCTTCGATGCCGGTTTCATCGCCGCCTTGCTGCGCGGCTTGCCGATGCGCGCCGCCTTGGAGTTCGCCGCCCGCTGCGCCGC
>JBOGKX010000192.1:0-1020 GCA_050746125.1 Terriglobales bacterium | reverse complement strand
CGCCGCCCTCGGAAGGCACAGCGGCGGCGTGCGCCGCGCCGGCGCGAAGGCATTCGACCGAGGGAAGATCGGTTGAGTGAGGCATGATTGTCCGGGAAGAGGTTTGGCTCGGCGCCAATATGGCGCGCATTATCGCCGCGGAACCTGCGGGCAAGATTGCAGGGTTCCTAAACCGGGAAACTGGTTTTCAGAGTCTATCCGATGGGTGCAATCGGTAACGGGTCGCTGTTTTGGGTTGTCTGACGGCAACAGAGGGCGGCGTGTGCGGCGATCGGCTTTGGCTGAGGCAATGCCGACCCCGACCTTACGTCCAGCCGAAGTTGCAGGGGGCGAGGCGGTCGCAGCGGTGACGCGGGTGACGGCGATAGAGCCGCGCGCTCGGTTTGCGCCGCAGCCGGAAGCGCCCGTCCGGGGCATGCAGAATGACGGCGGCGGGATTGCGGCAATTTGCCGGGCGAGAACCGTGGATGTCGGTGGTGAGGGCGGGCTGGGTATTGCGGCGCATGACGGGCTCCGAAGATCGTGGGACCGCCGCAATATGGAACGGCCGGAGTCCTGCCGCGGGGCAGGCAAGCTTGCGCTGCTCTCCCTTCAGCGCAGCAGCCGGTTCTCGACCGCGGCGGTGACTGCGTCAAAGGGGAGCCGTGACGATCGTCCTTGCGGCGAACCGATAATCGTTGCGCTGCCGCCCCAGCCGGGTTCGACCGCCGACAGATCCCGCACCACCCCGGCCAAATCAACGTAGCCTTGCTCGTACTGAGCGACGGTGAACTTGATATGTGCCGGGCCGCCCCGGAAGCGGAAAGCTGGGTTGAGCGCTATGACGATTGGCGCGAGGCAATAGCCGAGCCGCAAGAGACCGTCAGCCGAGCCGCGCACCAGCGCAATACGGCCTTCTGCGATGGTATCGAATGGCGCGTCTCCGGAGGAGATCGCCGCGAGCAGACGCGCGGTGCGCTGCTCGACGGCACGCAGATGCGTGGCGGGCAGTTCACCATGCTCCAGCCAGTGCACGACACT
>JBOGKX010000191.1:0-5055 GCA_050746125.1 Terriglobales bacterium | reverse complement strand
GCGACAAGCCGGCGCCCGTCAAAGCCGGCGACAAGTCGGCGCCCGTCAAAGCCGGCGACAAGCCGGCGCCCGTCAAAGCCGGCGACAAGCCGGCGCCCGTCAAAGCCGGCGACAAGCCGGCGCCCGTCAAAGCCGGCGACAAGCCGGCGCCCGTCAAAGCCGGCAACAAGCCGGTGCCCGTCAAAGCCGGCAAGAAAAAATAGGCGGCGGCGGGGGTCTCGCGCCGGCCGGCGCGGCGGCGCGATAATAAACGTGCCGATGGCTTCCCCGTTTGTTCACCTGCACGTTCACTCCGACTACTCCTTGCTCGACGGCGCTTGCGACCTGCGCAAATTGGTGAACCGCGCCGCCTCGCTCGAGATGCCGGCGCTGGCCCTGACCGACCACGGTAATCTTTTCGGCGCGCTCAACTTTCACCAGTTGGCGCGCTCCGCCGGCCTGAAGCCGATCGTCGGCTGCGAGCTTTACATCTGTCAGAAGCCCGACCATGCCGCCCCGCCCGAGGGCGATTCCTATAACCACCTGATCGTGCTCTGCCAAAACGAGACCGGCTATCGCAACCTGGTCAAGATCGTCAGCGAGGCTAGCCTGCGCGGCTTCTACTACAAACCGCGCGTCAGCAAGAGCTTTTTGGCCGCGCACAGCCAGGGCCTGATCGGCCTCTCCGCTTGCCTGAAGGGCGAGGTGCAGGAAAAACTGGCGGCGGGCAAGGACGACGAGGCGGCGCGGGCGGCGGCCGACTACCGCGATTTGTTCGGCGCCGGCTCGTTCTATTTGGAGATCCAAGACCAAAACCTGGAGCAGGAGCGGCGCCTCAATCCCGCCTTGATCGCCCTGGCGGAGCGCACCGGCCTGCCCCTGGTGGCCACCAACGACTGCCACTATCTCGAACACGACGATGCCCGCATGCACGACGTGCTGCTGTGCATCCAGACCGGCAAGCGGGTGCAGGACGAGCAGCGGATGCGCTTCGGCAGCGACCAGTTCTATCTGAAGAGCGGCGACGAGATGCTGCGCGTTTTTTCCGGCGTCGAGCACGCCGTGCGGCGGACGCTGGAGGTCGCCGAGCGCTGTAATCTCGAGCTGCGCCCCATCGAGTCGCCTTTCCCGCACTTCGACGTGCCCGCCGGCGAAACCCTGGACAGCTACTTCGAGCGGGTGGTGCGCGAGGGCATGGCGCGGCGCGAGGCGGGCATCGCCGTCCGCCGCCGGCAGGGGCGCAACCGTTACCCCGCCTCCGCCTATGCCGAGCGCCTGGAGCGCGAGATTCGCGTTATCCAGGCGATGAAATACGCCGGGTATTTCCTGATCGTCTGGGACTTCATCCGCTTCGCCCGCGAACGCGGCATCCCGGTCGGCCCGGGCCGCGGCTCGGCCGCCGGCAGCCTGGTGTCGTACGCGATGGGCATCACCGACCTCGATCCGCTCGAGCACGAGCTGCTGTTCGAGCGCTTCCTCAACCCCGAGCGCGTCTCGATGCCCGACATCGACGTGGATTTCTGCATGCTGCGCCGCGGCGAAGTGATCGAGTACGTTACGCAAAAATACGGCCGCGACAACGTCTCGCAAATCATCACCTTCGGCACGCTCGGCGCCAAGGCGGCGATCAAGGACGTCGGCCGGGCCATGGATCTGCCCTACGGCGAGGTGGACCGCATCGCCAAGCTGGTGCCCAACCAGCTGAACATCACCCTCGACGAGGCAGTGACGCAGTCGCCCGACTTGCAGCGCTTGCGCGAGACCGACAGCCGCGTGCGCGAGCTGCTCGATCTGGCGCGGCGCGTGGAGGGGCTGTGCCGCAACGCCGGCATGCACGCCGCCGGCGTGGTCATCGCTCCCCGCCCCTTGACCGAGTTGGTGCCGCTCTACAAAACCAACCGCGATGAAATCGTGACCCAGTTCGACATGAACGGCCTGGAGAAGATCGGGCTGCTCAAGATGGACTTTCTCGGGCTGACCACGCTCACCTTGCTCGAAGACGCGGTGCGGCTGGCGCGCGCGATGGGGCATCCCGAGCTGAGCCTCGACGCCTTACCCGAGGACGATGCGGCCACCTATGAACTCTTCTGCAAGGGGTTGACCAGCGGCATTTTCCAGTTCGAGTCGCCGGGCATGCGCGACATCTTGCGCCGCTACCGTCCGGAACGGCTAAGCGATCTGACGGCGCTGAACGCCCTGTATCGTCCCGGGCCGATCCAAGGCGGCATGATCGACGATTTCATCGCCCGCAAGCACGGCCGCCGCGCCATCAGCTACGAACTGCCCGAACTGGAGCCGATACTCGCGGAGACGTCGGGCGTGTTCCTCTATCAGGAACAGGTGATGCAGGCCGCCCACCGCCTGGCCGGCTATTCGCTCGGTGAAGCCGACATGCTGCGCCGCGCCATGGGCAAGAAGAAGCCGGAGGAGATGGCCCGGCAGCGGGAAAAGTTCGTGCGCGGCGCGGTGGCGGCGGGCTTGCCCGCCGGCGCGGTGGAACGCATCTTCGAGCTGATGGCGCAGTTCGCCGGCTACGGCTTCAACAAGAGCCATGCCGCCGCCTATGCCGTCATCGCCTACCAAACCGCCTACCTCAAGGCGCATCATCCCGTGGCCTTCATGGCCGCGCTGCTCTCGCGCTGCGACAGCTCCAACCTGGTCAAGTACATCCGCGAGTGCCGCGGCATGGGCATCGCCGTCGAGCCGCCCGACATCAACCTCAGCGCCGCAATCTTCACGCCCGACGGCGAGCGCATTCGCTTCGGCTTGAGCGCCATCAAGAATTTGGGCGAAGCGGCGGTGGAGGCGATTCTGCAGGCGCGGGCGGCGGGGCCGTTTTCGTCGCTCTACGACTTTTGCCGCCGGGTCAGCGGCCGCTGGCTGAATAAACGAGTGATCGAGAGTCTCATCAAGAGCGGGGCCATGGACGTGCTGGCCGGCCCGCCCGCCGCGGGCGCGCTGCCTCACGCGGCGCGCGCCGCGCTGCTGGCGCAGGTCGATACCACCATCGAGCGGGTGCAACGGGAAGAGCGCGAGCGGGCGCTCGGCCAGCACGGCCTGTTCCTGGAATTCGAAGACGCCGCGCCGCGGCCCGCGGCGCTGCCCGCCGCCGCGCCTTGGACGGAGGAACAGCGGCTGGCCTGCGAAAAAGAAGTGCTCGGCTTTTTCGTCACCGGACATCCGCTCGATCGCTTCGTGGACGTGCTCGAGGATTTGGGCGTGGTTTCGCTCGAAGACCTCGACGGCCGGCCGCCGCGCGAGGAGTTCGCCGTGGCGGGAGTGCTGGCCGGCTTGCAAATCAAGCGCAACAAGAAGGGCGAGAACTGGGCCGTGGCGCATCTCGAAGACCGCGGCGGGCGGGTCGAGGTCTTGTGCTTTGCCGAGGCCTTTCGCCGCCACGAAGCCTTGCTGCGCGCCACGGTGCCGCTCTGGCTGCGGGTGCGCCTGGCCTCCGACGACGAGGCGGAGAGCAAGCTGCAGTTGCTCGAAGCGCGCGAGCTGGCGCAGGAAAAGCCCAAGCTGCCGAGCGGCCTGGTGCTGCGCCTGGCCCTCGACGACTGGCCGGCGGGGGCGGCCGCCGCCGTGGCGGAGTTACTGGCCGCCCGACCCGGATCGGCTAAGATACAGGTGCACGCGCGCTCGCGCCGCGACAGCTTCGAACAAGTCCTGGAGCTGGAGCAAACCGTCGCCGCCGATGCCCGCTTGCGGCGCGGCCTGGAGGCGCTGTGCGGCGCGGGCAGCGTGCTGGCGGTGGAGTAACCGCCGTTTTCCGCATGGATTCCTCCGATCCCAATCCGCCGCCGGCCGCCGATAACGGCGAAGTGCCGCTTGCCGCCGAACTCGAGCGCTTGCGCCAAGAGGTCGAGCAGCTGCGCCGCGGCGCCGCCGGCCCCGCATCCGGCGGCAACGGCGCCGCCGCGCCGGAAGCGTCCAACCCGGCCTGGGAACGCGTCTTGCTGGCCCGCCATGCGCAACGGCCGACCTTTCTCGATTTCGCGCGCGAGCTGTTTCCCGACTTCTCGGAATTGCACGGCGACCGGCGCTTCGGCGACGATCCCGCGCTGCTCGGCGGCCTGGCGGGATTTCAGGGCCGGCAGGTGATGGTCATCGGCCAGCAGCGGGGCCGCGACGTCAAGGAAAAGATTCGCCGCAACTTCGGCATGGCCAAGCCCGAGGGTTACCGCAAGGCGCTGCGCTTGATGCGGCTGGCGGAAAAATTCCGGCGGCCGGTCTTGACCTTCGTCGATACGCAAGGCGCTTACCCGGGCGTGGACGCGGAGGAGCGCGGCCAAGCCGAAGCCATCGCCGTGAACTTGCGGGAGATGGCGCGGCTCGGCGTGCCGGTCATCGCCTCCATCACCGGCGAGGGCGGCAGCGGCGGCGCCTTAGGCATCGCCGTCGGCAATCGCGTGCTGATGCTCGAGAACGCCATGTATTCGGTGATCTCGCCCGAGGGCTGCGCCTCCATCATGTGGCGCGATGCGGAAAAGAAGCAGGAGGCGGCCGCCGCCCTGCGCCTCACCGCGCCCGAGTTGCAAGGCTACGAACTCATCGACGAGATCGTTGCCGAGCCGCCGGGTGGCGCCCATCAAGACGCCGCCGCCGCCGCCCGCCTGCTGGGCGAGGCGCTGGCGCGCGCGCTGGCCGCGTTCGACGGACTTTCCCCGGACGAACTGCGCCGGCAACGGCAGCAACGCTTCCGGCGATTGGGCTCGTTTTTTACCGAATAGGAGCGGGCGAGGCGGCGGCGTTCCGGCTCGGCTGCAAGCGCTCGAGGCTTTCGACGGAAACGGGAACCAGCGGCGGACGCACCGAAAAATCTTCCCAGCCGAACAGAAAGCGCGCGGCGGCGCCGCAGACGCGGCCCTGGCAGGCGCCCATGCCGCAGCGGGTGTGCAGTTTGGCCGCGCGCCAGCAGTCGTGGGCGGCGAGGCGCGCATGGCTGACGTCTTCGCAGCGGCAGACCAGGGTATCGGCGGCGGCCAGCGCGCGCAACTCCGGGCGCGGCTGAAAGGCGCGATTCATGGCGGCGGCGAAACGGCGCGAGCGGGCGCGCGCGCGCCGCAAGGCGGCGAC
>JBOGKX010000190.1:0-1870 GCA_050746125.1 Terriglobales bacterium | reverse complement strand
CCCCCGGGCGCCGCGCCGGTGGCGCCGGCGCCCCCGGTGGTGGGGCCGCCGCCCCCGGGCGTGCCGCTGACGATGCCGGTCGAGACGCCGCGCGGCACGGAGCCGCCTCGGGCGCGCATGATGTCGGTATCGGCAATGGGGAGGTTCAAGCGTTGGATGGCAATGTCGAGGTTGTTTTCGAGCGCCAGGGCTACCGCGTCGTCGAGGGTGAGAGCCAATTGCCCGCTTTTGATGAAGGTATAGACCAGCGGGCTGTTGTTGGTCTTCAGCAGCGAGACGGGAATGGGATCTTGCCCGAAAATGGTGCCGATCCAGCTGCGTCCTTTGCTGTAATTGATGCCGCTGGGACTGTAATCAATCGCCCGTTGCTGGGCGGCCGCGGGCAGCGCGGCGAGGGACAGAAGCAGACAGGCCGATCCTAGGGGGCGAATCATGCGCATGGTGTTGGGCTCGCGAGGGCCGGGATGTACTCCATGAGTACGACGGCGCAGGGGGTTGGGTTTCAGTCCCGGCCCGCGCCGGGCGCTAAAGGATCAGGATAATACGACGCGGAGCGGCGCCGCTGGCGAACCCGGCGCGAGCTTACAGCAGAGCGGGTTTCAGTTCACCGTGCCGGCGGCGGCCAGGTCGGTCGTGAGCATCGCGGCGCTGGCCATGCCCAGGTAGCGGCGCCCGTTGATGAAGAGCGTCGGCGTCCCCGTGATCCCGAGTTGCTTGCCCAGCGCCTGGTCGCGAGTCACGATGCCGGCCGATTTTCGCAGGCGTATGCACGCCTCATAGCGCGCCCGATCGAAGCCGGGCGCCGCAGCCGCCGCGGCGGCCGCGATGCTTTCGGCGACGGTCGCGCTGAACCCCGGACAGCCGGCGGCGAGTGCCTTAGGGTTGACGGCATGGCCTAGCGGGTCCCTCAGCTGCGCCAGCAACGGCGAGCCCGGAAGCATGGCGGCGAGCGTGAGCGCTAGGGCCCAGTGGCACGCGGAACCAAACAAACCGTCCATACCGCAACTCCTTTTCGTGATCTTACTGCCGACCCTGGTTTGCCGTTAGGGCGAGAGCCCGGTGAAATCTATACCGCAAATTCCACCCTCTTCCCGCTAAGGTGACTAGACACCGTTCCGGCCGCAATCGTTCCATGCGTTTTTCGTATTGGGCCTCGGTTCGCGATAATACGAGGCGGAGCGACGCCGATTGCGGAACCTGCGACTCACGTTGAGCTACGACGGCACCGATTTTTGTGGCTGGCAGGTGCAGCCGGGCCGGCCGAGCGTGCAACAAACGCTCGCTGATGCGCTGGCGCGCATCTGCGGAGAAACGCTGGTGGTGCACGGTTCCGGACGCACCGACGCCGGCGTGCATGCGCTGGAGCAGGTAGCCAACGTCACGCTGGCCGCGTCCCTGCCGGCGGCCAATCTGCGGCGCGCCCTCAACGCCGTGCTGCCGGCCAGCGTTCGCGTGTTGCAGGTGGCCGAGGCGGCGCCCGATTTTCACGCGCGCCGCGATGCGCTCGCCAAGCTTTACCGTTATCGGCTGTATCGCCCCGAGGTCTGCCCGCCATTTTTGGCCCGTTACGTCTGCCACTGGCCCTATCCGCTAAGCGAAGCGGCAATGATTGGCGCCGCGAGCGCTTTCGAGGGCCGGCACGACTTCACTTCGTTTGCGGCGCGCGGCGAACTAGGGGTGCGCGGCGCGGAGCGCGAAATTCTGCGCTCGCAACTGGAGCGGCGAGACGAGGAGCTGGTGTACGAAGTCCTGGGGCGCGGCTTCTTGCACCATATGGTGCGCAACATGGTGGGCTTTTTGCTCGAGATCGGGCGGGGGCAACGCGACGGCAGCGACATCGCCGCCGCGCTGGCGGCGCGCGACCGCCGCC
>JBOGKX010000189.1:0-12873 GCA_050746125.1 Terriglobales bacterium | reverse complement strand
GCCCTGCTCATCGGCGGCGGCTGGCGCCGCGCGCTCGCCGCCGCCCCGCCCGGTGCCTTCGCTATCGTACCGGCCTCCGCCAGCGGCATTCATTGGCGGCACGTGGCCGGCATCTCGCCGCACATGTACGAGCCGGAAACCAACGGCGCCGGCTGCGCCTTCTTCGATTACGACGGCGACGGCTGGATGGACATCTATCTCGTCAACAGCGGCCGCTGCGACTTCTACACGCCTCCCCAGCCGCTGCGCAACGCCCTCTACCGCAACAACCGCGACGGCACCTTCACCGACGTCACCGAAAAGGCCGGTGTCGCCGGCGGCGGCTACGGCATGGGCGTGGCCGTAGGCGACTACGACGGCGACGGCCATCCCGATCTCTACGTCACCCAATACGGAAAGAGCATCCTCTATCACAACAACGGCGACGGCACCTTCACCGACGTCACCGAAAAAGCGGGCGTCGCCGCCCCCGGCTGGTCCACCAGCGCGGTGTGGTTCGACTACGACAACGACGGCCGCCTGGACCTCTTCGTCTGCCAGTTCGCCCGCTTCGACGCCTCCATCTGGTGCGGGGACAAGCTGGCGCACCGCAAGATCTATTGCCGTCCCAACGTGTACCAGTCCATGCCCAGTTGGCTGTTCCACAACAATGGCGACGGTACCTTCACCGATGTCGGCAAATCGAGCGGCATCGCCTCCTCGCTCGGCAAGGCCTGGGGCGTGGTCGCCGCCGATCTGAACAACGACGGCTGGATGGACCTCTTCGTCGCCAACGACACCGTCGCCAATTTCCTTTTCATGAACCGCCGCAGCCGCTTCGAGGAGAACGGCGCGCTGGCCGGCGTCGGCTACAGCGAGTTCGGCCTGGCCCGCTCCGGCATGGGCGTGGACGCCGCCGACTACGACCAGGACGGCTGGCTCGACCTCTTTGTCTCGAACATCGACCACGAAATGTATTCGCTCTACCACAACCAGCACAACGGCACCTTCGCCGACGCCGCCACCGGCGACGGCATCGCCTCCGCGACGATGATGATGAGCGGCTGGGGCATCAAATTGTTCGATTATGACAACGACGGCAACACCGATCTGCTCCTCGTCAACGGCCATCCCGAGCCGCAGATCGCCAGCCTCTCGCCCGGCGTCAGCTACGACGAGCGCCCGCTCCTGTTCCATGGCGACGGCCGGGGCGGCTTCGCGAACGTCAGCGCCGCCGGCGGCGCGGTCTTCCAGCGCGCCATCGCCGGCCGCGGCCTGGCGGTCGGCGACTTCGACAACGATGGCGCCGTGGATGCGCTGATCGCCGTCAACGACGCCGCCCCCATTCTGCTGCGCAATCAAGCCGCCGCCGGCCATCACTGGCTGGGCGTGTGCCTGATTGGCAGGAAGTGCAACCCGGATGCCGTCGGCGCCAAGCTCACCTACCGCGCCGGTGACTTGCTGCGCCATCGCTGGAAGCTGGCGGGCGGCAGCTTTCTTTCCTCGCACGACCCGCGCCTCGTGCTGGGCATCGGCGCTCGCCGCAAGCTCGATTGGCTGGAAGTGCGCTGGCCGCAGCCGGGCGGCGCGACGCAGCGCTTCACCGACCTTCCGCTCGACCGCTACATCACCATTACCGAAGGCGAACCGCGCTGGCGCTAGCCGGCCTTGAACGGCCGACAACGAAGCGATGCGCCCGTCTCGCGCCGCGTCAATGCGGCTGCAGCATGTCCTCGGTGGTGGCCGGCGCCCGCCGATGGGCCGCCTGCGTGCTCTGCGCCAGCGCCAACTGCTTTTCGGCCTTGGCCTTCTCGCCCGAGCGCCCGTAGGCAAGAAAAAGCTGGTAGTGTCCCGCCGGATCGTCGGGCGTGGCGGCGACATATTTTTCGAGCAGCGGCGCCGCCGCTTGATATTTGCCGGCGGCGTTCAGCGCCATGCCCAAGCCCAGGTATGCCTCCAGATAGCCGGAGTCGATTTGAATGGCGCGGCGAAAATGCCGGATCGCCTCATCGCCCTGCTTCTCGTGCCAGTCCATGTCGCCGAGCATGAACTCGGTTTCGGGCGATGCCGGGTCCACCTTGAGTTCCGCCTCGAACTCGGCGCGGGCGGCGCGCGCCACCTCCGGCGTCATCGGCTTGGCCAGCAGAATGCGCCCCAACTGATAGTGAATGCCCCGTTCGCGCGGATACTGCTGGAGGATCTTGCGGTAAGCGGTGGTGGCCTCGTCATACTGCCCCCGCGCCACCATCGCCTCGGCGATCAACTCCTGCGCCTCGGCCGAGCCCGGGTCCTGCTTGAGCAGGCGCTGCGCGGCGCGGTTGGCGAGCTCGGAGAAGTAATGCGTCGTCGTATAGAGGACTTGCGGGTCTTTCGGAAACCCCCGATTCAGCAGCGCCAGCGCCTCCGCCACGGCGCCTTCGCGATCGAGCGCCATGCCACACTGCGCGGCGGCGAAGGCCGCGCGATAGCGCAGCTTCGAGTCGGTGATGCTCGCCAAATGGCCGCTCAGCCGCCCCAACGCCCCGTCGCAGTGGCCGCCGGCGGCCAAGTTGATCCCGCGCACGACGGCGGTGGATGCGCCCGCGGCGGCGGCGCGCGGCTGTTGTGACGGCGCCGCGGCGGCCAACGCCACGGCCAGCGCCGCGCACCTGGCGGCGCGCGCCAGCGGGCGCCGCGCGAAGGGGAAGAGCATCGAGACGATTCCTTTCGAGCTTGGCTTCATCATAGCCCGCGCCGCCCGGCCTCTCGTCCTTTGCGCAGCAATTGCCGCCACGCGGAGAGGTCGCGCGCCATCCCGCGTGGCATACTGACGGCATCGCCTTCCGATATGCGGGCCGCGCCCGCGGCTTCGACTCCGTGCCCTGCGACCGCTCCTTATCTCGCCGCCGCCTGATGCAGTTGATGGGCGCGGCCGCCGTGGCGCCGCCGCTCCCGTGGCGGGCCGCGCGTGCCGCGCCCGCCGCTGGCGTGCGCTTCGTGGACGTGGCGCGGTCGGCGGGCATTCACTTCCGCCACGACAACGCCGCCTCGCCGCAAAAATTCCTGATCGAAACCATGGGCGCCGGCTGCGGCTGGCTCGATTACGACCAGGACGGCCTGCTCGACCTCTACCTCGTGCAGAGCGCCGCCACTCCCGCCTACCAGCCGCCTCGTCCCCTGCGCGGCGCGCTCTACCGCAACAACGGCGATGGCACCTTCACCGACGTCACCGCCCGCGCCGGCGTCGGCGCCGAAGGCGTTTTTGGCATGGGCGTGGCAGTCGGCGACTTCGACAACGACGGCTATCCCGACCTTTACGTCTGCGGCTACGGCCGCTCGATCCTCTACCGCAACAACCGCGATGGGACCTTCACCGATGTGACCGCCCGCGCCGGCGTGGCCAATGCCGGGCGCTGGGCATCGAGCGCCGCCTGGTTCGATTTCAACAACGACGGCCGCCTCGACCTCGTCGTCGCCAACTACGTCGATTGGAGCCCCAAGCGCAACTTCTATTGCGGCGATCACGGCCCCGGCCTGCGCAGCTATTGCCATCCCGACGACTTCAACGGCGCGCCGCCCTCGCTCTTTCGCAATAACGGCGACGGGACCTTCACCGACGTCAGCGCCGCCTCCGGCATCGGCGCCAAGCCTGGCAACGGCCTCGGCGTCGTCACCTTCGACTACGACGACGATGGCTGGCAAGACGTTTTTATCGCCAACGACTCGATGGCCAATTTCCTCTTCCACAACAACCGCGACGGCACCTTCACCGAGGTCGCCTATCTGGCCGGCGTGGCGGTGGGCATGAACGGCGAGCCGGAGGCGGGCATGGGCGTGGACGCCGGCGATGCCAGCGGCACCGGCCGCCTGGACCTGGCCGTCACCCACCTCGATTCCCAACTGGCTCGCTTCTACCAGAATCAAGGCGGGGGCTTTTTCGACGACGCCACGATCCGCAGCGGCATCGGCTACTCGACTTACTTAATGAGCGAGTTCGGAGCCCGTTTCATGGACTATGACAACGACGGCCGCCTCGACCTGTTCATGGCCTGCGGCCACGTGCTCGACAACGTCTCGCGTTATAAGCCCAATGTTCGTTACGCCGAGCCCAAAATGATGTTTCATAACATTGATGGCGGCCGATTTCGCAATGTCAGCGAGGAGTTAGGCGCCGATCTGCGCCGGCCCTGCGTCAGC
This sequence comes from Terriglobales bacterium, assembly GCA_050746125.1. GTDB lineage: Bacteria > Acidobacteriota > Terriglobia > Terriglobales > SCQP01 > JAJPKR01. The sequence continues at coordinate 8,718 of JBOGKX010000189.1, read as the reverse complement.
CGCGGCGCCGCCGTCGGCGATTTCGACAACGATGGCGACCTCGATATCCTGGTGAGCAACAACGGAGGCGCCCCGCAACTGCTGCGTAACGACGGCGGCAACGCCCGTCACTGGCTCCAACTGCTGCTCATCGGCGCCGGTAAGAGCAACCGCGACGCCGTCGGCGCCCGAGTGCGCGTCGAGGCCGGCGAGCTTGTCCTCGTCGATCAGCGCAAGGGCGGCATGAGCTACCAATCGGCCCAGGACCCGCGCCTGCACTTCGGGCTCGGCGCTCAAACGGTGGCCGAGCGCGTCGAGATTCGTTGGCCGAGCGGCGCCCGCACCGAGCTGCATCAGGTCAATGCCGACCAGATCCTCGCCGTGGAGGAAGGCAAAGGTATCGTCCCACGCCCCTTTCCCCGCGTCCCCGCTCGCTGAAGTCGCTCGCCCCGGGCATAAAATAAGGCCGGCGCACGTGGCGCCGGCCCACAATGGGGTCAATCGGCCCCGAAAGCTCTGGCTGCTAAATTCCCCTTCGCTGTCCGAGTCAGGTTTATCGGACCGCGCTCATGCCGGAAGGGACCTTGCCGCCTACCATAACCTCGGGGACCTTGGCGGCAAAGTATGCCTCGATTTGCCCGTGATTTTCGCCCATGTAGGCGCCAGGCCAAACGCGCTGAACCACGCCGTTGGCATTCACGACGATTGTCTCGGGCGTCGCTACCAAACCCCATTGCAACGCCAGTTTTGTCGAGCGTACCGCGTAGGCTGGAAAAGGAAGGTTTCCTGCCTCGAGGTACGTCCTGAGGCCCGAGCCTGTAAGCGAAAGGCCGACGAAGCGGTAGCGCTCGGAACATTCCGAGTACAGCGCTTTCATGCTGGCCTCGTTTCGTGCGCACCACACACAGGTCGGCGAGAAAACGTAGAGAACGACGGGCGACTGCCCGCCGAACGGTATCGCAGTGTTCGCGCCGCCCACCGTGGCTACCGGCAGCGGCGAGGGGAGCCTTGCTCCGGCTTTAATTGTGTTGACAGACCTTAGGGGAACGCTGCGTCGGAGACGTAGGCCAAGGTAGACGTTTAGCGCCACGGAGAGCGCGAGAACGACTATCAGAAGCTCGCCTCCCCAGTTTCGCCGGGATGCACTGGCGCCTTGGTCCACGTCGCCTCCTAGCAGTCGGCTGACACAGCGGCGCCTAGGCCGCTAGGGCGGACAGCACTGCGCATTCAACTCGTCCTCGCGCCCGGAGGAGCGTATTAACCGCCATATTCCCCGTAGGTGCAAGTGACGCAGCCGTCGCTACACGTACCGGACCCATTGGCATATCCATCTGAATCTGAGCAGAAGACGAAGATGCCACCCCCTCCATTGCTCCAGCAAGTGCCAGTACCGCTCTGGCATCCGTTGTTGTAGCAGGGCGCATAGACGGTGCCGTCAGGGCAATCGCCGGAGGCTTGCGCTTGCTTTGGAGCAAGCAGTAGGAAGACGCACAGCGCGAGCACCGGGATCATGACCGCGCTTATGCCGAGAAGTTTCTGACGTTGCTTCATGTCATCTCTCCTTAAATGGAAGCGCCAAAAGCCAGCACTAGAACGTGAAGTTGGCGCGCAGCTGTACCTCGCGCGGGTTGTTGGTGATGTAGCCTTGGCCGAAACTCAGGTCACGGATGTTCCCGTCGGTTCCGCCCCAGATCGGGTGGTTGAAGGCGTTGAGGAATTCGCCCTGTAGCTGCATATGCCAGCGTTCGGTTAGGTCGATCTGTCGCGTTAGCGAAAGATCGGTATTAAAGTCGCTCGGATTGTGGAGCCAGTAGTTCGAGGCGATCGTCCCCGGCGTGGTGTTGGGTGCGATTTCGCTAGCGTTCGCCCCGCTGCTTCCAATGAAGCTGGAGCCGATCAGGTTTTTATAGGTCACGACGCAGCCACTGCCGGTGCAACCGGTTGGGGGAGCGACGCTGTAGGCGCCAACCGAATTTTGAATCGCCGAGAGCGACGTGCCGGCGAGATGGACGCCGCCGTCGGCGTAATCATTGAACGTGCTGTAGCCACCATTGAGGCGGTACGGCGTGCCGCCCTGCCAGGACACGATCGAACCGACCGTCCAGTTGCCGAGGACCTTCCCTGCGATGCCGTTGCCGTTGAGGAAAGCTTTGCCGCGGCCGAAAGGCAGGTCGTAGGTGCCGTAGGCGTGCATCGAGTGGCGGATGTCGAATATCGTCGGGCCGTACGCCAGCCGCAGATTGCGCATGCTGAAGTTGTTGAACGATCCCGTCCAGTCGTTCCCGGGCTCAACCCCCAGCGTATGCGCCCAGGTGTAGTTCACGTCGAACTGCAAGCCATGCCATTGCTTCTGGCGAAAATCCACCTGCAGCGCGTTATAGTTGCCATAGCCCGCGTCGGTCATGTAGCCGGTGCCGCCGGTCCCGAAGGGGTTGGCCTGGAAAAAGTTGAGGGGATAGGCGCCGGCTACGTTCGCGCCCACGACCGCAGCGCAAGGCGAGAAGTTGGCGCTGCCGACCAGCGGGCAGAGGAAGTCGCGGTTGGTCGCCAAGGTATTGGCAAAGTCTCCCACCGCTCCCGTTTGCAGGTCCTGGATGAACCCGCCGTCCGTCGGGTCGACTCCCGCCGTGGTCATGATCGGCAGATTCACTTGGCCGGCATAGCCGTTATTGGCGAAGCTGTTGCCGGCGCCGTTCGCAGCGTTAATGGCCAGGTTATTCTGTGCCGCTTTGAACTCGTTCAAAAACCCATTCTCGAAGACGTTGACTTCGTTCGGATCTAGCTGCACCCACTGATGCACGGTATGGTTCGCGACGTACCGAACTTCGAGCACGTTGCTGTTCCCCAACTCTCGCTGGATTCCAAGGTTCCAGGACTGCACGTAGGGCTGCCGGATCTTGGGATTCAACCCATTGACACCGAAACCGAAAAACGTCTGCGACGATTCCGGCACAGTCGTCTGAAAGGTCGTCGGGGTGACTAAATATGGGGGCAAGGCATCCCCTAGGGCTAGGCTGCCCGGCGCGAAGGTCCCCTGGCCGCTGCTATTGGATTGGTTCAGGGAAAAGCTCTGGTAATAGTTGAAGCCGTAGTTGGTGGCGTCGTTCCAGAAGAACTGGTTGGGCTCGGTGTAGTCGCGGAGCGCATAGCCGCCGCGAATCACCGTGCTGCTGCCCAGCAACGACGACAACCAACCGCCGTTCAAGCTCGGGTTCCACGCAAACCCAAAGGCCGGTTGCGGGCTCTTGTTCCAGGGCTGGTACTGATGTGAACGAGCCGTATACACAGGATCGGCAACGCCGTTCAGCACGCCCGGTTGGAAAATATCGCCGGGGGCTGTGGGACCGTAGATACCCGCCAGGTCGGCGCTGGTATAAGCGCTCGTGAGATCGTGATCGTCGCCGGTGAAGTCCCAGCGCAGGCCATAATTCAAAGTGAGCGTCGGGGTGACGTGATAGGAGTCCTCGAAATAAAGGCCCCAAGCCTTTTGCAGCTCATCGAGCGGGTACTCGCCGATGCCCTGGAGGTACTGGTGCGTTTTGAGATCGTAGGCGTGTTGGCCTTTTACCGAATCAATTCGTCCCACCAGTTCCGCATAAAGGTTCTCCGCCTCAGTTTTGGCCGAGCTCGGCGCATTGGCGAGTGCCGGCGAATTGGCAAAATCGCTCCTGGCCGGGTCGAGAGACGTTAGTCTTAGATCAATCACCGGGTAGCCCAACGGGTCATTCCAATAGTGGTCCTGCTCCCGATACCAAGTGATCCCAAAATTGAAAAGATGGGAGCCTTTTTGCCAGCTGGCGTTGTCGTCGAAATTAACGACCGGATAGTACGTGGTGATGGGCGTGTGATAGTTCTGGCCGGAGTTCCCCAGGTGGAACGTCACTTCCGGAAGGGTGTCGTAAAGCGGCGCCGCGTCATAGGCGTACCAAGTGGCATCGTAGAGGTATCCGCCGCGGAATTGATTGATCAGGGTCGGGCTGATCGTCCAATCCACGCCCAAGCCGGCGGTAAAATTCGAGGACCGGTTGGAGGCGACCCGATTCGCGAAGGCCGCGCCCGGAAAGGGCGCCGAACTGGTGTTGTGGCGCGTATCGGTGCTCTGCAGGAAGTTAAAGTCGATCCGCAGATTCGACGCGGCATCGTAGTCGAGGCGCAGCGCGGGAAAGTAATCGATGCGCGGCGAGGGGTTGAGCCAGCCGATCTGGCTTACATTGGGGTCTGTCGTCGGGGTGACTCCCCCGCTCTTGGTAGAGTCGTTGATCGCCTGCAGGTAGCCGGCCACGGTCGAGTTAACCGTCGAGGGCAAGCCGTTCGGAGCCGCAATGTCGGTCAGCACATTGACCGTCTGCACGTTGCCGTTATTGTCTTTAAAGGTGAAGTTTCCAGCCTGCGCCGCGGGGTTGATGAATGTCCTTGTAATCGTGGATGATCCCGGCTCACGCGAGGTCGCGAAGCTGCCGAAGAAGAAGAACTTGTCGTGTAGGAGCGGACCTCCGAATGTACCTCCGAAATCGTTGAGGATCAGCGTATTGCGCTTCAGCCCGGCGGCGTTGTTATACCAGCTATTGGCGTTCAGCCCGGAGTTGCGGAAGTCTTCGTAAGCCGAGCCGTGGAACGCGTTCGAGCCGCGCTTGGTCACATAGCTGACCTGCATGTTGGACTGGCCATTGCCCGAGGCCAGGCCCAACTGGTCGGTCTGCACCGTCATCTCTTGCATGTCTTCCAAGCGCGCCGAAACCGCCGGCGAAGAATTGCCATCGAACTTCATGCGGCTGGAACTGGAGACCACGCCGTTGACGTTATTGCCTTGCGCCGCGGTCGGTAACCCGTCCCAGGTGCTAGCATTCGCTTCACTGTTGGCCGTCGCGCCCGGCACGAGCTGGGCCAACTGCGATATGTTGCGACCGCCCAGGGGCAGGTCGTTGACCTGCTTGAGGTCGATGGTGGTGCCAATGGCGTTGGTCGTCGTCTCGACGATGGGCACGGCGTTGCCGCTCACTACCACCTCCGAGCTTACCGCGCCTACTTTCAGCGCCGCTCGCAGGTCGGTGACCTTCGCCGTCTGCACTGTCACCGAGCCGAAGACTTGTTTCTGAAAGCCCTGCTTGATAACGGTGAGGGAAAATTCCGCCGCTGGCAGCCCAACGAAGCTATAGGTGCCGGCCGATTGCGTCACGCCGCTGCGCACCGTGCCCGTGGCCAGATCGGTCAGCGTCAAGGTGGCGCCGCTGACCACGCCGCCGGAGGGATCGGTCACCAAGACAGTGATGCCGCCCTGGGTGCCGGTCTGCGCCGGCAGCACGGGCGCGAGGGCGAGAAGCATCGCCAGACAGCCGAGCACGGGAGCGGCCAGCCGCATGGCGAAATGGCGGCGGCGAGGGAAAGCGGTGCGGAGAGCGTCGGAGGTATGATGGATCACGGCGTTGGGTCTCCTGCGCGAGCGGCGCGCATCAACCGTTTGCGCAAACGGCGGCGCAAGCGATTTCCTGGATATCTTATGCACCTGGCCCAGGGTGTCAAGTCTTTTTTTCAGCCGCCGCCGCCTGTTTTCCACGGCCGCGCTTTTCCCTTGACGGCGGGGGCCGGGGAGGTAGAATAACGCTTGCGCAATCGATTGCCTGAGCCGGAGCGCGCTTCGGGCCGCCCGGGTTGCGCCGGAGCCCGCCGCTCATGATCCGCATGCGAGATGTCGCCACCCGCGCCGGCGTCAGCGCCAGCACGGTGTCCCACGTGCTCAACGGCACGCGCTTCGTCGAAGCGGCGACCGGGGAGCGCGTGCGGCGCGCCATCGAAGAGCTCGGCTACCATCCCAACCACGCCGCCCGCGCCCTGGTGCGCGGCGCCAGCGACCTGCTCGGCCTGATCATCAGCGACATCGCCAATCCTTTCTTCCCCGAGCTGGTCAAGGTTTTCGAAGCCGCCGCCCTGCGCATGGGCTGCGAAATCACCCTCGCCAACACCAACTACGACCCCAAGCGCACGGTGGCCTGCGTGGAGCGAATGCTGGCCGAGCGTGTGCGCGGCGTGGCGGTGATGACCTCGGAAATGGACGAGGTGCTGATCGAGCGCCTGCGCCGCGCGCAGGTGCCGGTCGTCTTTTTCGAGCGCGGCAAGGCGGACGCCTTCATCGCCAACATCGTGGTCGATTACCAGTCCGGCATCCGCCACGCCGTCGAGCATCTTTGGGATCTGGGCCATCGCCGCCTGGGTTTCATCAGCGCGCCGCCGCTGCTGCGCTCCACCCGGCAACGGCGCGAAGTCTTCGAGCGGGCGCTGGCGCGCTTCGGCGCCAAGGCGCAGATCGAGATCGGCGACATGCGGCAATCGGGTGGACAGGAGGCGGCCCAGCGCCTGCTTTCCGGTCCCAATCCCGTGACGGCGATCATGGCCTCGAACGACCTGATGGCCTTCGGCGCCCTGCAAGCCATCCATGCCGCCGGACTGCGCGTGCCCGAGGATATTTCTTTGATCGGCTTCGACAACGTGATGTTTTCCGCCCTGACGCAGCCGCCGCTGTCAACCGTGGAGCTGTCGCGGCAGCAGTTGGGCGAACTGGCGGCGCAGGCCCTGCGCGAGATCGGCGCCGCCCCCAACCACCAAGGCCAGCAGTATCGGCTGCGGACTCGTTTGGTCATACGCGAATCGACGGCGGCGCCGGCCAGGCGGGCCCGGCGCGCCATGTCCTAATCCGCCTGCCATGCTCTGAGCCGTCCCCCAAAGCCCATCCAGCAAGGAGAACTCCCATGCCGAACGCCTGGAATCGCCGCGAATTCGTGAGTGCGCTGGCTGCCGGCGCCGCCACGCTGCCGCTCGCCGGCCGCCGCGCCTTGGCGCAGGATCCGGTGATGGACGCCGCCGCCTCCCATCGCCCCAACTATAAGGAGGCCATCGCCTGGCGCGCGCAGCCCTTCGCCATGGGCCAGGTGCGGCTGCGCTCCGGCGTTTTCCAGAAGTATATGGAGGACAACCGCGCCTACTTGCTCACCCTGCCTACCGACCGGCTGGCGCACATGTTTCGCGTCACCGCCGGCCTTCCCTCCTCGGCCCAGCCCCTGGGCGGCTGGGAGGCGCCGGATGTCGAGCTGCGCGGCCACTTCTCCGGCGGCCATTTCCTTTCCGCCTGCGCCTTGCAATACGCCGGCGCCGGCGACGACGAAGTGAAGCAGCGCGGCGACCAGTTGGTGGCCATGCTGGCCGATTGCCAGAAGGCGCATCCCGACGGCTACTTGAGCGCCTTTCCGGAAAGCTTCTTCGACCGGCTGCGCGACGGACAAGGGGTGTGGGCGCCCTTTTACACCATCCACAAAATCATGGCCGGCCACTTGGACATGTACGTCCACTGCGGCAATCAGCAGGCGCTCGAAACTTGCGAAAAGATGGCCGGCTGGGTGGCGCACTGGACCGGCCCGCTCAGCGACGCGCACATGCAACGCGTGCTCGGCACCGAGTACGGCGGCATGGGCGAGGTGCTCTACAACCTGGCGGCGGTGACCGGCAAGCGGCAATACATCTATCTCGGCCATCGCTTCGACAAGCACGCTTTCTTCGAACCACTCTTGGCGCATCGCGACGAGCTCAAGGGCCTGCACGCCAACACCCACATCCCGCAGGTCATCGGCGCCGCCCGCGCCTACGAGCTCACCGGCGACGAGCGCTCGCGCATGATCGCCGAGTATTTCTGGCATGAGGTCGTCAGCGAGCGCACCTACTGCACCGGCGGCACCAGCAACGGCGAGCACTGGCAAAACGATCCCGGCCACCTCGACATCGGTCCCGCCAGCGAGGAGTGCTGCTGCGGCTACAACATGCTGAAGCTCACCCGCCACCTCTTCGGCTGGAGCGGCGATCCGCGGCACATGGATTACTACGAGCGCACCCTCTTCAACAGCCGCCTGGGCACCGAGGAAGAGCACGGCCTGAAGATGTATTACCTGCCCCTGGCCGCCGGCTATTGGAAGACGTTCAATACCCCGTTCGATTCCTTCTGGTGCTGCACCGGCACTGGCGCCGAGGAATTCGCGAAGTTCGGCGACGCGATCTATTTCCACGACGACCACGACGGCCTCTACGTCAACCTCTTCCTCTCCTCCGACCTGGATTGGAAAGAAAAGGGCGTGCGCGTCAGCCAGAGCACGGACTTCCCCGTCGAGCAAGGCACCACCCTGACCTTCCGCGCCGAGCAGCCGACCACGCTCGATCTCAATCTGCGCATTCCGTACTGGGTCGCCGATGGCGGCGCGGTGAAGGTCAACGGCGAGACGATTCCCGTTTTCGCCAGCCCCGGCAGCTATCTCACGCTGCGCCGCGCCTGGCGGACCGGCGACAAAGTGGAGCTCAAGCTGCCCATGGCGCCGCACGTGGCGGAGTTGCCGGGCAGCGAAGAGGTGAAGGCGGTGATGTACGGCCCCATCGTGCTGGCCGGACAGTTGGGCAATGATGGGCTTACCGAAAAGATGATCTACGGCGGTTATGGCCCGCGTGGACGGCCGAAGCCGCCCCTGCAAGTGGCCGGCTACGATGCGCTGGCGGCGCTCAAGCCCGGCGACAAGCCGCTCCAGTTCCAGTTGGCGACGCAGGATGGAGCGGTGCCCATGCTGCCTCTCTACCAAACCTTCAACCAGCGCTACGCGGTCTATTGGCAGGTGAACCGGCCGTATTTCCGCGGCTACCGGTCCTAGCCATGGATGACACCCTAAGCCGCCGCGACCTGTTGAAGGGCGCGGCGGCGGCGGGGGCGGG
>JBOGKX010000188.1:0-25323 GCA_050746125.1 Terriglobales bacterium | reverse complement strand
GTCCCCAAGCGCGCCAGTAGCCGCGCCGCGGCCGGCTGGGCGCGCCGCGACGCCAGCGCCGCGCGCAGGAAACGAATGTAGTGGCGGCGCTGCGCCGCCGGATCGAGCGAGGCATCGGCGCGAAAGTAGGCGAGCAGGCCGTGGCCGCCGCGCGGCGCTTGCGGCGCCAGGCGCGCCTGCTCGAAGCGCGCGCGCAGCGCCTGCGCCTGTTCCGGCTTGCCGGCGTGCTGGTAGAGGCGGCTGAGTTGGTAGAGCGCGGCCAAGCTATTCGGCTGCACCCGCACGGCGCGCTCGAGCAAGGCAATGGCGGGGGCGAGGCGCCCGCCGCGCGATTCGCACTCCGCCAGCGCGGTGAGCGCCTTGGCATCGCGCGGGTCGGCCGCCAAGGCGCGGCGCAGGGAGACTTCCGCCCCGGCCAGGTCGTTGGCGTCGAGGCGCATCTGTCCTTGCGCGTCCCATGCCGGGGCCAAGCGCGGATCGAGCCGCACCGCAGCGGCCAATTCCCGCGCCGCCGCCGGCAGCTCGCCGCGATCCTTTTCGATCAGCGCCAGAAGCAGCTGTCCGTGCGCGTCTTGCGGGCGAGCCGCCACGAAGCGCCGCATCGCCCTCTCCGCCACCTGGTCGCGACCGCCGATCTGGGCTGAGATCGCCAAGTTGCGCTGGCCTTCGGCGTCGCCGGGCTGGAGCCGCACATACTGCTGCCATTCGTCCATGGCGTCGAGCCAGAACCCTTGCTTCATGCACAGCGAGCCGAGGGCCGCGGCGATCGGCGCCGCGGTGCGGGGATCGCCGCCCGTGGCCTTGGCCAGGCTCTCCGCCTCGACCAGCAGCCGCGCAGCGCCGGCCCAGTCGCCGCGCTCGCCCGACAAGCGGGCGAGAAAATAATTCGGCTGCCACCACGTCGGCTGGCTCTTTTGCAAGGCGGTCAAGTCCGCGACTGCCGCCGTGCGAGCCGTCGGGCCGGCGCACGCCTCGGCGCGGGCCAGCACGAGGCGCAGTTCATCGCCTCCCACCCGGCGCCATGCGCGGCGGAGATAAGCAGCCGCAGGCCGGCAATCGCCGGCGGCCAGGAAGGCGTGCCCGAGCGTGTAAGCGAGCTTGGCGTCATCACCGCCCCGCTTGCCGCTGTTCGCTATCGCCGCCGCAGCGGCTTTGGCTTGTTTGTTCTCGCGTGCGGCCAGCAAGGCGCGCACACGCAGCACCGCGGCGGCGGGACGATCCTGGGCGGCGGCGGCAAGACCGTGCCACAGCCGCAAGGCGCGGGCGCCGCATGCCGGCTGCTGGGCGGCGGAGGGACAGAGGGCCAGCGCTAGATTCACCAGCTCGAGCCGCGCTTGATCCTCGCCCGGGTCGAGGCGGAGCGCCGCGGCGAAGGCCTGCTCGGCCGCCGCTCGATCACCGCGCAGCAAGTCATGATTGCCGAGGTTGTTTTCGATTTCACCGCGGAGGACGGAGGACGAAACGTAACGCAGCGCGGTTTGGTAATCGATTTCGGCCCGCGCCGGCTCGCCGCGGTGGTCGGCGATCAGGCCGGCCAGGTTCCAGGCCGCGGCATCGCCGCCATGCGTAGCGAGATAGGCTTGGGTCAGCGCATCGGCGCGCGCCCAAGCGCCGCGCCGCGCCGCCGTCAGGGCCGGATCCAGGCTGCCTTGCGCGATGGCGGCTACGGCCAGCGCTCCCACGATGCACGCAGCGGCGGCAATGCGGCACATCAATTCAAGTCCACGGTCAGGCGGCAGCGATCGCCCCGCAGCACGCCGCGCGAGTACTCGATGGCGGCGCCGTCGGCGCTGCGCGTCAGCCGCTCGAGGCGCATGCCGGCGCTGCGCGGATGCACGCCCAGCAGCCGCGCTTCCTCCTGATGCAGCAGGACGGGCTCGAAGGTTTCACGGCAGCGCGCGGGCGGGCGGTGATACTCGCGCGCCAGGATGTCATAAACACTGCGGCGCTCGTGATCGTAGCGCTCCAGGCCGGGAAACAGCCGCTGCGGCAAAAACGAGCTGTGCAAAAAGAAGGGCTCCCCGTCCACCAGGCGCAGCCGGCGCAGCTCGACCACCGCCTCGCGTGCGCCGAGGCCCAGCGCACGGGCCACCTCCGCGCTCGGCCGGGCCACGCCGACGCGCAAATTGCGCCAACTGGGCACCAGGCCCTGGCTGGCGATGTGAGTGGTAAAGCGATAAAAGTGATCGAGAGTTTGCGAGATGCGCGGCTGCGCCACCATGGTGCCCCGCCCCCGCTGGCGGCTGACGCGGCCGGCGCTCTCCAACTCGTCGAGGGTACGCTTGGCGGTGATGGCGCTGATGCCGAAGCGGCGGCAAAGCGCCCGTTCGGTGGTGAAGAAATCGCCCGGCTTGAGCAGGCCGCCGGACAAGGCGAGCGCCAACTCCGCCTCCAGCACCTCCCGCACCTGGGCGTAAAGCGGCAGGGGACGGCCGCGATCGAGTTCGCCCGGCGCGGATTCCGCAAAGCGCGGCAGACGGCGGGAACGGGCGACGCGAGCCATGGTGGGCGTGGCAAATAGGGAGCGGCGCATGGGACATTGTCGCTCGGCCCACGCGCCGCCCAGCGGGCTCGGGGGGCGCCGAGCCGCCTGCGGAAAATCATATATAAATATGCTTGACCGCAAAACGAAAATGTGACAGCGTATGGGGCGTTGTGACACCGCGCGGCGGTCACTCAGCCGGGCGGAAGCAGGCCGGGCACGCTGGCATGGGTAGCTAAGGCGTGCCGGGGCCGCCAAGGGGAGACTCCATGAGAAATCGATGGCTGCGGATGGCGCGCTGGACAGCGTTTGCAATCGCAATGGCGTGGCTGACGGCGGCGCTGCCGCCGGCGGCTTGGGCGCAGGCCGGGCGCGGCGGCGTCAGCGGACTCGTTACCGATGCCAGCGGCGCCGCCATTCCCGCCGCCCAGGTAACCCTCACCAGCACCGCCACCGGCGTCGCGCGGCACACGGTCACCACCTCGGCCGGCCTGTACTCATTTGTGGCCATCGACCCGGGCAGCTACAACCTCAGCGTGAGCCATGCCGGCTTTCAAACCACCAACCGCGCCGGCATCGTGGTCGAGGTCGATCAGACCGCCAAGATCAATCTCGCGCTACAAACCGGGACCGTGCAGCAGACGGTGGAAGTGAGCGCCGCTCCGCCGCTCTTGCAGTCCTCGAATGCCACCATCGGCCAGCTGATCACGGCGCAAGAGATTCAGAACGTGCCACTGAACACCCGCGACGTCTATCAGTTGGTGCAGCTCAGCCCCGGCGTGGTACCCGTCAACGGCGTCCTCAACGACACCGAGTTCAACTCCCGCCCCGGCGCCGAGGTCAGCGGCTACTCGATCAATGGCGGCCCGCAAGGGACGATCGCTTACATGGAGGACGGCAGCCCGCTCACCATCGCCGAGAACAATCCCGGCGGAACGATTCCCTCCCTCACCCCGCCCCTCGACTCGGTACAGGAATACCGCGTCGAAACCAACAACCTCTCCGCCGCCTACCAAAGCGCCGGCTCGGGCGTCATCAGCCTGGTGAGCAAATCCGGCACCAACCAGTTTCATGGCGATTTGTTCGGCTATCTGCGGCCGAACAAACTGGCCGGCACCGTGCCACTCATCAATGTGCAGCCCGGCCAGGACATCAGCAACAACAAACCCCCGGCCTTCCACCGATATCAATGGGGCGCCAGCATCGGCGGGCCGATCCGCAAAGACAAGACGTTTTTCTTCGCCGACTACGAGGGCACGCAGCAGCGCACCGTGGATACTTTCACCACCACGGTGCCGACCGCGGCAGAACGAGCGGGGGACTTCTCGGATTTGGTCGACCCCACCACCAACCAGATGGTGCCGATCTACAATCCGTTTGTACCCGATCAGTCCAACGGCAATCGCACGCCCTTTTCGGGCAATAACTTATCGGCCTACCTCAATCCGGTCGCAACGGCCATGGTCAAGTACTATCCCCTGCCCAACCGGGCGGGACAGGGCGTTTATCACAGCGGTAATTATTTCGACCAGGGCAGCGAACCCAACGACGCGCAAAAATTCGACATCCGGCTCGACAACACGATCAGCAGCAAGCAGCAGCTCTTTGGCCGCTTTTCCTTCGCGCGGCTGAAGTTCGGAAACGCCAACCACTATCACGACCTCGCCGATCCGCAGCAGTATCAGAACATTACGAACGACAGAAATTTCCTGCTCGGCGACGATTACACGCTCTCGCCGACGACCATCGCGGAGTTCCGCTACTCCTTCGTGCGCCACTACGAAAACCAAACGTCGGATCCGGCGGCGCTAGGTTTCGACATGACCACGCTGGGCTTTCCCGCGTCGTTGGCGGCGCAGCAGGTCTTTCGCGACATGCCGTACCTATACGTGAACGGCTCGCCCAGCCTGGGCTCGCCGGCCTGGACCAACTTCCATTTCGCCACCCAAAACCACGATTTCATCACCGCCCTCGACATGATCCGCGGCCGGCACACGATCAAGACCGGCGTGGAATACGAGAAGCAATTCATGAACGTGGGGCAGCCGGTGGCGCCCAGCGGCTTCTATATGTTCGATGGCACGGCGAGTAGCTCCAATACTTGGGCCGGCGACGGCGACCCCTTCGCCGATCTGATGATGGGGATGGGCGGCGCGCCGGGCGACGAGTGGCAGCCGGGCTTCAGCAAGGACCAGTTCTTGGCCGAGAGCAACCCCTACTACGGCCTCTTTGTGCAAGACGATTTCCAAGCCTCTTCGAAACTGACGCTGAATTTAGGCCTGCGCTGGGATGTCTTCGGAGGCCGCAACGAGCGCTATAACCGCTTGGAGTATTTCGATCCCAATGTGACCTATACGGTCGGCGGCGTGCCGCTCAAGGGCGGCGAACAATTCGTCCACAACCACAACAGCCCCTCGACTACCAACTACGGCGATATCGGCCCGCGCTTCGGCTTTTCCTACCAACCCTTTCAGCGGGCGGTGATCCGCGGCGGTTTCGGCATGTTCTACGGTCCCAGCTCGCACATGGTCTCGAACAGCGCCATCGATAGTGACTCGTTCGCCCCTAACACCCTTTGGAACGCCACCACCCTGAATGGCGACGGCAACAGTGTCATGGCGAATCCGCTCAGCAATCCATTCCCAGGCGGCGTCGTGCAAGGCACGAATGGCAGCCTCGGGCCGGCCACCAATCTGGGCACGACCTTAACCACGGTGCTGCGCAGCCAGCCGGAGCCTTCCAGCTACAACTGGAACTTCGGGGTGCAATACGAGCTGCCCCAGCAGTGGGTGGTGTCGGCCGCTTACGTGGCCAACCACGGCATTCACGAGATCTCCCAGACCGCCGATCTCAACCAATTGCCGCTTTCGACCTTCGCCAAATACGATCCGGCGACTTGCGGCGGCTGTCCGAGCCTGAAATCTTCGGTTCCGAACCCTTACGTCAACGCCATCACCGATCCCAACTCCGCCTTGTACGGCAGCGCGACGATGCCGTTCTGGGAGACGCTGGAACCCTATCCACAGTTCACTAGCGGCGGCATCAACGCCGGCGTCGGCATCTATTCCAACCCGATCGAGAGCTCGACCTACAATTCACTTCAGCTCACGGTGCAGAAGCGGATGACCAAGCATTTTTCGATGCTGGCTTCCTTTACCGGGTCAAAGCTGCTCGGCACCGGCGATGGACCGTTTACGTTTATAGGCCGGGTTAGCGGCGGGCACCAGGATTGGCGCAACGTGAGCCTCGACAAATCGCTCAGCGCCCAGGACGTCAGCCGCTGGATGTCGATCCAAACCAGCTATGACCTGCCGATCGGCCCGGGAAGGCTCGTGAACGTCAACGGCTTCGCGAACGAACTGGCGGGCGGCTGGACGCTGAACACCGTGCTGAGTTTCTCAACCGGCACGCCGGTCTCGGTGAGTGGCGCCACCAACGACCCATGGTTCAATCAGCGTCCCAATCTGACCTGCGACCCTGGCATGGATGCGCCTAAGACGGCGGACGAGTGGTTCATGCCCAATTGTTACGCCATGCCGGCCGATCAGTACCTGCCCGGCACCGGCCCGCGGACGCTCGATCACGTGCGCACCGACGGCGTCAGCAATTTGGATCTGGCGATCGCCAAGAATTTTCCACTGGGCGAGAAGCGAAATTTGCAGTTCCGCATGGAGTCGTTCAATTTAACCAACTCCGTCCAGTACGGATCGCCTAACGGATTTTGGAATCCGAAGGATCTCTCTACTTTCGGGCAGGTCGGCGGCGTGGCGAGCACGCCGCGCCAGTTCCAATTCGCGCTGCGGATCACCTACTAGCCGCCCCGCCGCCCGCGCGCCACTGGCTCGCGGGCGGCGCGCGGGCTACCCTGGCTCATGCGTTTTCTTGCCAGCCTGTTGCTCGCCTGCGCTCTCGCCGGCGCCGCCGCCGCGCAGACCTGGGAAGTGCCGGTGCGCCCGGCGCGCTCCAATCAGTCGGCGGCTGACCGCGAGTTCTTTCCCGTCGCGGTTTGGTACTCGGGAGGCAAGTATAGGGCGCCGATGATCTCGCGTCATCCCGCGCAGGAGCGGGCAGAGTGGCGGCGCGATCTCGTGACGATCAAGTCCACCGGCTTCAACACCGTCAAGACCTGGGTGGACTGGGCGACGACGGAGCCGGTGGAGGGCCAATATCATCTCGACGACCTGCGACAACTGCTCGACCTGGCGCATCAGGTCGGCTTGCGCGTGATCGTGCAGATTTACGCCGATTCGGCGCCGGATTGGGTGGGGCGCAAGTACCCCGACGCCGAGTTTGTCACCGCCACTGGCGTGAAAATCCATTCCCAGGCCGCGCCCGGCTATTGTTTCGACAGCCAAGGCGTGCGCAACGCGGTGTTGGGCTTTTATCGCGCCGTGGCCAAGGTGGGCGCGGCCAGCCCCGCCACCTACGGCTACGACCTGTGGAGCGAGCCCCACATCGTCAACTGGGTCTGGTTCAACGATCTGCCGCACGCGCAATTCTGTTACTGCCCCTACACGCGGGCCCGCTTCCGCGATTGGCTGCGGCAAAAGTACGGAACACTCGGGGCGCTCGACGCGAGCTGGTATCGCACCTTCGAGAACTGGCAAGCCGTCGATCCGCCACGCTTCGGGACGATTCTTTCCTACGCCGATTTTCTCGACTGGAAGGCTTTCATCTCCGACAAGCTAGCCGAGGATCTGCGCGCCAAGGAAGAAGCCGTGCACGCCGTGGATCCCACACATCTGACCACCAGCCACTCCGACATTCCCACCGTGCTGGCGTCGCCGCTCGACGACTATGGCATGCCGGACGATTGGAAGATGGCGCCGCAGGTGGATTACTACGGCTCGAGCATTTATCCCAAGCACGCCAGCGCCAAGCTGGGCGGCTGGGCGCCCGCATTCCGCGCCTTTTCTTATGACGGCGAGTACTCCGCCAGCGGGCACCGCGGCTTTTACGTGGGCGAGTTGCAGGCCGGCCAGGGAGCGACCGGGCTGCGCGTCAACGTGCCGGTCGAGCCGAGCGACATCCGCGATTGGACCTGGTCGCTGATCGCGCACGGCGCCAAAGCGATCTGCTACTACGCCTGGTATCCGATGAACGCCGGCTACGAATCGAACGGTTACGGCTTTATCGACCTCGACGGCTCGCTCACCGCGCGGGCGCGGATGGGCGGGCAAATCGCGCGCGTGGTCAGCCAGCACAGCGACCTCTTCCATGACGCTCAGCCGCTCCCGGCGCGTATTGCGATCCTTTACAACCCGCTCTCGTACCTCAGCGGCGGGGATACGGTCGGGCCGGGCACGGCAGTTCGCGATTCCATGCAGGGCGTATACCAAGCGCTGTGGCAGGAAAATATCCCGGTCGAGTTCATCCACGCGCATCAGGTCGAACTGGGCGGCCTGGCGCGCTACCAGGCGGTCTATCTTCCCTACCCCATCACGCTCTCGCGCGCCGCCTCGAGCGCCCTGGCGAGCTACGTCGAAAATGGCGGCACGGTCATCTCCGAAGCTCGCCTGGCGTGGAACGACGAGCACGGCGATGCCAATGTGCGCATCCCCGGCGCCGGCCTCGATCAAGTTTTTGGCGTGCGGGAAACAGCGCTATGGCCGGGCACGCACGCCGACTACACGTTCGCTGCCGACGCGCCCGAAGGCCTGGCTGGGCTGAAGGTGCCCGCCTCACAGTTCGAGGAAGACTTGAGCGTTGTACGCGGCACGATATGGGCCCGCTTCGGCAACGGCCAGCCGGCCGTGGTGGTCTCGAGGTACGGCAAAGGCCGCACCGTCTTCATCGGCAGTTTTCTCGGCATGGCTGCCGAGAAGAGCGGCGGCAGCGCCATCCGGGCCTTGCAAGCCTTGGCAGCCTGGGCGGGAGCACGCGCGCCGGTCGAGGTGGCGGCGGCGATGGGCGGCGCCGCAAGTCAGGTCGAGGCGCGGCTGCTGCGCGACGGGAGCAAAACGCTTCTGATCGCGATCAACCGCGGCGCCGCCGGCTCATTCGACTTCACCCTGGCCGGTTCTGCCGGCGCCCATGCCACCGATCTGCTGGCGAACCGCGCCCTAAGCCCGGAGCCCGTCGCGGGTGGCACGCGACTGCATCTTGCGCTCGAGCACGAGGGCGTGGCGGTGATCTTGCTTACACCAGGTCAACCGTGAAAGACTCTCCGTAGGAGGGATGTCCCATGCCGGTGGCCGTGCGCGAGCCGCAGTCGGTGGACATCTCACTCTCGCAGGGCATTACCGTTACCTGGGGCGACGGGCATATCAGCCGATATGCGATCCGCTATCTTCGTGAGCGTTGTCCCTGCGCTAGTTGCGCCGGAACTCATGGGGAACCCACGACGCGCGTTGGGGGAGAGGCGGCCGCCGGCGGCCATCCCCTCCCCATCTTCAAACCGGCTGGCGCGACGCTGAAAGCGGCGCAGCCCATCGGGCGCTACGCCTTGCAATTCCATTTCAGCGACGACCATGACACCGGCCTATTCACCTGGAATTACTTGCGCGAGATTTGCCCCTGCGAGCAGTGCCATCCCAAATAGCGGCGCCGATTTCCCGAAAGGCGCCCGCTAGGCCGCTCTGTCGGAGGGAGGGGTGCCCTTTTCCCCTTCCTTTTCTTCCCCGGCGCCTTCGACGTCTGCCTTTTCGTGGCGAAGCTTTTCAGTGAAGCTCTTCACCTCTTCGATCTTTTTCTTCGCTACGTCCACGTAGCCCTTGTCCACGGACTCCTTTTCAACCTGTGCTCGCTCCTGGGTCAGCGGAATGCGCACCTCTTCGCCCTCGCCCACCGGTCGCCCCGCGGGTTCGCCCGTTGCCGGCCCGCGCTCCACGACGATCTCCTCGTGGCTAACCGGAACCTGCACGGTCTGCGTCTCTTCGACGACTTCCTTGCGAACGCGCACCTCGCCGGCCGGCTCGGTTGTCTTGCTGACACGCAAGGCCTCGCCGACCAACTGCACGCGCTGACGACCCGTTTCCCCTTTCCCGGCCGGCGCCGGAGAAGCGGCCCGGGCTCCCGCGCCCAAGTCGGCGCCGCTCGCCGCCAAGATGCGCTCCGCGTCGGCGGCGCGATCGCCCGATTGGACAGTCACCAAGATTTTCCCCCGGCCGACTTCCTGCACGAAGTAATCGGCGCGGTCCTTCGGTAGTCGCGCGCCCAACTCGGGGCTTTGGGCCGAGCGGGGTTGACCGCCAAACATCCGCCGCATCCGCGACAGGAAATCCGGTTGTGATTCCTCTTGCTCGCGCGCTCGCTCGACTGCCGGCAATTCCTCTCCTCTGCCTTCGCGCACGGCAATGCCGATGTCGCGCCGCGGAAAGCCAACCTTTTCCAGTTCCTGCACTGCCCTCTCGGCTTTAGCGTCGGTGTCGAATAATCCGCCCACCACGCCCGCGTCTTCACGATTGAACTCTTGTGCCACGAATTCAGACCCCCTAATAAGTATCTAGAAACGCTATCGCTCTTCCGGAGCGCGGACAACAAAATTCGCGCCTTTCGGGGCAGAGAGGTGGATACCCTCCACTGCGGAGAGAAACGGCAGGATCCATTGGGGCGAGATCGCAGGTGCGGCGCTGCCGAACAGCCCCGTCAAGAGAACCGTGGCGCAGTCCTTGGCCCCGCGCAGCCTACCGGCATTCGATTCCCTTCAAGCAGCGCGGTGCGGTTTGGGACGCGACGCCTCTCCCTGCAAGACTTCGAAGAGGAACCACACGCGCCGCTCGGTGCCGTTCAAAATCTCTTCGAGAACGTTCGAGGTGGCGTGGTCGTCGTACTTGTCGCATAAGGCCAGGGCCTCGCGTTGCCGTTTGGCCATGCCGCGGTTGTCCTCCATGAGGCGGCGCACCATCTCCTCCGCGGGTACATACTGCTCGTTGTCGTCGGCAACTTTCGTCAGCTCTCCGACATGCCCGATGCTGCGGATGGTAGTGGCGCCGATGCGGCGCAGCCTTTCGGCTAGGGGGTCGATCGAGGCGAAGATCGCTTCCGCTTGTTCGTCGAAGAGCAAGTGGTAGTCGCGAAAATGCGGTCCAGCCAGATGCCAGTGAAAGTTTTTGGTCTTGACGTAAAGAGCAATGGCATCGGCGATGACCGGATTCAGAGCGCGAGCAATCTCCTCGGCGCCATGGCGGTCGATGTCGCTCGGCGTGGAAAGCTGAGCCGGCGCACCATGCACGCCAGCGCTTTCGATAGAACGAGTAACCATGAAAACCTCCCTCTCGATGCCGCCATGATATACCCGTTCCGGCGAGGCCGCGAAACGAGAGATCGGCTTCCCAGCCACGGGCCGCGGGATCAGCATCCGCCGGGGAAGGCGGGCAACCAGAAGGGCAAACAAGCGGGCTTGGAGAAAACTGCCGGAGTACTAAGCAAGCAGACGAAAAGACGGGCACCTTCCCCGGAGAAACCTTATCAGCCGGCAGCCGCCGCGCGCGAGCGGCCCTCCGCCGCCGGCCAAGGGCGCATCGCGCCCGCCGGGCGAACCGGCGGCGGAGCGGCATCTTGTTTCATATCCCGCAATTTGTTGTGGAGCGCCTTGTAGCTGACCTTCAGCAGGCGCGCCGCCTGGCGGCGGTTCCAGCGGGTTTGTTCGAGAGCGCCGAGAATCGCCGCGCGCTCCGCCTCGCGCGCGGCGCGGCGGCCAATCTCGATCAGCGAGGGCTGGCTGGCGGCCAAAACTGGAGCCCCCGGCCGAGGCATTGTCGCCGTGCTCTCGCGCGCCGGCTTGGCCAACTCGTCGAGCGCCTGTGCCTCATCCGCCAGGATCAGGTAGCGGCGCACGAAGTTTTCCAATTCGCGCACGTTGCCCGGCCAGGGATATTGCTGCAAGCGACTCATCGCGTCTGGGCTGAGCGGCGCGACCTCGGCGCCGTACTGGCGAGCATGGCGGCGGCGAAAGTACTCGACCAGATAGGGGATATCGCCCGCGCGCTCGCGCAGCGGCGGAAGTCGGACGGAGACCACATTGAGCCGATAGTACAAATCGGCACGGAAGCGCCCCCCCGCCACCGCGGCCTCCAAATCCAAATTAGAGGCGGCAATGACTCGCACCTCCGCGGTCTGGCTAGATTCGGCGCCCAGGCGAGAGAATTCGCCGTCTTGCAAAATATGCAGCAGCTTGGCCTGCATGCTGGGGTGCAATTCGCTGATTTCGTCCAAAAAGATCGTGCCTCCATGCGCTAGCTCGAATTTGCCGGCCTTCTTGCGCGACGCGCCGGTAAAAGCGCCCGGCTCGTAACCGAAGAGCTCGCTCTCCAGCAACTCGCGCGGGATGGCGGCGCAGTTGAGCTTGATGAACGGAGCGGCATGGCGCAGCGAAAGGCGATGAATCAAGCCGGCGGCCACCTCCTTGCCCGTGCCGCTCTCGCCGCGAAGCAGCACGCTGGCGTCGGTGGGGGCGACTTTTTCGATCAACTGCCGGGCCTGCTCCAAGCCGTCATCCTCGCCGATGAGCATCGGCAGTTCGGTTTCGCTCGCCGCTGCCGCGTTTTCGACCGCCAGCAGGGCGGAAATCTGCGCGCGCAGGGCCGGCGTCGCCAGTGGCCGCGACAAGAGCCCTTCCATTCCCAGCCGCGCCAACTCCAAAGCCGCCTCCGCCCGAGCCGGACCGCCGACTCCGATCAATCGCGCCCGCGGCGCCCATCGCCGCACTTGGCGGCAGGCCTGGGCGGCGCCGCTGTCACCCGCGCCGAGAAAGATCCAATCCGGTTGGGCGCGGCGAATCAAGTCCTGGGCCAGCGCAATCGGCCAGGCTGGGATCAAGCGCGCCTCGCCGCCGCAGGCTTCCTGGAAAATCTGGCGAAAGGCCCACAACTCCTCGTCGGCCACCAAGATCGAGATTGGCATGCGCTCGCTCCTAAGCCCGCTAGTGCAACAAGGAAGATATGCGAGCGCAGGCGGCGGCCGTACCCCCGAACAGGGATTTTTCGCCGCCCCGCGGCGGCGGCTCGGCGAGGGCAGGCGCACGCGCCACCACGCCGGAGATTGCTTGCAGGCGGGCGCGCGCATCTCACGGATTCAGAATTGCCGCCTTGGCCGCTGCTTCTCCATGAGCTTCGGGTCCTCTGCCGTTCCCCCGCAATTTATCGTGGAGGTCATCTCCGATCCCACGCCGGAGATCTTCGCCCAGCGACTAAACGATCTCGTCGTGCTGCTGCGCATGGCCTTGCTGGCCGGGATGGATATGTCGTTGCCTACCGTGCTGCATCTGGCCATCGACGTGGCCGACCAGATGAAATGGGCCGATCGCGAGCTGCTGGCCTTTACCGGCAGCCCGGAACAAGAGCCGGCACTGCAAGTCACCCGGCATTTCGAGGGCATTGCCGTGCCCGATCTCAACGACAATCTGCTCACCGCGTGGTGTGCCGGCGCCGCCAAGCCGATTCTGTGCGGGCTAGGCGAACATGCGGAACTGAACGCTTTTCTAAGCCGGCTCGAGGCGCGGCACGCGCTGGCGGTACCGCTGTTTTTGGAGTTCGGCGTGGCCGGCGCGCTACAGCTGTTTCGGCGCCGGGATCCCGGCTTCACCAGCCAAGACGCGCAGATGCTGTGGCTGCTGGGCTTGCTTGCCGAAAATCAGCTCGAACGGGCCCACTCGGCGCAGAAATTGGTCCGCATGGCCTTCACCGACTTCCTTACCGGCTTGCGGACGCGCGGCTACTTCGAGCAGGAGCTCGGGCAAGAGGTCAAACGCACGCTGCGGAATCGCGCCGCGTGCGGCGTCTTGCTGCTCGATATTGACGATTTCAAGAGCATCAACGACCGCTGGGGCCATCATGCGGGTGACGAGGTATTGCGACAATTTGCCCGCGTGGTCACGCGCGACATGCGGGAAGTGGATACATTCGCGCGCTACGGGGGCGACGAGTTTGCGATCATTCTGCCGGGATCGGATCATGAAGGGTCGCGCTTCGTCGCCACGCGCGTGCGCGACAACGTGCGCGACTCCGCCTTTTGGGCGCCGGAAATTCCCAAGCCGCTCAATCTGCGCGTCTCGATCGGCGTGGCCATTTGCCCGCAAGACGGCACCGACAGCATCAGCCTGCTGCGCGCCGCCGACCTGGCCCTGTACCGGGCCAAACGGGAGGGCAAAAATCGCTTCTACTTCAGCGCTTAGCCGCGGTCCGTCGCGGCTATTCGTCTTTGAGCTCAAACGGCTCGGCCTGTACGCCGCCGTTGCGCTTCATCAGGATTTCGATCTTGCCCTCCGCCTCGTCGAGTTGGCGGCGGCAGTCGTTCGAGAGCGCCATGCCTTCCTCGAAGAGCCGGATGGAGTCGTCGAGCGGCAGATCGGCGCGCTCCAACTCGGCGACGATCGCTTCCAAGCGCTTGAGGCACTGCTCGAAGCTGGGCGCGGGGGCGGAAGAGGCAGGCGGCGTCTCGGCCACGGACTTAAGTTTACCCCCCCACGAGCTGCCGCGCCGCCGCGAGCGCCCGATCGTAATTGGGATGCTCTCCCACTTCGGGCACGTACTCGGCGTAACGAATCACATCGTTCTTATCCACGACGAAAACCGCCCGCGACTCGAGGTGCAGCTCCTTGATCATCGTCCCCATCGCCCGGCCGAAGGATCCGCTCTGGTAATCAGAGAGGGTCTGCACATGCTCCACGCCGGCGGCGCCGCACCAGCGCTTCTGGGCGAAGGGCAGGTCCATGCTCACCGTGATCACCCGCACGTTGCCGCCAAGCTGAGTGGCTTCCTCGTTGAAGCGGCGCGTTTCCAAATCGCAGACCGGCGTGTCGAGCGACGGCACGCTGGCGAAGATGCGCACCGTGCCGCGGGTGCCCGCGCTGGTCACCGGCTTGAGGGAAGTGTCGGTGAGCGTGAAATCGGGGAGCTTGTCGCCCGCTTTGCGCTCCGGACCGAGCAGGGTGAAGGGATTGCCCTTCAGAGTAACCGCAGCTTTACGTTCTTCCATGCCAATCGCCCTTTCTTTTTTCCTTAGAGGCCGAGGGTGGCAGTCAACTCGCGCACCGCATCGGCGGAGCGGCGCAGGGCGGCGCTTTCTTCCGCCGTGAGCCGCACTTCGATCACATCCTCGATGCCGCGCTCGCCCAGTTTACAGGGCACGCCCACGAAGAGGCCGCGAATACCGTATTCGCCCTCCAGATAGGCGGCGCAGGGCAGGATCTTCTTCTTGTCTTTCAAGATCGCTTCCGCCATCTCGACCACCGCCGCCGACGGCGCGTAATAGGCGCTGCCGGTTTTGAGGTATTTGACAATTTCGGCGCCGCCGTCGCGGGTGCGCTGCACCAGCCGCTCGATGGTGGGCGGGTCGAGAAGCTCGGTGATGGGGATGCCGGCCACGGTGGTGAAGCGCGGCAGCGGCACCATGGTGTCGCCGTGGCCGCCCAGCACGAAAGCCTGTACGTTCTCCACCGACACCTTCAGCTCCTCGGCGATGAAGGCGGCGAAGCGAGCCGAATCCAGCACGCCGGCCATGCCGATCACCCGATTGCGCGAGAAGCCGGAAAGCTTGAAGGCCGCCTGCGCCATGGCGTCGAGCGGATTGGTGACCAGGATCAAGATGCTGTTGGGGGAATGGGCGACCACGTTTTTCACCGTGGCGGCGATGACGTCGTAGTTCTTCTTGAGCAGGTCGTCGCGGCTCATGCCCGGCTTGCGCGCCAGCCCGGCGGTGATGACCACCAGATCGGAGTTGGCGGTTTCCTCGTAGCCGTTGCTGCCCGCGACGCGGACGTCGCGGCCGATGATGGGCATGGCTTCCAGCAGATCCAGGCTTTTGCCTTGGGGGACGCCTTCGACAATGTCGGTGAGCACGACGTCGGCCAACTCCGCGGCCGCCAACCAATGAGCGGTAGTGGCGCCGACATTGCCGGCGCCCACCACCGTGACTTTCTTTCTCGCCATTGTTTTCCCTTCTGTGGCCGCGGTTTCGCGCGGCGGTCTCAAGCGCCGGCAGGCACCACCACGCCCAAGTTCTCGATCAATGCCGAAGCGAATTCGCTGGTCTTCAGGCGCTTCGCTCCCGGCATCATCCTTTCCAAATCGTATGTGACGCGCTTTTGGACAATGGTTTGCGCCAGGGCCCGCTCGATCGCGTCGGCCGCCTCGCTCCAGCCCAAGGCGTGAAACATCATGACGCCGCTCAGCAACAGCGAGCCGGGGTTGACCACGTCTTGATCGGCGTATTTGGGCGCGGTGCCGTGCGTGGCCTCGAAGAACGCGTATTCGGGGCTCATGTTGGCGCCGGGCGCCATGCCCAGCCCGCCCACCTGCGCGGCGCAGGCGTCGGAGAGGTAATCGCCATTGAGATTCGGCGTGCACACCACCTGATATTCGTCGGCGCGCGTCAATACCTGCTGGAACATCGAGTCGGCGATGCGATCGTTGACCAAGATTTTGCCCGCCGGCAGTTCGCCGTTGTAGGGCGGCTGCGCCAATTGCTCCTCGGTGACGCAAACGTTGCCGAACTCTTCCTTGGCGACCTGATAGCCCCAGTCGCGAAACGCGCCTTCGGTGAATTTTTGGATGTTCCCCTTGTGCACCAGCGTCACGCGGTTGCGCTTGTGCGCGATGGCGTACTCGATGCCCATGCGCACCAGCCGCTTGGAGCCGCTGACCGACATCGGCTTGATGCCGACGCCAGAATCAGGCTTGATCTTTTTGCCCATCTCGCGTTCCAAGAAGCCGATCAGCTTAAGCGCTTCGGGCGAGCCTTCGCGAAATTCGATGCCGGCATAAACGTCTTCGGTGTTTTCGCGGAAGATCACCAGGTCCATCCGCTCCGGATGCCGCACCGGCGAGGGGACGCCTGGATAGTGTTTGACCGGGCGCACGCAGGCGTACAGGTCGAGGATTTGCCGCAGGGCAACATTGAGGCTGCGAATCCCGCCGCCCACGGGCGTGGTCAGCGGACCCTTGATGGCGACGCGAAACTCGCGCACCGCTTCGACGGTGTCGTCAGGCAGCCAGGTGCCGAGGCGCTGATGGGCTTTTTCCCCGGCCAGCACTTCATACCACATCACCTGCCGCCGGCCGCCATAGGCCTGCCGCACTGCCGCGTCGAACACGCGGCGGCTGGCCTTCCAAATGTCTCGCCCCGTCCCATCGCCTTCGATGTAGGGGATAATCGGCCGGTCGGGCACGGCAAATCGGCCGTCGCGAAACTGAATCGCTTCGCCTTCCGTCGGCACGGATATTCCATTGAATGAGCGCATATGGGTTTCCGATTAGGGCCTACAGGCGCAAGCGGCCCACCACGCGAGCGGAGAGTATGGCCAAGGCGCCGATTATCGCCAATCCCACGCCCACGTTTTGCCACCCCGCCGCGAACCGCAGCGCCACGCCCGCCAGCACCGCAACCACGCCCGCCCAGTAAACGGCACGAATCAGTTTTGGCCGGGTGTTCAGGCGTGGCATGGGCTGAAGGGCACGGCAACGTCCAAACGTTTCATCTTAGCGCATGACATGGTCGTAGATTTCGCGCACGCGCCGCAGCGCCGCATCGACCGCGGCGGCGAACGTTTCGCCGGCGAGCGGCTGGCGCATCATGCCGGCCCATAGGCGGGCGGCCGGATTCGCCGCGGCATCCGCCAGCGCGGTCCCGCGCGGAGCTTTGCCGGTCACGATGCGCAGCACGTGATCGGCGGCGCGCAGTTGACCCGCAAGCCTACTCAACTCCCGCGCCAGCGGTGGTGGCAAGAACCCGCGATCATGCTCGGCTAGAGAGTGAAACGCTGTAGCCAAGTCCTGGCATGTCAGGTCCGCCAATCCACTTTCTAAAGCGATACTTGAGAGGATGAAATCGAAGTCGAAACTGCCGCCGGGGCCGGTCTTGAAGGGCCCTTGGCCGGGGCGCTGCTCGTGCTCGATGCGGCTCCGCATGGCCCCCAGTTCAGTGCGATACATACGCCAATCGGAAAACCGGCAGGCGATGGCTTGGCGAATCCGACTGGCCACCGTGTCGGCCAACCCGCGATGACCGGCGACGGCGCGCAGCTTCAGGTAGCTCGCCGCCTCCCAGGCATTGGCGCGAGCATAAAAATATTCACGAAGGCCATTGGGGGTGTGCACGAGTTCGCCCTGCGTTCCCTCCGGGCGAAGCCGCGCATCGACCGGAAACACGATCCCCTCTTGCGTGTAACTCGTCAGCACCTCCAGCATGGTGGTAGCCACTTGGGTAGCGGAGTCGAGGTTCTCGGGCTCGGCCACGAATACGAGATCGGCATCCGAGAGCAGATCGAATTCGCGCATGCCGAGCCGGCCGAGGGCCAGCACGGCGATGCGCCGCGGATCCGCCTTGCGCGCCTCGGCGGCGACGAGCAAGGCGCCTTGGATGGCCGCTTCGGCCCAGTCCGTCAGGCGGCGCAAGGTGGGACGAATGGCGCCGGGCGCCGCCAGCTCGCCGGCGACATATTGGCAGAGGCGGCCCTGGTAGAGCAGCCGCAAGCGGCGCATGCGCTCGCCAAGGCTCTCGCCTGCGCCCAAGACCTGGCTCGCGAGGGCGGCGCCCGGGCCGGCGCCTTCGCCCGGCAACAAAGGCAATTGCCGCTCGTCGGGAGGCGGCAAAGGGTCGAGCAGGCACTCCCAACCCTGCGGGCGAAGCGCCAGCGCATCGACGAGGAACTCGCTGGTATTGAGGATCGCAACCAAGCGATCGAGGACCGCCGTGGGCCAGCGGCCGAACGACTCCGCGGCTTGCTCGTGGCCCGCGAGCGACGCCAAAAGCCGCTCCCATTGATGGCGCCCCCGCGGCGACAACTGCGGCGCCAACTGGCGGCGCAGGTGATCGAGCCGGCGGGCGGGGCTAGCTCCATGCACCGGCAGGTCGGACCGCAGGCGAAATTCGCCGCCGCCCGCGGCGGGAGCCGGCAGCAGTTCCTCGAAAAGCGCCGCGACCTGGTTCATGGCGCGCTGCAATTCCGCCAGAAGCCACGGCTCGTCGGCGGCGCCATTCGTCGGCTGCGATTGATCGAAACGGAGCGCGCGCCGCATTCCCTGCGCCAACATGCGCAGAGCCTCCGGCTCGCTGGGCACCACGTGAGTCTGCTGGCCCAGGCGCAGTTGCAAGCGGTGCTCGACATGCCGCAACAGCGAATATGCGCTCGATAGCGCTTGAAACTGCTGTCCATCCAGATGTCCCTTGTCATGGAGGCGTTGCAAAGCCTGAAGGGTATTGGCGGCGCGCAGCCAGGGATCGCGGCCGCCGAAGCGCCGCTGCACGCCTTGCGTCAAAAATTCGATATCGCGAATGCCGCCGCGGTCGAGCTTGACGTCTAGATCGGCGGAGCGGCGCCGCCGCGAGCGATCACCGTGCAGCCGCTCCCGCACGCGCTCGCGTGTTTCGCGCACGGCGGCGATCACCTCGGCGCCGGCGAGCGGCGGATAGATGCACTCCGTCAGTTCCGTCAGGAAAGCCTTGCCCAGTTCCCGCTGTCCGGCGCAGGGGCGCGCTTTGATCAGCATTTGGAGCTCCCAAGGGCGGGCCTCGCGGCGGTAGTAGGCCAGCGCCTGCTCGCGTGGCAACGCAATCTCACCTTCGCGTCCGGCGGGACGCAGCCGCAAGTCCACGCGATAGGCCATGCCCTCCGCGGTCGGCGTCGAGACATGCCGCACCGTTTCTTGCGCCAGGCGAACGAAGAACTCGCGATTCGAGGTCGGGCCAGCCGCGCCATGCCCATCGGTGCGGCCCTCGGCGGAATAGAGGAACATGAGATCGATATCGGAGCTGTAATTGAGCTCCTCGCCGCCCAGCTTGCCGAGCCCCAGGATCGCCAAGCCGGCCACTTCCCGGCTTGCCTCCTCGCCCGCCATGGGAGTGCCGAAGCGTGCCACCAGATCGTTCCAAGCCCAGGAGTAGGCGCGGGCCAGGAGCGCGTCGGCGAGATTCGAGAGCTCCAGAGTGGTTTCGGCCAGGGTGGCTTGCCCGGTGAGGTCGCGCAGGGCGATGCGCAGGAGTTCGCGCTTCTTCCAGCGCACCAGGGTCAATGGCCGCTCTTCCGGCCGCGCCGGCGCGGCCTGCTCGGCCAAGTCGGCGGCCAACTCCTCGGGCTGCAAGATGCGATCTTGCTGGCGGGCTTGCTCGAGCCAGTCGGCGAGCTCGGGATTCTGAATCAGCGCCTCGGCCAAAAACTGGCTATGTCCAAAGATCACCAGCAACGGCTGGAGCTGCCGCGGATGGGCGCGCAAGCGCGCCAGCGTGGCTGCGCCGGCAGCCTGCAAAAAGCGGTCGAGAGCGCGTTCGGCGGCGGCGGGATTAGCCGCCCGCTGCAGCAGGCCGGCCAGGGACGGCATCGGCTCCATGCGGCATTATCATACGCGCCGCATCATGCGTGCCCGCTTGGGCGCCAGGCGCCATCGCGGCACGGGCAGCCCCATTTGCTATGCTTCGCTCATGCCCGACAGCCCTCGAGCGAGCGGCGATCCGCCCACGGCGGCGCCGGTGCCGCGCCGCCTGAGCGCCCGCGCGCGCGGCGAACTGCTGCGCGTGATCGAGGAAAACCTGGCCGCCGAGCGCGAAGACGCCGCGATGTACGAGCAGTTGGCGGCACAGGAGCAGGATCCCACCCGCCGCCAACTGCTGCTCAAGCTGGCGGCCAGCGAGCAGCGGCACGCCCAGCGCTGGCGGGAAAGGCTGGCGGAGATGGGCGGCGAGGGGACGGAGCAAGGCATCGGCTGGCTGGGCCGCTGGCGTTTGCGGCTGTTGAGTTGGATGGGCACGGAGGCTGCCATCCGCCGCCGCGAGACCGGCGAGGTCTCCACCGCCGCTCGCTACCGGCGCATGGAGGTGCGTTTCGGCCCGGAGGCGGGCGACATCTTGGGCGAAATCGAGAGCGAGGAGCGCTCGCACGCCCGTAAGCTGCGCCTGCTCGCCCGCGCTCACGGCCCGGCTCGCGCCCTGTCCCTGGTGATGGGCCGCGAACATTGGCACCGCCACGAGCACAACTGGCTCAGCGACGCCATTTACGGCGCCAACGACGGGCTCGGCGCCGTCTTCGGCATCGTATCGGGTGTCGCCGGCTACACCGACAGGGGACATTACGTCCTGGTTTCCGGCATTGCCGGGATGATCGCCAGCGCGCTCTCGATGGGCGCGGGCGCATATCTCGCCGCCAAGAGCGAACGCGAGTTGTACGATGCCGAGATCCACCGCGAATCGCGCGAGATCGCCGAGGCGCCGGAGGAAGAGCGCGAGGAACTCAGCCTCTTCTACCAACTCAAGGGCTTTACCGAAAGCGAGGCCGACGCCCTGGTTGCCCGCCTGGAGCAGGACCCCCGCCAGTTCCTGCAGAGCATGGCCGCCGAGGAGTTGGGCTTGGCGGGCGAGCCCACGCGCCGCCCGGCTTCGGCCGCGTGGTCGGCCGGCCTCTCGACCGCGGCCGGCGCCATCATACCCGTCATTCCCTTCTTCTTCCTTTCCGGCTTCCCGGCCGTGATTGCCGCCTTCGTCGTCAGCTTGGCGGCGCATTTTGCCGTGGGCGCGGCCAAGAGCTTGTTCACGAACCGCTCGTGGTTCTGGAGCGGCGCGGAAATGACGATCATTGGCGTGCTGGAAGCGGTCGTCACCTACGGCGTGGGCCGGCTCGCCGCCGTGTACGTGCACTAGAGCGCCAGCAGCAGCAAACCGAGCAGCGCGGAGCGCGAGACGAGCGTCTCGGCCAGGCAGTATTCGCCGGGCGAATGCGCGCCGCCGCCGGCCGGACCCAGGCCGTCGAGCGTGGCCACCCCCAGAGCGGCGGTGAAGTTGCCGTCCGAGCCGCCGCCCGTGGCGCTTTCTTCGAGGTCTAGGCCAAGCATGGCGCCCAGTTCCCGGGCACGGGCGAAAAGCGCCGCGCCGCCCGCCGAGCGCTCCATCGGCGGGCGATTGATGCCGCCTTTCACTTCCAGCTTTACCCGTTCGTCGCAGGGCCGCGCCGCCAGGATGCGCTGCTCGACGGCACGCAAATCCCCCAGGCGCCAAGCGCGGGCGTCCAATTCAAGAGCGGCTTCCGCCGCCACCACGTTCGAACGCGTGCCGCCGCGCAACACGCCCGGATTGACGGTGACGCCGCGTTCCAGGTCGGTCAGCGTCGCCCACTCGACCGTCTGCCGCGCCAGCTCCAGCACCGCGCTCGCCCCCTGGGCGAAATCCACGCCGGCGTGGGCGGCGGCGCCCGTGGCACGCACGTCGAAGTGGGCGATTCCCTTGCGCGCCGTCTTGAGGCGTCCTTCCGGCCCGCTGCCCGGCTCGAGCACCAGCACCGCCCCGGCGTGCTGCGCCAGCCGCTCGGTGAGCGGACGCGAGGTGGCGCTGCCGGTCTCTTCGTCCGATACCAGCAGCAGCATGACCCGCCGCCGCGCTTCCAGGCCTAAATGACGCAGCGCCACCCAGGCCTCGTAGGCCGCCAGCACGCCGCCCTTCATGTCCAAAACGCCGGGGCCGGCGACACGCCCCTGCGCATGGCGAAACGGCATTGAAGGCAGGGTGCCGAGCGGATAAACCGTATCCACGTGGCCGAGCAGGAGCAAGCCGGGCCCCGGCTCGCGCCCCGGCGCCAGGACCAGTTCGTAATGGTCGCCCACCTCGTCCTGGCGATGGAGGGTGAGTGGCGCGCCTGCGGCGACAAAGTCGTCGCAGATGGCGCGCCCGCAAGCGTCCACGGCTTCTTTGTCGGTGCTGGGGCTTTCGCGCTCGACCCACTGGCGCAGCCGCTCCAGCGCGGCGGGGGCGCGAGCCGCGACCAGAGCGCGCAGGCGCGGCGCCAGGGCGGCGAGATCGGGACTGAGGGCGGTGTCCATGCCAGCGAGGCGCCCTTTACTATAACCGCCCGGGCGGAGCGCGAAAGCATACGGAATATAATTCAAAAGTCCCCGGAGCCCGACCGACCGTGCCCGACACCACCGCCGCCCCCGCGCCCCCGCGCTCGTTGCCGCTCGACATCAACGTCATCGAGCAGCTGCTGCCGCACCGCTATCCTTTTTTGCTCATCGACCGCGTGACCGAACACGAGCCTCGCAAACGCATCATCGCGCTCAAAAACGTCTCCGCCAACGAGCCCTTCTTCGCCGGCCATTTCCCCGGGCACCCCATCATGCCCGGCGTGCTGGTGCTGGAGGCGATGGCGCAAGCCGGCGCGCTGCTGATCATGCTGGAAGCCGAACAACCGCGGGAGCAATTGATCTTCTTCACCGGCGTCGAGCAGGCCCGCTTTCGCCGCCCGGTGGTGCCCGGCGATCAGTTGCGGCTGGAGGTCTCGGTGCTGGCCTGGCGCACCGCTCACGGCAAGATGAGCGGCCGTGCCTTCGTCGAAGACAAGCTCGCGGCCGAGGCGGTGCTGAGCTGCCATGTCGGCCGCCGCAACGCGGCGGAGTGAACGCCGCCCCCATTGCCAATGCCCATCGCCTCTACCGCCATCGTCGGATTCGGCGCCCGCATCCCCGACTCGTGCACGATCGGCCCCTATTGCATCGTCGGCGCCGAAGTCGAGTTGGGCGAACAGTGCCGCCTGGATGCGCACGTGGTCATCGAGGGGCCGACCCGGCTGGGCAGCCACAACCACGTATTCCCGTTCACCACCATCGGCTTGGCGCCCCAAGACCTGACCTATGCCGGCGAGCCGACGCGGCTCGAGATCGGCGACCGCAACGTGATTCGCGAATTTTGCAGCCTGCACCGCGGCACGGTCAAGGGCGGCGGCGTCACCCGCATCGGCAGCGACAACCTGTTCATGGCCTACTGCCACGTAGCGCACGACTGCGCGATCGGGGATCACTGCCTGCTCGCCAACTGCGCCACCCTAGGCGGGCACGTGCAGGTCGAGGATTACGCCACGATAGGCGCCTTTTCGCCCGTGCATCAGTTCGTGCGCGTCGGTTGCCACGCCTATGTGGGCGGCGGCACGGTGGTGACGCAGGACGTGCTGCCCTTCAGCAAGACTTCGGCGCGGCGCGAGGCGCACGCCTTCGGGGTGAACGGCATCGGCCTGGAGCGGCGCGGCTTCGACCGGGCGCGCATCGAAGCGCTGCAACGCGCTTTCCGCCTCCTGCTCCACTCCGGCCTCAACACCACGCAGGCGCTGGAGCGCATCAACGCCGAACCGCAAACCAAGGACGTGGCCGCCTTGGCCGCCTTTATCGCCGCCAGCCAGCGCGGCGTGATTAAGTAGCCAGCGCCCCACCCATGCCCAACGATGCTCCCGCCGAACGGTATGGACTGATCGCCGGCAACGGCCGCTTCCCTTTCCTGGTGCTGGAGGCGGCGCGCAGCCGCGGCGTAGCCATGGTGGTGGCGGCGATCCGCGAGGAAACCGATCCCGCCATCGCCGCGCTCGGCGCGCCGGTGCATTGGCTGGGCTTGGGCCAGTTGGGCAAGCTGATCGATCTCTTCCACCGCGAAGGCATTCGCCGCGCCATCATGGCCGGCCAGGTACAGCACAAGCAAATCTTTTCCAGCATCCGCCCCGATTGGCGCCTCCTAAAAGTACTGGGCTCGCTGGCGGTCAAGAACACCGACTCGCTGATCGGCGCCGTCGCCCGCGTGCTCCGTGACGAGGGCATCGAGCTGGAGAGTTCGACGCAGTTCCTGGCGCCATTGCTGGCCGGAAAGGGCCCGCTCACCCGCCGCGCGCCCGATGCCCGCGAGCGAGCCGACATCGCCTATGGCTTGCGCCTGGCCCGCCATGTCGCCGCCATGGATATCGGCCAGAGCGTCGTCATCGCCGATTGCGCCTGCGTCGCCGTCGAGGCCATGGAAGGAACCGATGCCACCCTGCGCCGCGCTGCAACTATGGCCGGTGGCCGCCCGCTGACTCTGATCAAAGTCGCCAAGCCGAATCAGGACTTGCGCTTCGACGTGCCGGTCGTCGGCGCCGCCACGATCGAAGTGATGCGCGAAACCCATGCCAGCGCTCTGGCCGTGGAGGCCGGCATCACGCTGCTGCTCGATCGCGAGCCCCTGCTGGCCGCCGCCGACGCCGCCGGCATCGCCATCGTCGGCGAGGCGCGGGAGGCCGCCGCATAGCCCCAGCCATGGGCGACGCGATCCGTGTCGGGGTTATCGGCTGCGGCGCCTTCGGGCGCCACCACGCGCGCGTGTATGCGGCGCTGCCCGGCGCCCGCCTTGCGGGGCTCTACGACCGCGACGCCGAGCGCGCCGCGCGCCTCGCCGCCGAGCACCAAACCCGCGCCTTCCCCAGCTTGCCGGCCCTCCTAGCCGAAATCGACGCCGCCAGCGTCTGCGTTCCCACCGTGGCCCATGCCGAAGTCGCCACCGCCGTCTTGGCGCTGGGCAAGCACGTCTTGATCGAGAAGCCCATCGCCCCTTCGCTGGCCGAAGCCGACGCCATCGTCGCCGCCGCCCGCGCCGCGCGCCGCGTCCTGCAAGTCGGACATCTGGAGCGCTTCAATCCCGCCGTGCAGCTAGTGCGGCCCTTGGTGACCACGCCGCTGTTCTTCGAAATCCACCGCCTGAGCGTTTTTTCTCCGCGCAGCCTCGATGTCGACGTTTTGCTGGACCTTATGATTCACGATCTCGACATCGTGCTCGATTTCCTCGCCGCGACAGGCGGCGAGCCCGCCGCCATGGCCGAAGTCCGAGCCGTCGGCCTGCCCGTCCTCTCGCCCCGCACCGACATCGCCAACGTGCGCGTCGCCTTCGCCAACGGCTGCGTCGCCAATCTCACCGCCAGCCGCGTCAGCACGGAAAAGGTCCGCAAGCTGCGCTTCTTCCAGCCCGGCGCTTATCTATCGCTCGACTACAGCCGCCAGGACGCGCATTGCTTCCGCCTCGTCGCCGACTCCGCCTCCGGCCCTCCCGGCATCACCCACCAGCATTTGACCGCGCCGGCGCGGGAGCCGCTCGCCGCCGAGCTCGGCGCATTTCTCGAGGCGATTGCCACCGGT